>NZ_LN831024.1:1248235-1560294 GCF_001457615.1 Pseudomonas aeruginosa | reverse complement strand
GGCAAGCGCCAGCAGATGGCCACGGATCGAGTGCAGGAGCCCGAGCGCATGGCCCCAGGCTTCCTTGACCTGCAGCATCAGCCCGGTGTCGAGGATGTCCTGGGTGGTCACGCCATAGTGCACGTACTCCCCCCAGCTACCCTCGCACGACCTCGCCAGGGCGCGGATGGTAGGCACCAGTAGGTGCCCTGTCTCCAGGCTTTCGCGGCCCAGTTGGGTGAGGTCGAAGCGCTCCACCTGGGCGGCGCGGTCGATCTCCCGCGCCGCCTCGTGGGGGATGATGCCCATCTCGGCCTGGGTCGCCGCCAAGGCTCGCTCGACATCCAGCCACCTCCGCACCTGGTTGGTATCGGAAAAGATCGCGGCGAATGCCGGGGACGAGTAGGCGCCCCCGTGTATACGGGATTCCGTAATGTGACTTGGCATTTTCGAGTGCTCGCTTTGTCCCGGTGGAAGTCACTTGACGCTCTGCATCTCTTCCCAGATCGCGTCGTAATAGGCCCTTTCCACACGGAAGTGCTGCGATAGCGAGGTCAGGAACGCATTCTGGAACTGCACGTCCGGAATCCGCCGCGCGATGAGTTGCCATTCGCGCTTGGCCCGCGGCGGTACGAGGCTGATGTGGACCTTGTAGTACTCCGCCTGGTCCTCGCTCAGGCCGGCCTGGAGCAGGGCCCGATAGAGCTTTTCGTGGTTCCCCGGCACGACCAGTTCGGTGATGTAGAACACCGCCAGCCCCCAACCGACCTCGGCATGCCGGAAGGCACGGGCGCGATTGTTCAGGTAGGCGATTTCCTCGGGCATCGTCGACACGGCCTGGAAGTCCGCCTCAAGGCCGATGGCCTCGAGCAGCTTGGCCAGCAGGCGCGGATGCGAACCCTTTTCGTCTTCCTCGCCCAACTCGCCATAGAGGTAACGCGCGAGCGCCGCGGCCTCGTCCACATCGGTCAGGTTGACCAACAGGTCGGCCGCATCGCGGTACAGGCGGAAGGTGCGGAACCACTGGTGACGGAGGAACACCTGGAGCTGCGCGCGGGAGGCCGAGCCGGAGAACACGTACTGCGACATCGGGTGCCGCTCGCGGGACTGCGCGGCGATTTCCTGTTCGAGTCGCTTCTGGAAATCCTCCTCGGACAACGCCCTGGAAAGATCGGCGGCGGGCATGAAACGCTCTTCGACGCGATAGATCGCCCGGGCCAGCCAGCGCCGGGTCTGGGCGGTCGCCACGTCGTCGCTCAACGAAAGGACGTAGAGCAACTGCTGGTACGCGGCATAGGCCTGGCGGTCGCCCTTGAGCCCTGCCTCGGCCAGCGCGGCCAGCTTGCTCGCGGCGCTATCGATCTGGCGGGAAGTAGCGTGGACGGCCAGCGCATCGGCAACGATGCGTGCTTCTTCGATGGGCAGGTTCTGCAACTGCGGCAGGGAAAAATTGCGGGTATTCATCCTGTACTCCTTGTTCTTGTTCTGGATAGGCATCAGGCCATGGCCAGGGAATTCGCCTGCATCTGCTCCCAGAGCAGGTCGAAGTAGGCCCGGTTGATTTCGAAGTGGCGCGCCAGCGACTGCATGAACTGGCGCTGGAAGTCTTCGCTCGGCGCGAACTTGGCGATCAGCGCCCACATCTCCTCGGTATCGATCTCGTCCTGGGTGCCGTGCAGGCGATGGAACTCGCTGGGTTGCTCGGGCACGCCCAGGCGCTGCAGGAGTTCGTAGATGCGCCGGTGGTTGACGCAGCTCACCGACTCGACCGCGTACAGGAGCGCAAGGCCCCAGGCGACATCGGTGTGCCGCACGCAACGGATACGGTTGTTGAGGTAGGCCTTCTCCAGCGGATGCAGCGCCGGGAAATCGATGCGCAGCGGAATGTCGAAGTAGGTCATCAGGTGGGACAGCAACGCGGGGTGCGAGCGCTCCGGCGTCTCCGCCCCGGCCTCGCCGTAGAGGTTGCGGTAGAACACCGAGGCGTCCTCGATGTTTTCGAAGCGGAAGGCCAGCTCCGCCAGGAGGCTGTAGAAGTTGTAGGAACGGACCCAATGGTGTTCCAGGAAGAAGCGCACGTCCTCGACCGGCGGCGTGCCCTGGAACAGGTGGACCGACATGGGATGGCGCACCCGGCTGCGCGCCTCGATCTCGGCGTCGACCTTCTTGCGGAACTCCTCCACCGGGACGGCGCTGAAACCGGCCGGCTCGGGAGCGAAACGATCCTCGACCAGGTAGACCTGGCTCGCCATCCAGCGGCGGGTCGGCTCCGTATGCGGATCGCTGCCTACGTGCAGTTCCAGGAGCAACGCCTGGTACTGCGCGTAAGCCGAAGCATCGCCGCCCAGGCCTTTGGCCGTGACCGCGAGAATCGCCTCGAGCGCGAGCGTGATCTGGTCCAGGGAGGCACCGGGTTTCAAGGCTTCAGCCAGGAGAGCCGATGCATTTCGGGCAGGTTCCGACATTGTCCGCTGGGAACGGATATTCATATCGGAGGAAGAACTGCAGCATTGCTGTAACGGATTTGAAGTCATTTGGATCACCCTTGTTTTTGTTGTTGTGCGGGGCGACCGTAAAGCTTGCCACGGTGGCAAGGTCAAGCAATGCAGCGGCCTTCTCGGCGGACAACGGAGTTCGCCGAAAGGTGCTCTTCGATAACACTGGATGCGCTGCGAAAAACCCCGAGCTAAAGGCCTGCGAATCCATCGGAGAATAACTTTTAGGGTTTCCTGTCAGCGCCTCTTTCCGTTCACATAACTGTCACCTCGCGGCCGACTGAAATATTGATTTACAAATTCCAAAGCGTTCTTTCCACAATAGCCAAGCGCCATTGATGGCATATGGCGCGCAGACTTCAATGAAAATCATTTTCCTATTGCCGGCACTGGGCGAAACGCTACTATCCGACCCTACGCCTGCGTCATGCCCATGCACTCAACGGCCCTCCGGATAACCGGCCTCGCTCAACGCCTCGAGGAATGCGTGCTTGTCCAGAGTGCTCTCGACCCTAGCCTCGCGCCGAGGGGGATCGGTCTCTACGCGCGCCTGGGGATCGACGCCGTGCAGGATACGGGTGACAGTCTTGGCACAACCGCCGCAGGTCATGTTCGGAATATGGAAAGAAAACATCGCAACCTCCTGGTTTGTTGACTCCTGCGAACCATGAGTCCTGCCATCGTGACAAGGTCAACTCATAAATCTCTCAGGTAAACCAAACTTTCAAAAATTCATATGAATAGTTCCAGAGGTTATTCCGCAAACTTCAAACAACGGGCAAAGCCAAGAACGAACATATAGAACAACTCCGCCAGGCAACCGAGATACCGCCTCAGCCAGCTCCACTCACCACTGAAGAACCTCTCGACGATATGTATTCGACGTCTCCGTGCGGCGCGAGCGCAGAGGCACAGGAGTGACCTCGTTCAATAAGAAACGGCGGGCAGCCGGAACGTACCTGAAGAACAATGAGAAAGTAATACTTCCCCACTCTTCTGAACATTGAAGTCCCGAGCAGATACTTTCCATCTGCCCTCTTCACTCATCCATCTGAATGAACTACCGAAAAAGAGTTCGGAACCGACTTATCGATAAGGCGGACAGGGACGAGCGATCCGCGCCAGGCAATCCGTACTCCCGGGGTTCGCCAAATAACCGGAGGACGCGCCGCACGGCCCTCGACCCAGGCAGTCGAGCGAAGGCCGGCGGCCGGAAACCGCCGGCGGCTGATCAGGAGCGACTGTCGCGCTGCCGTGCCACGCCTGGAGAGGTATCGTCGGTAGCCACGCCACAGCGCCGCGCCCCCGCGCAGGCTTCCCAGCCACCACCCAGCGCCTTGTAGATACCCACGACGGCAAGGCGCTGCTCGGTGCGCGCGATGCTCAATGCGCGCCGGCTGAGGTAGTCCGAGCGTTCCGCCTCGAGCACGTCCAGGTACTCGCCGTCCCCCTGGACGAAGCGTTCCCGGGCCAGGCGCGCCGCCTCGCGATTGGCCGTCGCCTCGAGCAGGCGCAGGCGGAGCCTGTCAGCGGCAGCGCCATAGCCGTTGAAGGCATCATCGGTCTCCTGCAGGGCGCGCAGCACCGTCCGGTCGTAGAGGATCAATGCCTCCTGCGCACGGGCCTCGCTGGCGGCGATCCGCGCCCGCACGCGACCGCGGTCGAGTAACGCCCAGCGAATCACCGGGTTCAGGACGTTGAAGGACGTACCACTCTCGTCCAAAGCATCGAGATTGCCGGCGACCAGGCCGATCGAGCCGCGTACCTCGACCTGCGGATACAGCCCCGCGGTCTCGACGCCGATACGTGCGGTCGCGGCCGCCAGGTTGCGTTCGGCCGCGGCGATGTCGGCGCGACGCGCCAGCAGTCCCGCCGGGTCGCCGACCCCGAGGGTGCGGAGCGTCAGCCTTTCCCCGGAGGCACGGGCGACCGGCGGGCTGAAGGCCTGCGGGGCTTCCGCAAGGAGAACGGCCAGCGCATTGCGGGTGGCGGCGCGGCGCCGTTCGAGGTCGGGCACGGCCGCCTCGACGTTGTGCAATAACGCTTCGGCGCGCAACCGGTCGAACTCGTGGGCGGAGCCGGCGCTGACCAGGCGTTCGACCATCTCCAGGCTGTCGCGCTGGTTGCCGGCGATGTCATGGACCACCGCAAGTTCGGCCTCGATGCCCTGTAGCTGGAACCAGGTCATGGCAACCGTAGCCGCGACGCTCGCCTGCACGTTGCGCAGCAGGGCCTCGCGCGAGCCCGCCTGCGCCTCGGCGGCCTCCACCGAGCGCCGCACCCGGCCGAACAGGTCGATTTCCCAGGAAGCATCCAGCGCGCCGCGATAGGTCTCGATGTCGCGCTGCTGGCCGGCCGGTGTTTCCACCTCGCCGCGCCGCCGGGCCTGGTAATCGAACGCCGGGCCGCCGCGCGGCAGGAACTCTTCGCGGTTCTCGCGCAGCAGCGCCTTCGCTTCGTCCAGGCGCGCGCCGGCAAGGGCGATGTCGAGGTTCGCCGCGAGCGCCCGCTGGATCAGAGACTCCAGGTCTGGCTCGTCGAACCCGCGCCACCACTCGATCTCCACGCCACCGCCATCGATACCCGCCGGCATCGCGCCGAAGCTGGCCGGTGCGGACGCGCTCGGCGGCGCATAGTCGGGCCCCACCGCGGCACAGCCGCCCAGCAGGATCAGCGCGCTCAACGAAGACCGCAGGTATGGCTTCATGGACGGCCTCCCTCCAGATGCGCCAGGCTGCCGCCGGCGCGTCGCTCCAGGCGCGCCGCCAGTGCCCGTACCAGTACGTAGAACACTGGCGTGAGGAACAGGCCGAACAGCGTCACCCCGAGCATCCCGGCGAATACCGCGACGCCCATGGCCTGGCGCATTTCCGCTCCGGCGCCGCTGGCCATGACCAACGGCACCACGCCGGCGATGAACGCCAGCGAGGTCATCAGGATCGGCCGCAGGCGCAGGCGGCAAGCCTCGACCACCGCCTCCAGCGCACGGGCGCCCTCGGCCTCCAGCGTGCGGGCGAACTCGACGATCAGGATCGCGTTCTTCGCCGCCAGGCCGACCAGCACCACCAGCCCGATCTGGACGAACACGTTGTTGTCGCCGCCCATCAGCCACACCCCGGCGATCGCGCTGAGCAGGCACATCGGCACGATCAGCAGGACCGCCAGCGGCAACAGCCAGCTGTTGTACTGCGCGGCGAGGATCAGGTAGGCCAGCAGCACGCACAGCGGGAAGATGAACAGCGCGCTGTTGCCGGCCAGCTTCTGCTGGTAGGTCAGGTCGGTCCATTCGAAGGTCATGCCCTCGGGCAGCACTTCGCCGGCCAGGCGCTCCATCAACGCCACCGCCTGTCCCGAACTGACGCCGGGAAGCGCGCCGCCGCTGATATCCGCCGACGGATAGCCGTTGTAGTGGATCACCCGGTCGGGACCGGAGCTGGGCGTCACGGTGACGAACGAGGACAGCGGCAACATCGCCCCGGCGGCATTGCGTACCTGCAGGCGCCCGATGGCTTCGGCCTGCATGCGGTGCGGCGCATCGGCCTGGGCAGTGACCTTGTAGGTGCGCCCGAAGCGGTTGAAGTCGTTGATGTACAGCGAGCCGAGGTAGACCTGCAATGCCTCGAACACATCGGCCAGACGAACGCCCTGGCTCTTCACCTTGGTGCGGTCGACCACCACCTCGAGCTGCGGGGCATTGATATCGAAGCTGGTCATCAAGCCCCCGAGCTGGCCGGACTCAGTGGCCTTCATCATCAGCACCTGGGTCTGCCTGGCCAGGGCTTCCAGCCCGGCGCCGCCGCGATCCTCGACCTGCATCTTGAAGCCGCCGATGGTTCCCAGCCCCGGTACCGGCGGCGGCGGGAAGACCCCGAGGAAGCCGTCGGGAATGCTGGCGAACCTGGCTTGCAGGCGCCCGGCGATGGCCAGCGCGGCGAGATCGGCGGAGGTGCGCGATTCGAACGGGTCGAGCATGAAGAACATGACCGCGGCGTTCGGCACGTTGACGAAACCGTTCACCGACAGGCCCGGGAAGGCCACGACGCTCTCCACCCCGGCTCCTCGAGGCCGATCCGGGACATCTGCCTGACCACCGCATCGGTACGCTCCAGCGACGCTCCGTTCGGCAACTGGGCGATGCCGACCAGATAGTACTTGTCCTGCATTGGCACGAAGCCCGGTGGCACCGCCTGGAAACCGACCCAGGTCAGGCCAAGCAGGCCCCATACACCACCAGAGCCAGGCCGCTCACCCGCACCACCTTGCGCACCGCGTTGCCGTAGGCCTCGGGGGCATTTCGCAACGGTCGGCCGAGGACCTGGAGCAGTCGCTGGAAGCGCCCGCCACCGCACCTCCGGCCGGCCGCGGACGCAACAGCAGGCCCGCCAGGGCCGGGCTGAGGGTCAGCGAGTTGAGCGCCGACAGGATGGTGGAGATGGCGATGGTCAGGGCGAACTGACGATAGAACTCGCCCTGCAGGCCACTGAGAAAGGCCGTGGGGATGAACACTGCCGCCAGCACCGAGGTGATCGCCATGATCGGTCCGGTGACCTCGTCCATCGCACGCCGCGCGGCCTGGAGCGGCGGCTCGCCGTTCTCGATGTGGCGCTCGACGTTTTCCACCACCACGATGGCGTCATCGACGACGATGCCGATCGACAGCACCAGGCCGAACAGCGACAGGGTATTCAGCGAGAAACCCATCAGGTGCATGACGGCGAAGGTGCCGACCAGCGAGACCGGCACGGCCATCAGCGGAATCAGCGAAGCACGCCAGCTACGCAGGAACAGCACCACCACCACCACGACCAGCAGGATCGCCTCCAGCAGGGTGGTGGCCACGGTCTGCAACGAAGCGCGGACGAACACTGTCGGGTCGTAGGCGATGCGCGCGCTCAGGCCGGCCGGGAAGTTGCCTTCGAGCCTCGCCACGGTGGCACGCACCGCCTCGGCGGTATCCAGCGCGTTGGCTCCGGGGCTCTGGACGATCTGCAAGGCCACCGCCGGCTCGCCGTCCAGCAGGCTGCGCAGCGCATAGGCATCGCCGCCCATCTCGATCCGCGCGACGTCGCGCAGGCGCGTCACCTGGCCGTCGGCGCCGGTGCGGACGATGATGTCGCCGAACTGCTCTTCGTCGCTCAGGCGCCCGAGGGTATTCACCGTGACCTGGAAGGCCGCGGTGGAGTCCGGCGCCTGGCCGACGGCGCCGGCCGCCACCTGGACGTTCTGCTCGCGAACCGCGGCGATCACCTCGCCCGCCGTCAGCCCACGCGCGGCGATCAGGTCGGGGTCGAGCCACAGGCGCATGCTGTATTCGCCGGCGCCCCACACCACCACATCGCTGATCCCCGGCAGGCGCAGCAGTTCGTCGCGCACCTGGAGGTAGGCGTAGTTCGAGATGTACAGCGGGTCGTAGCGTTGCTCCGGCGACAGCAGGTGCACCACCATGAGGATGTCCGGCGAGGTCTTCTGGGTGACCACGCCCTGCCGCTGCACCTCGTCGGGCAGGCGCGAGAGCACCCGCGAGACCCGGTTCTGCACCTGGATCTGGGCCATGTCGGGATCGATGTGCTGGTCGAAGGTGATGGTCAGGATCATTCGCCCGTCGGTGGCCGACTGCGAGGACATGTACAGCATCCCCTCGACCCCGGTGATCGCCTGCTCCAGCGGCGTCGCCACCGTCTGCGCGATCACGTCGGGGTTGGCGCCGGGATAGGCGGTGGTCACCTGCACGGTCGGCGGCGTCACCGCCGGGTATTCGCTCAGCGGCAACTGGAAGAACGAAACGATGCCTCCGATCATCATCAGCACCGAAAGAACGATGGCGAAGATCGGTCTATCGATGAAGAAGCGTGGGAATGTCATTGTGCGGCCCCCACGGTCTTCGACAGGTCGACGGGCGTGCCATCGATTTCCGCAAGGAGCGGCGTGATCTGCATGTCCGGCCGCACCAGGCCCTTGACGACGATGCGCTCGCCCGGCTGCAGGCCCTGGCGGACGACCCGCAGGCCGTCGACCATCGGCCCGAGTTCCACCGGCCGGTACTGGGTCTTGTTGCCTTCGTCGACGACCAGCACATAGCGCCGGCCCTGGTCGGTGCCGATGGAATGGTCGGCGACCAGCACCTGCTCGCGAGGCTTGCCGGTCTCCAGCCTGACCTTGGCGAACAGCCCCGGCGTCAGTTGCCCGTCCGGGTTGTCGACCACCGCCCGAACCCGGACCGTGCCGGTCCCGCGGTCGGCGGCATTGGCGAGGAAATCGAGGCGACTGCTTCGTCCATAGGACTCGTCGGTGAGCAACGCCACCTTGACCCTGGGGGCCTGCTCGCCTTCCCTGCCGCGGGTCGGCGCCAGGGCCTGCAGGTAGGTGCGCTCGTCGACATCGAAGTACACGTACAGCGGATCGACCGAGACGATGCTGGTCAGCGCGGTGACGCCATTGGTGACGTAGTTGCCCTCGGTGACCTGGATATGCCCGACACGCCCGCCGATCGGTGCCGTCACCCGCGTGAAGCCGAGATCCAGTTGCGCCGCGTCGAGGGCGGCCCTGGCCGCATCGACCTGGGCCTTGCTGGCATTGCGCGAGGCGATGGCGCTGTCGAGCCGCTCCCGGGCGACGACCTTCCGCGCATACAGCAGCTCGGCTCGCTCGTGTTCGGTGCGCGCCAGCAACGCCGCGGCCTCGGCCTCGCGCAGGCGTGCCCTGGCGGCATCCTGCGCCGCCTTGAACACGCGCGGGTCGATGAGGAACAGTTGCTGGCCCTTCTCTACCAGGCGGCCTTCCGGCACCGTAACGTCCTGGATGTAGCCGGCGACGCGCGGCCGTAGTTCTACCTGCTCGACAGCGGTCAGCGAGCCGGTGAACTCGGCGTAGGGTGTCACCGGGCGAACCACCACCTCGGCGACGGGAACGCTTGGCGGGGCGCTCGCCGCCCCGGGCGGCGCCGATTCCCCGCAGCCAGCGATAAGGGCCGCGACGCCTAGCGTCGCGGTGATGCGGATGAAGTGTCTGAGATTCATTGTTATGCCTTCCTGGTCTGAGCCTGCGTGGCCTGGCTGGACGAAACCGCTTCCGTGGCCGGTTATCGACCTTGACACCTTGGTAAGGTCAACCCCCCTTTTTCCGTCCTCATGGCGAAGGCGCAGCGAGCTTTCGGCAGCTCACCGGAGGCGGGACACCTGGCACGCTCGGAGACGCAGCGGGCAGCCCGGGAGGGTGGCGGAGGCAGGCCGACCGGCTATCGACGGCCAGCTCAGGGAAGAGGCGAAAAACCCTGTAGGAAGGGAAGTCCGGCAAAGGGCCGGTCGCCGGGACGGGGACGATCCCGATCTCGCAGCCGGTTGCCGGCCGCATGGTAAAATCCGCCTTTGACCGTGAAGCTCGAGGCACTGAAAATGCGCATTCTCCATACCATGATCCGGGTCGGAAACATCGATCGCTCGATCGATTTCTATACCCGGGTGCTAGGCATGACCCTGCTCAGGAAGAACGACTATCCCGACGGCCAGTTCACCCTCGCCTTCGTCGGCTATGGCAACGAGGCGGATTCCGCGGTGATCGAGCTTACCCACAACTGGGGCGTGGATGCCTACGAGATCGGCACCGGCTACGGCCATATCGCCATCGAGGTCGACGACGCCTACCAGGCCTGCGACGACATCCGCAACAACGGCGGCCAGGTCACCCGCGAAGCCGGGCCGATGAAGCACGGCACCACCGTGATCGCCTTCGTGACCGACCCGGACGGCTACAAGATCGAACTGATCCAGAAGTCTTCCTGAACGGCCCCGGCTATCGCTTTCAGCAATCCGTAACGAAGAACCCCGGCTCATGGCCGGGGTTCTTCGTTCCATCGCAGGCGGCGCGCATCGATCAGGACAGCGTGCGGCCCTTGTTCGCGGCGATGCGCATGCGCAGCGCGTTGAGCTTGATGAAGCCCGCGGCATCGGCCTGGTTGTAGGCGCCGCCGTCTTCCTCGAAGGTCGCGATGTTGGCGTCGAACAGCGAGTCGTCGGACTTGCGGCCCACCACCACAACGTTGCCCTTGTACAGCTTCAGGCGCACTACGCCGTTCACGTTGACCTGCGAGGCGTCGATCATCTGCTGCAGCATCAGGCGCTCCGGGCTCCACCAGTAGCCGGTGTAGATCAGGCTGGCGTACTTGGGCATCAGCTCGTCTTTCAGGTGGGCCACTTCGCGGTCCAGGGTGATCGACTCGATGGCGCGGTGGGCCTTGAGCATGATGGTGCCGCCGGGGGTCTCGTAGCAGCCACGGGACTTCATGCCGACATAGCGGTTCTCGACGATGTCGAGGCGGCCGATGCCGTTGATCCCGCCGACGCGGTTCAGCTCGGTGAGCACCTCGGCCGGGGTCATGTCCTTGCCGTCGATGGCGACGATGTCGCCCTTGCGGTAGGTCAGCTCGATGTAGGTCGGGGTGTCCGGCGCGTTTTCCGGGGAAGCGGTCCACTTCCACATGTCTTCTTCGTGCTCGGTCCAGGTATCTTCCAGCACGCCGCCTTCGTAGGAGATATGCAGGAGGTTGGCGTCCATCGAGTACGGCGACTTCTTCTTGCCGTGGCGCTCGATCGGGATGCCGTGCTTCTCGGCATAGTCCATCAGCTTCTCGCGGGACAGCAGGTCCCACTCGCGCCAGGGCGCGATCACCTTGACGCCGGGCTTCAGCGCGTAGGCGCCCAGCTCGAAGCGGACCTGGTCGTTGCCCTTGCCGGTGGCGCCGTGGGAGATGGCGTCGGCGCCGGTCTCGTTGGCGATCTCGATCAGGCGCTTGGCGATCAGCGGACGAGCGATGGAAGTGCCCAGCAGGTACTCGCCTTCGTAGACGGTGTTGGCGCGGAACATCGGGTAGACGAAGTCGCGGACGAATTCTTCGCGCAGGTCGTCGATGTAGATTTCCTTGACGCCCATCGCGCGGGCCTTGGCGCGAGCCGGTTCGACTTCCTCGCCCTGGCCGAGGTCGGCGGTGAAGGTCACCACTTCGCAGTTATAGGTATCTTGCAACCACTTCAGAATTACCGAGGTATCCAGGCCGCCGGAATACGCCAGGACTACCTTCTTCACATCCGCCATGCCATCACTCCACGGGGGTCGTCACGAAAAGCGACAATTCTACGCAGGGCATTCGGGAAATTACAGAGGGGCGACAGCTTTAGACGCAAAAGCGACAGATTCTATCGTTTGCGCGACTCAAACCGTGGGTTTTCCCTGAAGCGAGGCGGCCGGAGGCTTCGGTGCGGCAGGTTCTGCCGCGGGCGGCGCCGGCTTGTCCTCGGCCTTCGGCGCTTCCGTCGCCGGCTCGACCACCGCCTCGCGCGACAGGTGCACGGTGACCCGGCGGTTGCGCGCACGGTTGGCGGCGCTGTTGTTGGCCACCAGCGGGTAGCGCTCGCCATAGAAGCGCACGTTGATCTGGCTTTCCGGCACCCCGTTGCTCTTCAGGTACTCCTGCACCGCCAGCGCGCGGCGGCGCGACAGGTCGCGGTTGGTCAGGCGGTTGCCGCTGTTGTCGGAGTGCCCGTCGAGTTCGATCCGGTTGATGCTCGGATCGGCCTTGAGCAGTTGCAGGATGATGTCCAGCTTGGCTCGCGCCACGTCGTTCAGCGCCGTGCCGCCGTCGGGGAAGCCGACCTGGGCCAGCTTGACCTGGTCGAAGTTCACCGGCAGCAGCTTGGCGATGCAGGCCTGGTACTGGCTGTAGACGCTGGCGAAGCGCGCCGGCAGCAGGCGCACCTCCAGGCGATCGCCCTGCCAGGTGCGATGGCGGACCAGCGGGCTGCGCCCCTCGAGCAGGCCGGTGAGCAACCGACCGGCCTGTTGCTGGTTGCTGTTGAACGGCACCTCGCCGCTACCGATGCTGACCTGGCCAAGGTTGATGTCGCCCTGTCCCGGTCGCCAGGGCGGCGCGGCAGCCAGCAGGGTCGCCGACCCGCGCCCCAGCCACTGGGCCTCGGGCTTCAGGCGGAAGGTCGCCTGCTCGCCGGCACGCCGGACGAACTCGCCGACCCCGAAATTCGCCACCGGCTGCGACAGGCGGCATTCGAACTGGTCGCCTTCGACCTTCCACTCGACGCTCTCCAGCCGCGTCTGGAAGGTCACCGCCAGCGCCGGCAGGCTGCTGAGCAGGAAAGGCAATAGAAGAAGGCGCGGCTGCACGACGGCGGGCTCCGGGAAAGCGTCCAAATACGAAGGATGTATCGGACGGCCCGGACAAAACTTGATAGCGAGTGCCCCGCCCCCCCTTTTCCGGTAGCATTTCCCCCCACGAAATCCCGTCCTGGAAGCCCCATGTCCGACCGTCTCACCCTCCTGCGCCCCGACGACTGGCACATTCACCTGCGTGACGGTGCCGCGCTGGCCAATACCGTCGGCGACGCCGCCCGCACCTTCGGCCGCGCCATCGTCATGCCGAACCTGGTGCCGCCGGTGCGCAACGCCGCCGAAGCCGACGCCTACCGGCAGCGCATCCTCGCCGCCCGCCCCGCCGCCAGCCGCTTCGAGCCGCTGATGGTGCTGTACCTCACCGACCGCACCAGCGCCGAGGAAATCCGTACCGCCAAGGCCAGCGGCTTTGTGCATGCCGCCAAGCTCTATCCGGCAGGCGCCACCACCAACTCGGACTCTGGCGTGACCCGCATCGACAATATCTTCGAAGCGCTCGAGGCGATGGCCGAGGTCGGCATGCCGCTGCTGGTGCATGGCGAGGTGACCCGCGCCGAGGTCGACGTATTCGATCGTGAGAAGCAGTTCATCGACGAGCACCTGCGCCGGGTGGTCGAGCGCTTCCCGACCCTGAAGGTGGTCTTCGAGCACATCACCACCGGCGACGCCGCCCAGTTCGTCCGGGAAGCCCCGGCCAACGTCGGCGCGACCATTACCGCCCATCACCTGCTGTACAACCGCAACCACATGCTGGTCGGCGGTATCCGTCCGCACTTCTATTGCCTGCCGATCCTCAAGCGCAACACCCACCAGGAAGCCCTGCTGGACGCCGCGGTGAGCGGCAATCCGAAATTCTTCCTCGGCACCGACTCGGCGCCGCACGCCCGCCACGCCAAGGAAGCCGCCTGCGGTTGCGCCGGCTGCTACAGCGCCTACGCCGCCATCGAGCTGTATGCCGAGGCCTTCGAACAGCGCAATGCGCTGGACAAGCTGGAAGGCTTCGCCAGCCTGCACGGCCCGGACTTCTATGGCCTGCCGCGCAACACCGACCGGATCACCCTGGTCCGCGAGGAATGGCAGGCGCCCGCCAGCCTCCCCTTCGGCGACTTCGACGTGGTGCCGCTGCGCGCCGGCGAGACACTCCGCTGGAAACTGCTGGAGGCCGGGGCATGAGCGAAGACAACTTCGACGACGAATTCGACGGCAGCCTCCCCAGCGGCCCGCGCCATCCGATGGCGCGCCGCTTCCGCGGCTACCTGCCGGTAGTGGTGGACGTCGAGACCGGCGGCTTCAACTCGGCCACCGACGCGCTGCTGGAAATCGCCGCGACCACTGTCGGCATGGACGAGAAAGGCTTCCTGTTCCCGGAACACACCTACTTCTTCCGCATCGAGCCCTTCGAAGGCGCCAACATCGAGCCGGCCGCGCTGGAATTCACCGGCATCAAGCTTGACCACCCGCTGCGCATGGCGGTGCAGGAGGAAGCGGCACTCACCGAGATCTTCCGCGGCATCCGCAAGGCGCTGAAGGCCAATGGCTGCAAGCGGGCGATCCTGGTCGGCCACAACAGCAGCTTCGACCTCGGTTTCCTCAATGCCGCCGTGGCGCGTACCGGGATCAAGCGCAATCCGTTCCATCCCTTCTCCAGCTTCGACACCGCCACCCTGGCTGGCCTCGCCTACGGCCAGACGGTCCTGGCCAAGGCCTGCCAGGCCGCCGGCATGGAGTTCGACAACCGCGAGGCGCACTCGGCACGCTACGACACCGAGAAGACCGCCGAGCTGTTCTGCGGCATCGTCAACCGCTGGAAGGAAATGGGCGGCTGGATGGACGACGACGACTGAGCCTCGGCCCACTTAGGCGGATAACGCCAGGACGTTATCCGTCCTACGCGACCGGTCAGGCAATCTCCCCCTCTTCGGAGCGAGGCGCGTGACCTGGGATGGGGCTGCCGGCCCCCGCGAACCCATGAAAAAGCCCCGCCGAAGCGGGGCTTTTTTCCAACGCGCGAAGCAGGCTCTTCTTACAGCTTGCTGGCGTTCTCGGCCAGGTACTTGGCCACGCCTTCGGGCGATGCGGTCATGCCCTTGTCGCCCTTCTTCCAGTTGGCCGGGCAGACTTCGCCGTGCTCCTCATGGAACTGCAGGGCATCGACCAGACGCAGCAGCTCGTCCATGTTGCGGCCCAGCGGCAGGTCGTTGACGATCTGCGAGCGCACAACGCCTTCCTTGTCGATCAGGAACGCGCCACGGAAGGCCACGCCACCGTCGGACTCGACGTCATAGGCCTTGGCGATCTCGTGCTTGGTGTCGGCCGCCAGGGTGTACTTGACGGCACCGATGCCGCCCTTGTCCACCGGGGTGTTGCGCCAGGCGTTGTGGGTGAAGTGGGAGTCGATGGAAACGCCGATCACCTCGACGTTGCGCGCCTGGAATTCCGGGATGCGGTGGTCCAGGGCGATCAGCTCGGACGGGCAGACGAAGGTGAAGTCCAGCGGATAGAAGAACACCAGGCCGTACTTGCCCTTGATGGCCTCGGACAGGGTGAAGCTCTCGACGATCTCGCCATTGCCCAGTACCGCGGCAACGTTGAAGTCAGGCGCTTTCTTACCTACGAGTACGCTCATTCCATGTCTCCTTTAAGCGGAAGGTTGAAGGACGGCACCGCAGCCTGCCGGCTCCTCGTGAAGCCTCGATGTCAGGGGCGCCGTTCCCCGGGAAACAACCATCATACACCCCGCCCCAGCCGGCGCTAAGTCTTTGTCCGACAAAGCCATTTGTCGGGGGGCGAAAAAAACCCGACTAAAACGCTCCAGGGAACTTTGACAATCATTCTCATTATTATTAGTATCTTTTCCAACTCAACTTCCCAGTAGCCAGATCGCCATGTACGTCTGCCTCTGCCAAGGTGTTACCGACAACCAGATCCGCGATGCCATCTACGAAGGCTGCTGCAGCTATCGTGAGGTTCGCGAAGCCACCGGCGTCGGTACCCAGTGCGGCAAGTGCGCATGCCTGGCCAAGCAGGTGGTACGCGAAACCCTCAACGACCTGCAGAGTGCCCAGCCGGTACCGGCGTTCGGGACTACGGCGTTCGTCGCTGCCTGAAAAATATTTTTTATCCCTCTTTCAGAAGAACCGGGCCTGGCGCCCGGTTTTTTTATGCCTTCAATTCAATGACTTAGCGGCAGAACGCGGAAAGAAAACATTCGTATTCATATTCTTTTTCCCTTATATTTCAATAACTTAGGTTTGACACCCTGCTTCGTCGCGGCCAAACTTGGCGAATCACACCCACTACGACGGCAGGATTCGGCATGAAAGGCGACAAGAAAGTCATCCAGCACCTCAACAAGATCCTCGGCAACGAGCTGATCGCGATCAACCAGTACTTCCTCCACTCGCGCATGTGGAACGACTGGGGCCTGAAGCGCCTCGGCGCCCATGAGTACCACGAGTCGATCGACGAGATGAAGCATGCCGACAAGCTCATCGAGCGCATCCTGTTCCTCGAAGGCCTGCCCAACCTGCAGGACCTCGGCAAGCTGCTGATCGGCGAGAACACCCAGGAAATGCTGCAGTGCGACCTGAACCTGGAGCTGAAGGCGACCAAGGACCTGCGCGAAGCCATCGTGCATTGCGAGCAGGTGCACGACTACGTCAGCCGCGACCTGCTGAAGGACATCCTGGAGTCGGAAGAAGAGCACATCGACTACTTGGAAACCCAGCTGGGCCTGATCCAGAAAGTCGGCCTGGAGAACTACCTGCAGTCGCACATGCACGAAGACGACTGATCGGGAACCACGACGAAGCGCCGGCGGCCTGCCCCGCCGGCGCTTTTTTCTTGCCGCCAGAAAGCCTCAGGCGCTGCGCGGCCTGCGCCGGACCAGATCGGCGCGCAGGGCCAGCAACAGGCAAAGACCGACCAGTACCAGCAATGCCCAGCGCAGGCCGATCTCGTGGGCCAGCAGGCCGATCAGCGGCGGTCCCATCAGCAGTCCGCCATACCCCACGGTAGAGACGGCGGCGACCCCGATCACCGGATCGATGCCCGGCTGGTTGCCAGCAGCGCTGATCACGATCGGCACCATCACCGACAGTCCCAGGCCAACCACCCCGAAACCGGCGATGCTCAGCGCCGGCCAGGGGCTGAACAGCGCCACCAGCATGCCCAGCGTGGCCAGCGAACCCAGGCCGCGCAGCAACGGCGCATCGTCGATGCGTCCGCGCAGGCGGTCGCCGAACAGCCGCCCCACCACCATCGCCGCGGAAAACGCCGCGAAGCCCAGCGCCGCCACCCGCTCGGAAGCATCCAGAACGCTGTGCAGGAACAGCGCGCTCCAGTCAGCCACGCCGCCCTCGGAAACGAACGCGCAGAGAATCAGCAGGCCCAGGCCGAGCAAGGCCCGCGGCGGCAAGGTGAAGCCGCCGCCCTTGCGCGCGCCCGCCTTGCTCGGGTCCGGCGGAAGCAACGCGCGTACGAAGAATGGCAGGCTCAGCAGGCCGAGTGCGGTGAGAATGAGGAAGTGCCAGAACGGCGTCAGTCCGGCCAGGGCCGCGGCGCTCAACGCACCGACCAGGCAACCGAGGCTGTACATGCCATGCAGCATGGACATGCAGGGCTTGCCGAGCAGGCGCTCGACATCCACCGCCTGGATGTTCATCGCCACGTCCATCCCGGCGAAGCTCACGCCCAGCACGTAGAAGGCCAACGCCAGTTGCCACCAGCCCTGGCTCAGGCCGAGCAGCGGAAACACCAGCAGCATGATCAGGCAACCGCCGATCACTACGCTGCGGCTGCCGATGCGCTGGACCAGGAAACCGCTCAACGGGAACGCCGTGAGCGCGCCGACCCCGACGCCGAGCAGGGCCTGGCCGAGCGCGCGCTCGTCCAGCTGGGTCTGCTCCTTGAGCGCCGGGATGCGTCCCATCAGGTTGCCGATGACCAGCCCGGCCATGGCGAAGAAATAGATGCAAGCCAGGCGACCCTGGCGAGGATTGACTTCCGACATGGAGGCTCCCGGTTTCCTTGCTGGTTTCTCCGGACAAAAAAGAAACCCCGCACAAGGCGGGGCTCTTCGTCGGATGCGCGGATCAGGCGTTGGCTTTGGCCGCCGCGTCCTTGACCAGGGTCTGCAGTTCGCCCTTCTCGAACATCTCGGCGAGGATGTCGCTGCCGCCGACCAGTTCGCCATTGACCCACAGCTGCGGGAAGGTCGGCCAGTTCGCGTACTTCGGCAGGTTGGCGCGGATTTCCGGGTTCTGCAGGATGTCGACGTAGGCGAACTTCTCGCCACAGGCCATCAGCACCTGGGCCGCGCGCGAGGAGAAACCGCACTGCGGGGCGTTCGGCGAACCCTTCATGTACAGCAGGATGGGGTTGTTGGCGATCTGCTCTTTAATGGTTTCGATGATGTCCATGGCTTACCTCAACAGGAACGTTTCGACACGGTAACTCGGCAAATAATGACCGGTATTGTATCGGAAAGCCTAGCGCGACGCTCGGCTTTACTCTCGCGTTCCGTCGACCCGCTCAGGCCGCTTCCACCTCCACCGGCAGGCCGTTGAGCGCGGCGTTACCCGACAGCAGGTCGAGATGACGCTCGTCGGTCAGGTCGTTGGCGCTGACGCCGGCCTGGGCGCGGGCGATCGCCAGTTGCACGCCGGGCCGCGCGTGGCCCCAGCCGTGCGGCAGGCTGACCACCCCGGGCATCATCTCGCTGCTCGCCGCCACCTCCACCTCCACGCTGCCGACCCGCGAGCGCACCCGCACCCGTTGCCCGTCGACCAGGCCGCGACCCTCCAGGTCCCGCGGGTGCATCAGCAACTGATGACGCGGCTTGCCCTTCACCAGGCGATGGTAGTTGTGCATCCAGGAATTGTTGCTGCGCACGTGGCGTCGTCCGATCAGCAGCAACTGGTCGGACGCAGGCAGCGGCTGTGCGGCGAAGCGTTGCAGGTCGTCGACGAACAGCGGCGGCGCGGCCTGGATGCGCTGGTCGGCGGTCTTCAGGCGCGGCGCCAGGTTCGGCCGCAGCGGCCCGAGGTCGATGCCGTGGGGATGTTCGCGCAGAGTGGCCAGGCTCAGCCTGTGCTCGGAACGGTCGCCGTAGGCGCCAGCGCGCAGGCCGAGGTCGATCATCTGCTGCGGCTCCAGGGTCGGTTTCAGCTCCAGGCCGTTGCGCGCGGCGAAGGCCCGCGCCAGGCCGACGAAGATCTCCCAGTCGTGCAGCGCACCCTCGGGACGCGGCAGCACGGCCTCGTTGAAACGGGTCACGTTACGCACGGCGAAGACGTTGAAGGTGGTGTCGTAGTGATCGTGCTCCAGCGGCGCGGTGGGCGGCAGGATGAGATCGGCGTAGCGGGTCGTCTCGTTGATGTAGAGGTCGATGCTGAGCATGAACTCCAGGCCGTCCAGGGCCTGTTCGAGCCGCCTCCCGTTGGGCGTGGACAGCACCGGGTTGCCGGCTACCGTGACCAGCGCGCGCACCTGCCCCTCGCCTTCACCGAGGATTTCTTCCGCCAATGCCGCCACCGGCAGTTCGCCGCCATATTCCGGCAGCCCCGAGACGCGGCTGCGCCAACGGCCGAAGTGGCCACCCGAGGTACTCGCCACCAGGTCCAGGGCCGGCGAGGTGCACAGCGCGCCACCGACCCGGTCGAGGTTGCCGGTGACCAGGTTGATCAGTTGCACCAGCCACTGGCAGAGCGTGCCGAAGGCCTGGGTGGAAACGCCCATCCGGCCATAGCAGACCGCCCGTTCGGCGGCGGCGAAATCCCGCGCCAGTTGGCGAATGCTTTCGGCCGGCACGCCACAGCGCGCGCTCATGGACTCGGCGTCGAAGACCGCGACCGCCTCGCGCACCCGCTCCAGCCCGTCGACCGGCAGCGGCGTGGGGCGACCGAGGTTCTCCTCGAACAGGGTGTTGAGTATCCCGAGCAACAGCGCCGCATCCTGGCCGGGACGAATGAACAGGTGCCGGTCGGCGATAGCCGCGGTCTCGCTGCGCCGGGGATCGACCACCACCAACCGGCCGCCGCGGGCCTTCAGCGCCTTCAGGCGCTTCTCCACGTCCGGCACGGTCATGATGCTGCCGTTGGACGCCAGCGGGTTGCCGCCGAGCACCAGCATGAAGTCGGTGTGGTCGATGTCGGGGATCGGGATCAACAAACCATGGCCGTACATCTGCTGGCTGACCAGGTGATGCGGCAACTGGTCGACGGAAGTCGCGGAGAAGCGGTTGCGCGTTTTCAGCAGGCCGAGGAAGTAGTTGCTATGGGTCATCAGGCCGTAGTTGTGCACGCTCGGATTGCCCTGGTAGACCGCCACCGCATCGTTGCCATGGCGCTCGCGGATCTCGCCGAGGCGGCTGGCCACCAGCGCGAAGGCCTCGTCCCAGCCGATCGGCTGCCACTCGCTGCCGACCCGGCGCAACGGCTGGCGCAGGCGGTCGGGGTCGTCCTGGATGTCCTGCAGGGCCACCGCCTTGGGACAGACATGGCCGCGGCTGAAGCTGTCCTGCGGGTCGCCCTTGATCGAGCGGATCCGCGGCACGCCGCCCTCGTCGCTCTCGGTCTCGATGGCGAGCCCGCAGATGGCCTCGCAGAGATGGCACGCACGGTAGTGGAGGGTCTTGCTCATGGCTCGCCTCTTCATTGTCGTCGCCGGCCGTCGCGGCCCGGCGCGTACGCGAGGACCAGACGACCGGTCTAGTCGTCGAATCGGCACTATGCGGCGCCTTCCGCCGCCGCGCCAGCAGCGTCAGTCGGCTGAATCGCCAGGCATCAGGCTGGCCGATGGGCGCGGTAGAGGGGAGGCGTGCCGTTTGTCCGGCTGTCAACTATCCACCTGGGAATTCCGGCGCGGCGAAAGCCGGTGCTAAACCTTGTCTCTTCGAGTCCACCCCTGTCCGACAAGACCAATAAAGCGTGGAGACCGCATGACCGACGACCACTCCTTCCGCCCTCGCCCCACCTCGTTGTCAGCCGCCCTGCTGCTGGGCGCCTGGATCGCACAGCCGGCCACGGCCGCCTATGTCGAAGCCGGTCGGCCCGGCGATCCGGCCAGTTGGCGCTCCGCCGAATACCAGCAGGACTGGGGCCTGGAACGGTTGCGGGCCGACCAGGCCTATGCCGCCGGCATCGACGGCCAGGGCGTGAAGATCGGCGAGATGGACTCCGGTTTCGACCCGAGCCATCCGGATACTCCCGCCTCGCGCTACCAGCCGGTGACGGCCAGCGGCACCTATGTCGACGGCACGCCGTTCAGCGTCAGCGGCGCGATGAACGGCAACAACGACTCCCACGGTACCCACGTCGGCGGCACCCTCGGCGCCTCGCGCGACGGCGTCGGCATGCACGGGGTGGCCTACGCGGCACAGGTGTATGTCGCCAACACCAACCAGAACGACAGCTTCCTGTTCGGCCCGACGCCCGACCCGAACTATTTCAAGGCCGCCTACCAGGCGCTGGCCGACGCCGGGGTGCGGGCGATCAACAACAGTTGGGGCAGCCAGCCCAAGGACGTCAGCTACGAGACCCTCGACGGCCTGCACGCCGCCTATGCCCAGCACTACGGGCGCTCCACCTGGCTGGACGCCGCCGCCGGCGTCTCCCGCCAGGGCGTGATCAACGTCTTCAGCGCCGGCAACAGCGGCTACGCCAACGCCAGCGTGCGCTCCGCCCTGCCCTACTTCCAGCCGGACCTGGAAGGCCACTGGCTGGCCGTGTCCGGCCTCGACCAGCAGAACGGCCAGCGCTACAACCGCTGCGGCATCGCCAAGTACTGGTGCATCACCACGCCCGGCCGCCTGATCAACAGCACCATGCCCGGCGGCGGCTACGCCAACAAGTCCGGTACCTCGATGGCCGCGCCCCACGCCACCGGCGCGCTGGCCCTGGTCATGCAGCGCTATCCGTACCTGAACAACGAGCAGGCGCTGCAGGTTCTGCTGACCACCGCCACCCAGCTCGACGGCACGCCGACCGGCGCCCCCACCGACACCGTCGGCTGGGGCGTGCCGGATCTCGGTCGGGCGATGCATGGGCCTGGACAATTGCTCGGCCGCTTCGAGGCCAACCTCCCGGCCGGCCTGCGCGACGAATGGAGCAACCCGATTTCCGATAGCGCCCTGCTCCAGCGCCAGGCCGAGGACGCCGCCGAGCACGCGGCCTGGCAGCGGACGCTGAAGGACAAGGGCTGGGAAAACGGCTTGCCGGCCGGTGCCAGCCAGCAGGAACGCACCGACTATGCCATCGGCATGGCCCGCGACCAGGCCGCCGCCCAGCGCCAGTACCAGGGCAGCCTGGTCAAGGCCGGTGCCGGCAGCCTGGTCCTGAGCGGCGACAGCACCTATCGCGGGCCGACCCTGGTCGATGGCGGGCTGCTCAGCGTCGACGGTTCGCTGCTGTCCGCCGTCGAAGTCAATGCCGGCGGCACCCTCGGCGGCAGCGGCAGGATCGGCGGCCTGCTGGCGCGCTCCGGCGGCACGGTGGCCGCGGGCAACTCCATCGGCACCCTGGAGGTCGCCGGGGACCTGCGCTTCGAATCCGGCTCGACCTACGCGGTGGAGCTTTCGGAAAGCGCCAGCGACCGGATCGTCGCCAGCGGCAAGGCGAGCATCGCGGGCGGCAACGTCACCCTGGCCATGGAAAACAGCCCCGACCTGCTCAGCCAGTCCCAGGTCGAGAGCCTGGTCGGCCGCCGCTACGACATCCTCGACGCCGCCGGCGGCATCGACGGGCGCTTCGACGCGGTATTGCCGAACTACCTGTTCCTCGGCGGCACCCTGGACTACGCGGCCAACGCCATCCGCCTGGATATCGGACGCAACGGCACGGCCCTCGCCAGCGTCGCGCAGACGCCCAACCAGGCGGCGGTCGCTGGGGCCGTGGAAACGCTCGGCGCCGGCAACCCGGTCTACGAAAGCCTGCTCCTGTCGGAAAACGCCGCAACCGCCCAACGGGCCTTCCAGCAATTGTCCGGGGAAATCTACCCGGCGCTCGCCGGCCTGTTGCTCAACGACAGCCGCTATCTGCGCGACAGCGTCGGCGAACGCCTGCGCCAGACCAGCGACGGCGAGGCCGGCGGGGAGGCTCCCGAAGGCTGGTTCAAGGCGCTCGGCTCCTGGGGCAAGAGCGCCGATGGCAGCCACGGCAGCGAAGGCTACCGGCATTCGGTCGGCGGCTTCCTGCTCGGCGTCGACAGCCAGGTCGCCAGCGACACGCGCCTCGGCCTGGTGGCCGGCTACAGCAACAGCTCGCTGAACATGGACAGCAGCCTGCAATCCTCCGCCAGCATCGACAGCTACCACCTCGGCGCCTACCTCGGTCGGCAATTGCAGCAATGGCGCCTGAGCCTCGGCGCAGCGCACGCCTGGCACCGCGCCGAGGTCAAGCGCGACCTGCAATACGGCGCCGTGGCCGGCAAGCAGAAGGCCAAGCTCGACGCACAGAGCAGCCAGTTGTTCGCCGAGGCCGCCTACGCGCTGGGCTGGCGCAGCCTGGAGCTGGAACCCTTCGCCGGGCTGGCCTACGTGCACGTCGCCAGCGATGACTTCCGCGAACGCGGTAGCGCCGCGGCCCTGGAGGGTGGCGACGACAACCTGGACGCCGCCTTCACCACCCTGGGCCTGCGCGCGAAACGGCATTTCGAGCTGGATGCCGGACGCCGCCTGGCGCTCTCCGGCACCCTCGGCTGGCGCCACAACCTGAGCGACACCACCCCGCAACGCCACCTGGCGTTCGCCAGCGGCAGCCAGCCATTCAGCGTGGAAAGCGTGGCCCTGTCCCGCGACGCCGCGCTGCTCGGCGTCGACGCCAGCCTCGCGGTGAATCGCGAAGTGAGCGTGCGGCTGGGCTACAACGGCCTGCTGGGCAGCCGCGAGAAGGACCATGGCGTCGGACTGGCCGTCGACTGGCGTTTCTGACTTCGGTTACGAGGGCATTCCAGCCGTTGGATGGGTTCCGGCGGGCGGCAAGGGGAAAAAGCCACTTCATTGCCCTCGGTCACGAAACCGCTGCAAATATGAGAAAAAGACCTAACTAAAGGATTCATGCGAAATGCATAGCGCTATACTGTCCATCCAGCGCTGTACTATCCCTTCCAGCGCTGATCGCGACCCGGTGCCCGCACCACCGTGCCGCACGAGCCCCGGAGATCCGCACCTCCGGGGCTCACCTTTTGCTCCTCTCGCACCCTCCTTCCCCGGCTGAGCCCCTCCCCCTGCAAATCCGCGACGAATGGCCGCAATCCGGCAATCCGATGAACGAGCGGCCGAACGGCGGGCGCCCAGGCTGCCTGCGCACAGTCGCTGAACGGGTCAGGCCTGGCGGAAGAAGATCATGCCGAACAGCACCGCCAGGGCGCTGAGGAACGACAACCCGGTTTGCCCCAGGACCATCAGGATCGCGGCCGCCGCCGTGCTCAGCGCATGCCAGCCCCAGAGCAGGCACGACAGGTTGAGGACGATGCCGGCCAGGGCCAGGTGACGCTTGCGGCTGCGCCTGAGCAGGCCGGCCAGGCCCAGCACCAGGCCGCAGGTCGATACCGCGAAGACCGCCAGCAAGGCGGCGAACAGGCCGAGCAGATGGTTCTCGTCGCTGAGGTCGATCCGCTCGCCGAGCGCCAGCGCCATCACCGCCAGCGCGATGGCGACCCCGACCAGGGCGAGGAACAGCGACAGGCCGCCCAGCCGCGATTGGCGCAATGGCCGTGCCGGCGGCGCGGCGGCGAGTGTTTCTCCCGTGTGCATGTTCGACCTCCCTGGTCCGAAACCCGCCTCCTCCATGAAGGCATTCGGGCGCACACAGCATAAAGCGTCGCCCCGCCCAACCGATAGATCGACGAGGCGGGACTTTGGCGGCGGGACAACCGCGAAGACCCGGGAAAAACCCCGTAACCCGCGCCTTCCAAGCCCCTCCTTGTGTTTCCGCGACATTTCCTTATAAGATCGCGCCTTCCCCTATTTTCCCGCACGTTGCGGTCCCGCCGCAGGTCCAGTCCCGTTTTCTCTCGCGAAAGCCGGCCAGTGCCTCGGCCAGCAGTAAAAATAAAAGGTAGTCAGCGATGAGCGTACGGCACTTTCTCTCGTTTATGGATTACAGCCCCGAAGAGCTGATCGGTCTGATCCGCCGCGGCAGCGAGCTGAAGGACCTGCGCAACCGAGGCGTGCTCTACGAGCCGCTGAAGAGCCGGGTCCTGGGCATGGTCTTCGAGAAGGCTTCGACCCGTACCCGCCTGTCCTTCGAAGCCGGGATGATCCAGCTCGGCGGCCAGGCGATCTTCCTCTCCCCGCGCGACACCCAGCTCGGCCGCGGCGAGCCGATCGGCGACAGCGCCCGGGTCATGTCGCGGATGCTCGACGGCGTGATGATCCGCACCTTCGCCCACGCCACCCTGACGGAATTCGCCGCGCACTCGAAGGTGCCGGTGATCAACGGCCTGTCCGACGACCTGCACCCCTGCCAGTTGCTCGCCGACATGCAGACCTTCCACGAGCACCGCGGCAGCATCCAGGGCAAGACCGTGGCCTGGATCGGCGACGGCAACAACATGTGCAACAGCTATATAGAAGCGGCGCTGAAGTTCGACTTCCAGCTGCGCGTGGCCTGCCCCGAGGGCTACGAGCCGAAGGCCGAGTTCGTCGCCCTTGCCGGCGACCGCCTGCGCGTCGTCCGCGACCCGCGCGAGGCGGTGGCCGGCGCGCACCTGGTGAGCACCGACGTGTGGGCCTCGATGGGCCAGGAAGACGAAGCCGCCGCGCGCATCGCCCTGTTCCGTCCCTACCAGGTGAACGCCGCGTTGCTCGATGGGGCCGCCGACGATGTACTATTCATGCACTGCCTGCCGGCCCACCGCGGCGAGGAAATCAGCGAAGAGTTGCTGGACGACCCGCGCTCGGTAGCCTGGGACCAGGCAGAGAACCGTCTGCACGCGCAGAAGGCCCTCCTCGAATTGCTGATCGAACACGCCCATTACGCCTGAGCCCATGAGCCACGACCTGCTGCTGAACCTGAAAGATCTCGCCTGCGGCTACGCCTCGCAGAAAGTGGTGCAGGACCTCGACCTGCACCTCAATGCCGGAGACATCGGCTGCCTGCTGGGTCCTTCGGGATGCGGCAAGACCACCACCCTGCGCGCCATCGCCGGCTTCGAACCGGTGCTGGCCGGGCAGATCGAGCTGGGCGGCGAAGTCATCTCGCGTCCCGGCTTCACCCTGGCGCCGGAGAAACGCCGGATCGGCATGGTGTTCCAGGACTACGCGCTGTTCCCCCATCTCAGCGTGGCCGACAATGTCGGCTTCGGCATCCGCAAGCATCCACAACGCGAACGCCTGGTGCGCGAGCTTCTGGAGCTGGTCAAGCTCGACCACCTCGCCGCGCGCCACCCCCACGAACTCTCCGGCGGCCAGCAACAACGGGTGGCCCTGGCCCGCGCGCTGGCGCCCGAACCGCTGTTGCTGCTGCTCGACGAACCCTTCTCCAACCTCGACGTGGAACTGCGCCGCAGCCTCAGCCAGGAGGTTCGCGAGATCCTCAAGGCACGCGGCACCAGCGCGATCCTGGTGACCCACGACCAGGAAGAAGCCTTCGCCGTCTGCGACCACATCGGCGTGTTCAAGGAAGGTCACCTGGAACAGTGGGACACTCCCTACAACCTCTACCACGAGCCGCTGACGCCCTTCGTCGCCAGCTTCGTCGGCCAGGGCTACTTCATTCGCGGCCAGTTGCTCAGCCCCGATACGGTGCAGACCGAACTCGGCGTGATCCGCGGCAATCGCGCCTACAGCCTGCCTTCCGGCAGCGCGGTAGACGTCCTGCTGCGCCCGGACGACCTAGTGCACGCGCCGCAGGGCGAGCTGAAGGCGCGGATCGTCGGCAAGACCTTCCTCGGCGCCGCCACCCTGTACCGCCTGCAATTGCCCACCGGTACCCAGCTGGAATCGATCTTCCCCAGCCATGCCGACCACCAGCCGGGCGATGACGTCGGTATCCGCGTCGCCGCCGACCACCTGGTGGTGTTCGCCGCCCGGGGCAGCGTCGCCGCGCACCTCGCTCCCGTCCAGGCCTGATACCTCGGCGCCGTTCGGTCGGCGGCGCCTTTCCCTATCGACCGCATAGGTGGAGCCGGACGTCTCCAGCCCCTACAATCGCCCGACGATTCGAGGAGCCTGAACGATGCTGATGGTGATTTCCCCCGCCAAGACCCTGGACTACGAGACCCCGCCGGTCACCCACCGCTTCACCCAGCCGCAATACCTGGACCACGCCCAGGAACTGATCCAGCAACTGCGCCAGCTCACGCCACTGCAGATCAGCGAACTGATGAAGCTTTCCGACAAGCTCGCCGGCCTGAATGCCGCTCGCTACGCCAGCTGGCATCCGGAGTTCACCCCGGAGAACGCCAAGCAGGCGTTGCTCGCCTTCAAGGGCGATGTCTACACCGGCCTCAACGCGGAAGACTTCGGCGAGGACGATTTCGCCTTCGCCCAGGATCACCTGCGCATGCTCTCCGGTCTCTACGGCGTGCTGCGCCCGCTCGACCTCATGCAGCCCTATCGACTGGAAATGGGCACCCGCCTGGCCAACGCCCGTGGCAAGGATCTCTACGCCTTCTGGGGCGAGCGTATCAGCCAGTGGCTGAACGAAGCGCTGGCCGCCCAGGGCGACGACGTGCTGCTCAACCTGGCCTCCAACGAGTACTTCAGCGCGGTGAAGCGCAAGGCGCTGCAAGCGCGGGTCATCGACACCGAGTTCAAGGACCTGAAGAACGGCCAGTACAAGATCATCAGCTTCTACGCCAAGAAGGCTCGCGGCATGATGGCTCGCTACGTGATCCGCGAGCGCCTGCGCGACCCGGCCGGGCTGAAGGACTTCAATGCCCACGGCTATTACTTCAGCGCCGAGCAGTCCGGCCCGGATCAGCTGGTATTCCTCAGGGACGCCCCGCAAGACTGATCTCCCCGGCCCGCCGTCCTGGCGGGCCGCTCCTCTTTCGGCACGCCGACGCCTCCTGGCGCTGGAGCGTTCGTCCCTCCGAGGCTCTGCGCCGTCTTTCTCCCCGGAAAAGCCCTTGTGGCGAATAGGCCTACTCAACCGTTCGTCTGCAAGTCATGCGGAACTGCATCACATTTTTTCACACCCAGCCCACCTGCTTTTTCCCAATTCGAGGCGGAAATGCCATCTCCGGCGTAATCCATTGGCCATTACCAGCCTCCCGCCATTACATGCAAATTACGATTGCAAAGTGCATGGGTCGAAGATTAAGGAATCCTTAAGGTTTGCTTAAGGCGGTAAAAGCGGCTTCTGTTTCATTCCGGTGACGCGGAACTTTCAGCCGCCATGCATTCTGCAACTAGTGGCCATTGGCAGGCATTTAACGGAAAGGCCATCAAGTTGGTATCAAGTGATATCAAACGGATATTTCCAAATATTTCGCGAGCGGGACAAACGGCCGGAACTTCCCTCGCAGAGAAAACATCCTATCACCGCGATGCCTATCGATAGTTATGGGCAGAGCAACTTGAAACCGTCTCGAATAATCGGATTCCGCTCCGAGGGACAAACTCAACCTGTTGAAATTAAAGGCCTTTAGAAACTTGAATTCTATGGACCGAACTAAAACGAAGCATCCAAGGTCGGGTTATGCACCGTTATTGAAACCCACCTGAAACATTAAAGGGCATGAACTTATAACTTGCCCTATTAGAGTGCCGAACAACTAAGCACTCTATTCGAAACTGCCTGAAGGCGGATCAAGGGCCCTGGATCGGGGCTCGTAGTAACGGCTCGCCAGATAGGGAAGTGGCCATACGGCCACCTCATTAACGGCGCGACAAACAATCGAGGTGAATGCGATGCGAATCAGCATCTTTGGTTTGGGCTATGTCGGTGCAGTATGTGCTGGCTGCCTGTCGGCACGCGGTCATGAAGTCATTGGTGTGGATGTCTCCAGCACCAAGATCGACCTGATCAACCAGGGCAAGTCGCCCATCGTCGAACCGGGCCTGGAAGCGTTGTTGCAGCAAGGCCGGCAGACCGGACGGCTGTCGGGCACCACCGACTTCAAGAAGGCCGTGCTGGACTCCGACGTATCGTTCATCTGCGTCGGCACGCCGAGCAAGAAGAACGGCGACCTGGACCTGGGCTACATCGAGACCGTCTGCCGCGAGATCGGCTTCGCCATCCGCGAGAAGTCCGAACGCCACACCGTGGTGGTGCGCAGCACCGTACTGCCGGGCACCGTCAACAACGTGGTGATCCCGCTGATCGAGGACTGCTCGGGCAAGAAGGCCGGGGTCGACTTCGGCGTCGGCACCAACCCCGAATTCCTCCGCGAGAGCACCGCGATCAAGGACTACGACTTCCCGCCGATGACCGTGATCGGCGAACTGGACAAGCAGACCGGCGACCTTCTCGAGGAAATCTACCGCGAGCTGGACGCGCCGATCATCCGCAAGACCGTCGAGGTCGCCGAGATGATCAAGTACACCTGCAACGTCTGGCACGCCGCCAAGGTCACCTTCGCCAACGAGATCGGCAACATCGCCAAGGCGGTCGGCGTCGACGGCCGCGAGGTGATGGACGTGATCTGCCAGGACCACAAGCTCAACCTGTCGCGCTACTACATGCGTCCCGGCTTCGCCTTCGGCGGCTCCTGCCTGCCCAAGGATGTACGCGCCCTCACCTATCGCGCCAGCCAGCTGGACGTCGAGCACCCGATGCTCGGTTCGTTGATGCGCAGCAACTCCAACCAGGTGCAGAAGGCCTTCGATCTCATCACCAGCCACGACACCCGCAAGGTCGGCCTGCTCGGCCTGTCGTTCAAGGCCGGCACCGACGATTTGCGCGAAAGCCCGCTGGTGGAGCTGGCCGAGATGCTCATCGGCAAGGGCTACGAGTTGCGCATCTTCGACCGCAACGTCGAATACGCGCGTGTCCACGGGGCCAACAAGGAATACATCGAGTCGAAGATCCCGCACGTCTCCTCACTGCTGGTCTCCGACCTCGACGAAGTGGTGGCGAGTTCCGATGTGCTGGTGCTGGGCAATGGCGACGAGCTGTTCGTCGACCTGGTGAACAAGACCCCGAGCGGCAAGAAGCTGGTCGACCTGGTGGGCTTCATGCCGCACACCACCACTGCCCAGGCCGAGGGCATCTGCTGGTAGCGGGCCGCCCCCCTGGCCCCGTGAGCCGGTAAAGAACCTCTTTATCGCCCTCGGACCGAAGGCCGTCTCCGCGGCGTGCGCCATAACAACAACAAGCGCACGCCGGCGTCGAGGCCAAGGTCCCCAGCCCGATGGAACTGATGATGGAAACTTACAAACGTGGCCTCGCCGAAGCCACCGGCTGGCTGGTGTTCCTCAGCCTGCTGATGGTGCTCGCGCTGGCAGTGCCGAAGACCGTGTTCGACGCCGACTCCAAGGATTTCATCCTGCTTATCGGCGCCGTCGGCATCTGGCGCTACTCCATGGGCGGCGTGCACTTCCTGCGCGGCATGCTGTTCCTCCACGTGGTCTACCCGTACTACCGCCGGCGCGTGCGCCAGTTGGGCAGCGCGGCCGACCCGTCGCACGTGTTCCTGATGGTCACCAGTTTCCGCATCGACGCCCTGACCACTGCCATGGTCTATCGCTCGGTGATCCGCGAAGCCATCGACAGCGGCTACCCGACCACCGTGGTCTGCTCCATCGTCGAGATGTCCGACGAGGTCCTGGTCCGTTCTCTGTGGGAGAAGATGAACCCGCCGGACCGGGTCAGCCTCGACTTCGTGCGGATTCCCGGCACCGGCAAGCGCGACGGCCTGGCCTATGGCTTCCGCGCGATTTCCCGGCACCTGCCGGACGACGACGCGGTGGTCGCGGTGATCGACGGCGACACCGTGCTCGACCACGGCGTGGTGAAGAAGACCGTGCCCTGGTTCAAGCTCTTCCCCAACGTCGGCGGTCTCACCACCAATGAATTCTGCGAAGTGCAGGGCGGCTACGTGATGAGCGAGTGGCACAAGCTGCGCTTCGCCCAGCGCCACATCAACATGTGCTCGATGGCCCTGTCCAAGCGCGTGCTGACCATGACCGGACGGATGTCGGTGTTCCGCGCCCGGGTGGTGACCAACCCCGAGTTCATCACCGACGTCGAGAACGACCACCTGGAGCACTGGCGCCTGGGTCGCTTCAAGTTCCTCACCGGCGACGACAAGTCCAGCTGGTTCAGCCTGATGCGCCTGGGCTACGACACCTTCTACGTGCCCGACGCGGCGATCAACACGGTCGAGCACCCGCCGGAGAAGAGCTTCATCAAGGCCAGTCGCAAGCTGATGTACCGCTGGTACGGCAACAACCTGCGGCAGAACTCGCGCGCGCTCAAGCTCGGCGCGCGGCGCCTGGGCTGGTTCACCATGCTGGTGCTGTTCGACCAGCGCGTCTCGATGTGGACCAGCCTGCTCGGCCTGGTGGTGGCGATCCTCGCCAGCCTCAAGTACAGCATCGCCTTCCTGCTGGTGTACCTGCTCTGGATCGGCCTCACCCGCCTGGTGCTGACCCTGCTCCTCTCGCTCTCCGGGCACCGCATCGGCCCGGCCTATCCGCTGATCCTCTATTACAACCAGATCGTCGGCGCGCTGGTGAAGATCTACGTGTTCTTCCGCCTCGACCGGCAGTCCTGGACCCGCCAGCCGACCAAGCTGGAGCGCGGCCTGGCCAGCTTCCAGCGCTGGTTCAACGCCTGGTCGTCGCGGGCCATGACCTTCTCTGCCGCCAGCATCTTCGTCGCCGTGCTGCTGACCATCGTATGACCACCGAATCGACTACGGACAACGCCAGGGCCGCGGCCCGCGCGCAAATCGACCCAGATTGGACCGAACAGGACCCGACACCATGAATACAGCCGTCAACGTCAACGTCGTGCACGAATCCGAAGCCCAGCGCCAGTTCGCCCGGGTCAAGCTGCCGGCGCGCATCCGCTACATCGGCGCCAACCGCGAAGGCGTCGACGCACGCCTGCTGGATCTCTCCGCCGGCGGCTTCGCCTTCACCGCGAGCGGCGCGCCGATCCAGCCCGGCGACCTGTACAAGGGCAAGCTGCTGTTCCAGGTCGACAGCATCAGCTTTTCCCTCGAAGTGGAGTTCCAGGTGCGCTCGGTGGACCCCGCCAGCCGCCGCGTCGGCTGCGAGTTCCAGAACCTCAAGCCGCGCGAGGTGGCGGCCCTGCGCTACCTGATCACCTCCTACCTGGCCGGCGAGGTGATCGGCGTCGGCGACATGCTCAATACCCTCCAGCGCGAGAACTTCACCAAGGCCCGCAAGCAGGGCGGCGGCAACGGCGGGATGGGCTTCTTCGGCCGGGTCCGGGCGGTGACCCTGAGCACCGCGATCTTCGTCGTCGGAGTCGGCGCCTTCGCCTTCATCCTCAACCAGATGTACAACCTGTACTTCGTCACCCATGCCGATTCCGGCGTGGTCAGCGTCCCCAACCAGCAGATCACCATGCCCCGCGAGGGCACCGTGCAGAGCCTTCTCGGGCCCAACGCGGAAGTCGCCAAAGGCGCGCCGATCGCTACCTTCTCGGCCAACCTGCTGGACATGCTCAAGGGCAACCTGACCGAGGAGCAGCTCAACCCGGGCAACATCGAGAAGCTCTTCGGCCACCAGATGAAAGGGACCCTGACCAGCCCCTGCGACTGCCGCGTGGTCCAGCAACTGGTAGCCGACGGGCAATACGCCAACAAGGGCCAGGTGATCTTCACCCTCGCGCCGCGCGACAGCGTGGCCAGCATCGAGGCACGCTTCCCCTACCGCAACGCCGCCGAGCTGGCGCCGGGCACCCGGGTGAACTTCCAGGTCGCCGGCGACGGCGTCAACCGCAGCGGCCGCATCGTCAACACCGCGCCGGTGGACGGCGACCTGTCCTCGGAAATCCGCGTGCAGATCCAGCCCGACCAGCCGCTCGACGCCCAGTACGCCGGCCGCCCGGCCGAGGTCAGCATCGGCGGCCTGCCCGGCCGCACCCTGCTGAACAAGGCCGTGACCCTGGCCACCGCTCGCTGACCGGTACCCGACCATGAAGATGCCCATCCTCCCTCCCCTGCCCCTGGCGTCCCGGCACCTGCTGCTGGCCTCGGCCATCGCCCTGGCCGCCGGCTGCGCCGGACTGCCCGACCAGCGCCTGGCCCAGGAGGCCCTGGAGCGCGGCGACCTCGCCACCGCCCAGAGCAACTACCAGGCCCTGGCCGCGATGGGTTACGCCGACGCCCAGGTCGGCCTCGCCGACATGCAGGTCGCCAGCGGCGACAGCGCCCAGCAGGCCAAGGCCGAAAAGCTCTACCGCGAGGCCGCGCAGACCTCGCCGCGGGCCCGCGCGCGCCTTGGCAAGTGGCTGGCGGCCAAGCCCGGCGCCAGCGACGCCGAGCACCGCGAGGCCGAGCGCCTGCTCAGCCAGGCCTTCGAACAGGGCGAGGACAGTGCCCTGGTGCCGCTCATCGTGCTCTACCTGCAGTACCCGCAGTCCTGGCCGGAAATCGACCCGCAGCAGCGCATCGACCAGTGGCGCGCGCGCGGACTGCCGCAGGCCGACCTGGCGCAGATCATCCTCTACCGCACCCAGGGCACCTACGCCCAGCACCTGGGCGAGATCGAGCAGGTCTGCCAGCGCTGGCTGCGGCGCATGGACGTGTGCTGGTACGAACTGGCCACGGTCTACCAGATGCAGGGCAACGCGGAAAAGCAGAAGGTCCTGCTCGAACAGCTGCGCGCCGCCTACAAGGCCGGCCGGGTGCCCGGCGAGCGGGTCGACTCGGTGGCCGGGGTGCTCGCCGACGGCGAACTCGGCCAGCCCGACCCGCAGACCGCCCAGGCGCTGCTGGAAGAGATCGCGCCGAGCTACCCCGCGGCCTGGGTCAGCCTGGCCAAGCTGCTCTACGACTATCCCGACCAGGGCGACCTGGAAAAGATGCTCGGCTACCTGAAGAACGCCCAGGACGCCGCCCAGCCACGCGCCGAACTGCTCCTCGGGCGCCTCTACTACGACGGCAAGTGGGCGCCGCAGGACCCGCGCAAGGCCGAGCGGCACCTGCTCAAGGCCGCCGCCAGCGAACCCCAGGCCAACTACTACCTGGGGCAGATCTACCGCCGCGGCTTCCTCGGCAAGGTCTATCCGCAGAAGGCCGTCGACCACCTGATCCTCGCCGCCCGCGCCGGCCAGGCCAGCGCCGACATGGCCCTGGCCCAGCTCTGGTCGCAGGGCCGCGGCATCCAGCCGAACCGGGTCAACGCCTACGTCTTCGGCCAGCTCGCCGTGCAGCAGCAGGTACCGCAGGCCAGCGACCTGCTCGGGCAGATCGAAGCGCAACTGCCGCCGGCCGAACGCAGCCAGGCGCAGCAATTGCTCAAGCGCGAACAACAGAGCCGCGGCAACAACTGGCAGGCCACCGTCAGCCTGCTGCAGAGCCAGGACTCGCCGATCAACGAAGAAGAGCCAGAAAGCCTATGAACAGCTCCCGTTCCGTCAACCCGCGGCCGTCCTTCGCGCCGCGCGCCCTGTCCCTGGCCATCGCCCTGCTGCTCGGCGCGCCGGCGTTCGCCGCCGGCAGCGGCGAGGCACCGAAGAACTTCGGCCTGGACGTGAAGATCACCGGCGAATCGGAAAACGATCGCGACCTCGGCACCGCTCCCGGCGGCACCCTCAACGACATCGGTATCGACCTGCGGCCCTGGGCCTTCGGCCAGTGGGGCGACTGGAGCGCCTACTTCATGGGCCAGGCGGTGGCCGCCACCGACACCATCGAGACCGACACCCTGCAATCGGACACCGACGACGGCAACAACAGCCGCAACGACGGTCGCGAGCCGGACAAGAGCTACCTCGCCGCACGCGAATTCTGGGTCGACTACGCCGGCCTCACCGCCTACCCCGGCGAGCACCTGCGCTTCGGCCGCCAGCGCCTGCGGGAAGACAGCGGCCAGTGGCAGGACACCAACATCGAGGCGCTGAACTGGAGCTTCGAGACCACCCTGCTCAACGCCCACGCCGGAGTCGCACAGCGTTTCAGCGAATACCGCACCGACCTCGACGAACTGGCTCCGGAGGACAAGGACCGCACCCATGTGTTCGGCGACATTTCCACCCAGTGGGCGCCGCACCACCGCATAGGCGTGCGCATCCACCACGCCGACGACAGCGGCCACCTGCGCCGCCCCGGCGAGGAAGTCGACAACCTCGACAAGACCTATACCGGCCAGCTCACCTGGCTCGGCATCGAGGCTACCGGCGATGCCTACAACTATCGTTCGAGCATGCCGCTGAACTACTGGGCCAGCGCCACCTGGCTGACCGGCGACCGCGACAACCTGACCACCACCACGGTCGACGACCGGCGCATCGCCACCGGCAAGCAGAGCGGCGACGTCAATGCCTTCGGCGTCGACCTCGGCCTGCGCTGGAACATCGACGAGCAATGGAAGGCCGGCGTCGGCTACGCCCGCGGCAGCGGCGGTGGCAAGGACGGCGAGGAGCAGTTCCAGCAGACCGGGCTGGAGAGCAATCGCTCCAACTTCACCGGCACCCGCTCGCGCGTGCACCGCTTCGGCGAAGCCTTCCGCGGCGAACTGAGCAACCTCCAGGCAGCCACCCTGTTCGGCTCCTGGCAACTGCGCGAGGACTACGACGCGAGCCTGGTCTACCACAAGTTCTGGCGCGTCGACGACGACTCCGACATCGGTACCAGCGGCATCAACGCCGCCCTGCAACCGGGCGAGAAGGACATCGGCCAGGAACTCGACCTGGTGGTGACCAAGTACTTCAAGCAAGGCCTGCTGCCGGCCTCGATGAGCCAGTACGTCGACGAGCCCTCGGCGCTGATCCGCTTCCGCGGCGGCCTGTTCAAGCCGGGCGACGCCTACGGGCCGGGCACCGACTCGACCATGCACCGCGCCTTCGTCGACTTCATCTGGCGCTTCTGAGCCCCGCGAGGAAACCGGACATGCCCGACATTTCCCTTTCGATCCCCCGCCGCCGGCTCCCGTGCCTGCGCCCGCTGGCCGCGGCAGTGCTCGGCGCGGTGCTGCTGCACGGCCAGGCGTGGGCGGCGCAGCCGGTGGAGAAACCGCAGCCGGTCCCGGCGCAGGCCGGCAACGAGCCGGGCCTGACCCAGGGCCTGAAGGAAACCGGCAACTACACGGTGACCACCGCGCCGGCCGAACCGTTGCACCTGGACCCGCCGAAACTGCCCGACCTCTCCGGCTACACCGCCGCCGCGGTGGAAGCCAAGATCGTGCGCAAGCCGGGTGGCCGCGCCAGCGTGCAGCGCATGGTCCAGCAGCAGCCGCTGAAGGAGTTCACCGGTGGCAGCAACCGCCTCGCCGAATGGGTCAAGCGCCAGCGCCAGATGCCCCAGGCGATCTTCATCGAAGGCGGCTACGTGAACCTCGCCCAGCTCGCCGGCAAGCTTCCCGCCAGCGCGCTGGAACAGGTCGAGCCGGGGGTGTTCGTCGCCCGCCTGCCGATCGTGGTCAGCCAGGGCGCGACCCTCGACATCGACAAGCAGGTCAAGGAACTGCGCCTGTCCCAGGAGCGCGGCGCGTTCCTGGTCAACGACGGCATGCTGTTCGTCCGCGACAGCAAGGTCACCGGCTGGAGCGAATCGAAGAAGGAGCCGGCCTGGTTCAAGACGCCCAACGAGTTCCGCCCGTTCCTGATCTCCTGGGGCGGCGCCGAGGTGTACCTGAGCAACAGCACCTTCACCAGCTTCGGCTACAACGCCTCCAAGGCCTACGGCATCTCCATCTCGCAGTACAGCCCGGGCATGGACAAGCAGATGAAGCGCCCGCGCCCCAAGGGCTGGGTGATCGACTCGACCATCGTCGACAGCTGGTACGGCTTCTATTGCTACGAGGCCGACGACCTGGTGGTGAAGGGCAACACCTACCGCGACAACATCGTCTACGGCATCGACCCGCACGACCGTTCGCACCGCCTGATCATCGCCGACAACACCGTCCACGGGACCAGGAAGAAGCACGGCATCATCGTCTCGCGGGAAGTCAACGACAGCTTCATCTTCAACAACCGCAGCTACGAGAACAAGCTTTCCGGGATCGTCCTCGACCGTAACAGCGAGGGCAACCTGGTGGCCTACAACGAGGTCTATCGCAACCATTCCGACGGCATCACCCTCTACGAGAGCGGCGACAACCTGCTCTGGGGCAACCAGGTCCTGGCCAACCGCCGCCACGGCATCCGCGTGCGCAACAGCGTGAACATCCGCCTCTACGAGAACCTCGCGGCGGGCAACCAGCTGATCGGCGTGTACGGCCACATCAAGGACCTCACCAACACCGACCGCAACATCGCCCTCGACCCATTCGACACCAAGGTCTCGCTGATCGTGGTCGGCGGCAAGCTCGCCGGCAACGGCTCCGGCCCGCTCTCGGTGGATTCGCCGCTGAGCCTCGAACTGTACCGGGTGGCGATGCTCGCCCCGACCAAATCCTCCGGCATCAGCCTGCCCGGCGTTCTCGGCGAGAAGCAGGACCAGATCCTCGACCTGCTGGTGCGCCAGGACAAGGCGGTGCTGATCGACCCCGTGGAAAGCCAGGCCGAACTCCAGGACTGAGGACCCAGACGCATGAAAACCCGCACTTCCCGACTGTTCCGCCTGAGCGCCCTGGCCGCCGGCCTCTGCCTGGCCCAGGCAGCCCTGGCCGCCGACCCCGGCGCGGCGCCGAGCTACCAGGCGCTGCCGGCCGGCAACCTGTGCCCGGCCGCCGCCGACGACTCGCGCTACAACACCAAGTACCTGGGCTTCTTCACCCACCTGGTGCAGGCCCAGGACGACTGGCTGTTCCGCACCACCTACGACCTGCGTACCGACTTCGGCACCAGCGCCGAAGGCTGGCGCGAACTCCGCGCACTGCGCGACGAACTCAAGCGCAAGGGCATCGAGCTGGTGGTGGTCTACCAGCCGACCCGCGGCCTGGTGAACCGCGAGAAGCTCAGCCCGGCGGAAAAGGCCGGCTTCGACTACGAGCTGGCGAAGAAGAACTACCTGGCGACCATCGCCCGCTTCCGCCAGGCCGGCATCTGGACCCCGGACTTCTCGCCGCTGTTCGACGAGAAGGAGGAGCACGCCTACTACTTCAAGGGCGACCACCACTGGACTCCCCATGGCGCCCGGCGCAGCGCGAAGATCGTGGCCGAGACGCTGAAGCAGGTGCCCGGCTTCGAGGATATCCCCAAGAAGCAGTTCGAAAGCAAGCGCGTCGGCCTGCTGTCCAAGCTCGGCACCTTCCACAAGGCCGCCGCGCAACTCTGCGGCAACAGCTACGCCACCCAGTACGTCGACCGCTTCGAGACCGAGCCGGTGGGCGCCAGCGACAGCGGCGACCTGTTCGGCGACGGCGGCAACCCGCAGATCGCCCTGGTCGGCACCTCCAACAGCGGCCCGGCCTACAACTTCGCCGGCTTCCTGGAGGAGTTCAGCGGCGCCGACATCCTCAACAACGCGGTGTCCGGCGGCGGCTTCGACAGTTCGCTGCTGGCGTACATGACCAGCGAGGAATTCCACAAGAACCCGCCGAAGATCCTCATCTGGGAATTCGCCACCCACTACGACATGGCGCAGAAGAGCTTCTACCGCCAGGCCATGCCGCTGGTGGACAACGGCTGCTCCGGCCGGAAGACCGTACTCAGCCGCAAGGTCAAGCTGCGCCAGGGCCGCAACGAGGTGCTGCTGAACAGCGCCGCGCTACCGATCCGTAGCGGCAGCTACGTCGCCGACGTGACCTACAGCGACCCTTCGGTACACGAGTTGAAGAACACCATCTGGTACATGAACGGCCGCCGCGAGCAGTTGAAGATCGAGCAGTCGAAAGCCGTCGATACCGGCGGCCGCTACGTCTTCCAGCTGCGCAACGACAGCGACTGGGCCGACCAGCAGTTCCTTTCCCTGGAAATCGAAGCGCCGGAGGACATGCCCCAGGGCCTGGAGGTCCAGGCCAGCATCTGCCAGGCGGCGCCCGCCAAGGCCAGCCAGTCGGTGGCCGGGAGGTAAACGATGAAAACGTCCCACCTGATCCGTATCGCCCTGCCCGGTGCCCTCGCCGCGGCATTGCTCGCCAGCCAGGTCAGCCAGGCCGCCGACCTGGTACCCCCGCCCGGCTACTACGCGGCGGTCGGCGAGCGCAAGGGCAGCGCCGGCAGCTGCCCCGCGGTGCCGCCGCCGTATACCGGCAGCCTGGTCTTCACCAGCAAGTACGAAGGCTCCGATTCGGCGCGGGCGACCCTCAACGTCAAGGCGGAGAAGACCTTCCGCTCGCAGATCAAGGACATCACCGACATGGAGCGCGGCGCTACCAAGCTGGTCACCCAGTACATGCGCAGCGGCCGCGACGGCGACCTGGCCTGCGCACTGAACTGGATGAGCGCCTGGGCCCGCGCCGGCGCCCTGCAGAGCGACGACTTCAACCACACCGGCAAGTCCATGCGCAAATGGGCGCTGGGCAGCCTCTCCGGCGCCTACATGCGCCTGAAGTTCTCCAGCTCGCGGCCGCTCGCGGCCCACGCCGAGCAGAGCCGGGAAATCGAGGACTGGTTCGCCCGGCTCGGCACCCAGGTAGTCCGCGACTGGAGCGGCCTGCCGCTGAAGAAGATCAACAACCATTCCTACTGGGCGGCCTGGTCGGTGATGTCCACCGCGGTGGTGACCAACCGCCGAGACCTCTTCGACTGGGCGGTGAGCGAGTTCAAGGTCGCCGCCAACCAGGTCGACGAGCAGGGCTTCCTGCCCAACGAACTCAAGCGCCGCCAGCGCGCCCTCGCCTACCACAACTATGCGCTGCCACCGCTGGCGATGATCGCCGCGTTCGCCCAGGTCAACGGCGTCGACCTGCGCCAGGAGAACCACGGCGCCCTGCAGCGCCTGGCCGAGCGGGTGATGAAGGGAGTCGACGACGAGGAAACCTTCGAGGAGAAGACCGGCGAGGACCAGGACATGACCGACCTCAAGGTCGACAACAAGTACGCCTGGCTGGAGCCCTACTGCGCCCTCTACCGCTGCGAGCCGAAGATGCTCGAGGCGAAGAAGGACCGCGAGCCGTTCAACAGTTTCCGCCTCGGCGGCGAAGTGACGCGGGTGTTCAGCCGCGAAGGGGGAAGTTGAGGGCGTGGCGGGAAGCGGGCGCACAGGCCGGGGGCCACGCGCCCCTCTACCCCGCTCGCCGACCAGGCGCCACACCCCGACCCATGCGCGACAGACGCGGGCGGGCGCAACACCTTAGGCAACACCGCGGGGAGGAAAACGGCGGGTCGTCCCGCCTTTCCTCGAGCGCTCCAGGGCGCGGAAAGGCAGGGCCGACCTGAATGGTTGACGCTCTAGAGAGAGAGACGGCATGGTCTTTTCTTCAAACGTGTTCCTGTTCCTGTTCCTGCCGGTCTTTCTCGGCCTGTACTACCTGAGCGGCGAACGTTACCGGAACCTGCTGCTGCTGATCGCCAGCTACGTGTTCTACGCCTGGTGGCGGGTGGACTTCCTCCTGCTGTTCGCCGGGGTCACCGTCTTCAACTACTGGATCGGCCTGCGCATCGGCGCCGCCGGCGTACGCACCAGGGCCGCGCAACGCTGGCTGATCCTCGGCGTGGTGGTCGACCTCTGCGTGCTCGGGTACTTCAAGTACGCCAACTTCGGCGTCGACAGCCTCAACGAGATCATCACCTCGTTCGGCATGCAGCCGTTCGTGCTGACCCACATCCTGCTGCCGATCGGCATCTCCTTCTACACCTTCGAGTCGATCAGCTACATCATCGACGTCTACCGCGGCGATACCCCGGCGACCCACAACCTGATCGACTTCGCCGCCTTCGTCGCGATCTTCCCGCACCTGATCGCCGGCCCGGTGCTGCGCTTCAAGGACCTGGTCGACCAGTTCAACCACCGCACCCACACCGTCGACAAGTTCGCCGAAGGCTGCACCCGCTTCATGCAGGGCTTCGTCAAGAAGGTGTTCATCGCCGACACCCTGGCCGCCCTCGCCGACCACTGCTTCGCCCTGCAGAACCCGACCACCGGCGACGCCTGGCTCGGCGCCCTGGCCTACACCGCGCAGCTCTACTTCGACTTCTCCGGCTACAGCGACATGGCCATCGGCCTCGGCCTGATGATGGGCTTCCGCTTCATGGAGAACTTCAACCAGCCCTACATCAGCCAGTCGATCACCGAGTTCTGGCGGCGCTGGCACATCAGCCTGTCGACCTGGCTGCGCGACTACCTCTACATCAGCCTGGGCGGCAACCGCGGCAGCACCTTCCAGACCTACCGCAACCTGTTCCTGACCATGCTCCTCGGCGGCCTGTGGCACGGCGCCAACTTCACCTACATCATCTGGGGCGCCTGGCACGGCATGTGGCTGGCGATCGAGCGGGCCCTCGGAGTGAACGCCGCGCCGCGCGTGCTCAACCCTTTGAAGTGGGCGTTCACCTTCCTCCTGGTGGTGATCGGCTGGGTGATCTTCCGCGCCGAGAACCTGCAGGTCGCCTGGCGCATGTACGAAGCCATGTTCAGCTTCGGCACCTGGCAGCTCTCCGAACTGAACCGCGCCAGCCTCACCGGCCTGCAGGTCGGCACCCTGGTCCTGGCCTACCTGGTGCTGGCGTTCTTCGGCCTGCGCCAGTTCTACAACCAGCCATTGCAGACCAAGGCGCCCAAGGCCGCGGCGAACAGCGACGAAGTGGCCGCCGACGGCCCGGCCAGTGCCCAGCCGCGCGCCCCGCGCGAGGCCGCCGGCGACCCGGCGGCGATCGCCTACTCGCCGAGCGGCGCGCTGGTCTACCAGCCGAGCTGGCTCAGCCAGTTGCCCGTCCTGGCCACCCGCCTGGCGCTGCTCCTGCTGTTCGCCGCCTCGGTGCTGAAGCTCTCCGCGCAGAGCTACTCGCCATTCCTCTACTTCCAGTTCTGAGCGAGGCCCACGCCATGACACAGAGCATTTCCCGCCCCCTGCAATACGCCTATATCGCCGCCTTCGGCGGGCTGCTGCTGGGGCTCGCCGGATGGTCGCTGAAGAGCGTGCCGGGCTTCTCTGCCGCGGCCGATACGCCACTGCTCAACGGCAAGCTGGCGCACGCCTTCGAAGCCCACTACGACAAGGAATTCCCGATCAAGCGCCTGGGCACCAACCTCTGGGCCGCACTCGACTACACGCTGTTCCACGAAGGCCGCCCCGGCGTGGTGATCGGCAAGGACGGCTGGCTGTTCACCGACGAAGAGTTCAAGCCGGCACCGAGCGGCCAGCAACTGGAAGACAACTGGGCACTGGTACGCGGCGTGCAGCGGGAGCTGAATCGGCGCGGCGTCAAGCTGGTGCTCGCGGTGATCCCGGCCAAGGCCCGCCTGTATCCCGAGCACATCGGCCGCGAGCAGCCGGCCGCGCTGCACGACAGCCTCTACCAGGACTTCCTGGCCCGCGCCCGCGCCGCCGGCATCGACAGTCCCGACCTGCTCGGCAGCCTGCGCCAGGCCAAGGACAACGGCGCGGTGTTCCTGCGCACCGACACCCACTGGTCGCCGCTCGGCGCGGAAACCGTGGCCCAGCGCCTCGGCGCGGAGATCCGCGAGACACACCTGCTGGATGTGCCGGCGCAGAACTTCGTCACCCGCGTCGGCGAAGAACGCACGCACAAGGGCGACCTGCTCAGCTTCCTGCCGCTCGACCCACTGTTCGACGAACTGCTGCCGCGTCCGGAGCAGTTGCAGCAACGCACCACCGAAGCCGCGCCGGCACTGCCGGGCGGCCAGCAGTCCGGCGCGGGCGACGACCTCTTCGGCGATAGCCAGCAACCGCGCCTGGCGCTGGTCGGCACCAGCTACAGCGCCAACCCCAGGTGGAACTTCGAGGGCGCGCTGAAACAGGCGCTGTCCGCCGACCTGATCAATTACGCGAAGGAAGGCAAGGGCCCCCTCGAACCGATGCTGGAACTGCTGCAGGACGAAGGCTTCCGCAAGGACCCGCCGCAACTGCTGGTCTGGGAGTTTCCCGAGCGCTACCTGCCGATGGCCAGCGACCTCAGCCAGTTCGACGCCGACTGGGTCGCCCAGCTGAAGGCCAGCGGCGGCCGCGATGAGCGCCTGGCCGCCAGCCGCAACGATTGAACGAACACAGCCAAGGCTGTTTACCCACGGGGCCGAGCGCCCCGCTGAAGAAGAAGCAACGGAGGAATACCCATGAACCCGATGACCCGCCGCCACACCTGGACCCGCCTGGCCTGCGCACTTTCCCTCGGCGTCGCCGCATTCGCCGCGCAGGCCGACGAGGGCGCCCTGTACGGGCCCCAGGCACCCAAGGGCTCGGCCTTCGTCCGCGCCTACAACGCCGGCAACAGCGAACTCGACGTGTCGGTCGGCAGCACCAGCCTGAACGACGTCGCGCCGCTCGGTTCCAGCGACTTCAAGTTCCTCCCCCCCGGCAGCTACACCGCCCAGGTCGGCCAGCAGAGCCTGCCGGTCAAGCTCGACCCGGACAGCTACTACACCCTGGTCAGCCAGCCCGGCGGCAAGCCGCAGCTGGTGGCCGAGCCGCCGTTCAAGAACAAGCAGAAGGCGCTGGTACGGGTGCAGAACCTCAGCGGCTCGAAGCTGACCCTGAAGACCGCCGACGGCAAGACCGACGTGGTCAAGGACGTCGGCCCGCAAAGCCACGGCGACCGCGAGATCAACCCGGTGAAGGTGAACCTGGCGCTGTTCGACGGCAGCAAGAAGGTCAGCGACCTGAAGCCAGTCACCCTGGCCCGCGGCGAGGTGGTCTGCCTGTACGTCACCGGCAGCGGCGGCAAGCTCGCGCCGGTCTGGGTCAAGCGCCCGGTGAAGGCGGACTGAGACCGACCGGGAGAGGCTCGCCCCTCCCGGCATTCCACACAACAAGACCGGCCCGACACCGGCGCACCAACCGTCAGCGCTCCCGCAGAAGGAGCGCACTGGAGAGGTCACCCGGGGCTCCGTGGAGCCCGGTAACGAGATATCCCGCCGCGCGGCGGGATCCCTAGACAGACGCATCGCTTCAAGGAGAAACAACATGATCCCAGTAATCCTTTCCGGTGGCAGCGGCTCGCGACTCTGGCCTCTTTCCCGCAAGCAGTACCCCAAGCAGTTCCTCGCCCTCACCGGCGACGACACCCTGTTCCAGCAGACCATCAAGCGCCTGGCCTTCGACGGCATGCAGGCACCGCTGCTGGTGTGCAACAAGGAGCACCGCTTCATCGTCCAGGAACAGCTGGAGGCACAGAACCTGGCGAGCCAGGCGATCCTCCTCGAACCCTTCGGCCGCAACACGGCGCCGGCGGTGGCCATCGCCGCGATGAAACTGGTCGCCGAAGGCCGCGACGAACTGCTGCTGATCCTTCCCGCCGACCACGTGATCGAGGACCAGCGCGCCTTCCAGCAGGCCCTGGCGCTGGCCACCAACGCCGCCGAAAAGGGCGAGATGGTGCTCTTCGGCATTCCCGCCAGCCGCCCCGAGACCGGCTACGGCTACATCCGCGCGAGCGCCGATGCGCAACTGCCGGAAGGCGTCAGCCGGGTGCAGAGCTTCGTCGAGAAGCCCGACGAAGCCCGCGCCCGCGAGTTCGTCGCCGCCGGCGGCTACTACTGGAACAGCGGCATGTTCCTGTTCCGCGCCAGCCGCTACCTGGAAGAACTGAAGAAGCACGACGCCGACATCTACGACACCTGCCTGCTGGCCCTGGAGCGCAGCCAGCACGACGGCGACCTGGTGAACATCGACGCCGCCACCTTCGAATGCTGCCCGGACAACTCCATCGACTACGCGGTGATGGAGAAGACCTCACGCGCCTGCGTGGTGCCGCTGTCCGCCGGCTGGAACGATGTCGGCAGCTGGTCGTCGATCTGGGACGTGCACGCCAAGGACGCCAACGGCAACGTCACCAAGGGCGACGTGCTGGTCCACGACAGCCACAACTGCCTGGTGCACGGCAACGGCAAGCTGGTCTCGGTGATCGGCCTGGAGGACATCGTGGTGGTGGAAACCAAGGACGCCATGATGATCGCCCACAAGGACCGGGTGCAGGACGTCAAGCACGTGGTCAAGGACCTCGACGCCCAGGGCCGCAGCGAGACCCAGAACCACTGCGAGGTCTACCGTCCGTGGGGCTCCTACGACTCGGTGGACATGGGCGGCCGCTTCCAGGTCAAGCACATCACCGTGAAGCCCGGCGCGCGCCTCTCGCTGCAGATGCACCACCACCGCGCCGAGCACTGGATCGTGGTTTCCGGGACCGCCCAGGTGACCTGCGACGACAAGACCTTCCTGCTCACCGAGAACCAGTCGACCTACATCCCGATCGCCTCCGTGCACCGCCTGGCCAACCCCGGCAAGATCCCGCTGGAGATCATCGAGGTGCAGTCCGGCAGCTACCTCGGCGAGGACGACATCGAGCGCCTGGAAGACGTCTACGGGCGCACCGCCGAACCGGCCCTGCAAGTGGTCGCCGGCAGCCGCTGAAGCGTCGACCCGGCCCCCTGGCGGAGCGATCCGCCAGGGGGCTGTTTTTTTCCGACAACCTACGGGATTGACTTTCCCTGGCCCTCCCCATGTTTCCATGAAGTTTCCGGAATATTCACGGGGAGCGGACATCGAGTATTAATGAACCCTTAAAGAAACAGGACTCGGGTTATTAATAAAAGCCACTCAGAAAACACCCGAGATCCTTTCCAACCAACCCTGCAAGCCCCTGAAAACTAGGCTTCCGGCTTTATCCTCCAGTTTCTTCGAGTTCGTTCAGTCTTCATTCAGCCGTTGTTAAGCGAGTCTTAACAAACGTTCAGGCAGCATTCAGCGACATATAAATAACCTCTTCGTACCGCCCTCCCAGTACCGAGGCTTCATTACATGTCACTGGACTTTCTGCCATTCTCCCGGCCAAGCATCGGCGAGGACGAAATCGCCGCCGTGGAGCAGGTCCTGCGTTCCGGCTGGATCACCACCGGGCCGAAGAACCAGGAGCTCGAACAGCGCTTCGCCGAACGCCTCGGCTGCCGCCACGCGGTGGCGCTATCCTCGGCCACCGGCGCCCTGCACGTCACCCTGCTGGCGCTGGGCATCGGCCCCGGCGACGAAGTGATCACGCCGTCGCTGACCTGGGTCTCCACCGCCAACGTCATCACCCTGCTCGGCGCCACCCCGGTGTTCGTCGACGTCGACCGCGACACCCTGATGTGTTCGGCGCAGGCAGTGGAAGCCGCCATCGGCCCGCGCACCCGCGCCATCGTGCCGGTGCACTACGCCGGCTCCACCCTGGATCTCGAAGGCCTGCGCACGGTCGCCGGGCGCCACGGCATCGCCCTGGTCGAGGACGCCGCCCACGCGGTCGGCAGCGAATACCGCGGGCGCCCGGTAGGCTCCCGCGGCACGGCGATCTTTTCCTTCCACGCGATCAAGAACCTGACCTGCGCCGAAGGCGCGATGTTCGTCAGCGACGACAGCGCCCTCGCCGAACGGGTCCGCCGCCTCAAGTTCCACGGCCTCGGGGTCGATGCCTACGACCGCCTGAGCCATGGACGCAAGCCGCAGGCGGAAGTGATCGAGCCCGGTTTCAAATACAACCTGGCCGACCTCAACGCCGCCCTCGCGCTGGTCCAGCTCAAGCGCCTGGACGCGCTCAACGCGCGCCGCCAGGCCCTCGCCGAACGCTACCTGGAGCGCCTCGCCGGCCTGCCGCTGGCGCCGCTCGGCCTGCCCGCGCACAAGCAGCGCCACGCCTGGCACCTGTTCATCCTGCGCATCGACGCCGAGGCCTGCGGCCTGGGCCGCGACGCCTTCATGGAAGCCCTGAAGGCGCGCGGCATCGGTAGCGGCATCCATTTCATCGCCAGTCACCTGCACCACTACTACCGCCAGCGCCAGCCGCGCCTGAGCCTGCCCAACAGCGAGTGGAACTCGGCCCGCCTGTGCTCCATCCCGCTGTTCCCCGACATGCGCGACGACGACATCGAGCGCGTCGCCCGCGCCATCGAGGACATCCTGGAGAAACGTCGATGAAGCCCTATCCGATCGACCTGGTCTCGGTGGTGATCCCGGTCTACAACGAGGAAGCCAGCCTGCCCGAACTGCTGCGCCGCACCGAGGCCGCCTGCCTGGAGCTGGGCCGCGCCTTCGAGATCGTGCTGGTCGACGACGGCAGCCGCGACCGCTCCGCGGAACTCTTGCAGGCCGCCGCCGAACGCGACGGCAGCGCCGTGGTGGCGGTGATCCTCAACCGCAACTACGGCCAGCACGCGGCGATCCTCGCCGGCTTCGAGCAGTCCCGTGGCGACCTGGTGATCACCCTCGATGCCGACCTGCAGAACCCGCCGGAGGAAATCCCGCGCCTGGTGGAGCGCGCCGCGCAGGGCTACGACGTGGTCGGCAGCATCCGCGCCGAGCGCCAGGACTCGGCCTGGCGGCGCTGGCCTTCGCGCCTGGTGAACCTGGCGGTGCAGCGCTCCACCGGGGTCGCCATGCACGACTACGGCTGCATGCTGCGCGCCTACCGGCGCAGCATCGTCGAAGCGATGCTGGCCTGCCGCGAACGCAGTACCTTCATCCCGATCCTGGCCAACGGCTTCGCCCGGCATACCTGCGAGATCCGCGTCGCCCACGCCGAGCGCGCCCACGGCGAATCGAAATACAGCGCGATGCGCCTGCTCAACCTGATGTTCGACCTGGTCACCTGCATGACCACCACGCCGCTGCGCCTGCTCAGCCTGGTCGGCGGCGGCATGGCCCTGGCCGGCTTCCTCTTCGCCCTGTTCCTCCTCGTGCTGCGCCTGGCCTTCGGCGCCGCCTGGGCCGGCAACGGCCTGTTCGTGCTGTTCGCCGTGCTGTTCATGTTCAGCGGCGTGCAGTTGCTCGGCATGGGCCTGCTCGGCGAGTACCTCGGGCGCATGTACAGCGACGTGCGCGCGCGGCCGCGCTTCTTCATCGAGCGCGTGGTCCGCGCCACGCCCTCCGCGCTTCCCTCGGCCCTGCAGCGGGCCGGTTTCACCTCTTCATCCAGCGAGCCTTCCACGCCATGACCTCGAAAGCCGTCGTCTTCGCCTACCACGACATCGGTTGCACCGGTATCGAAGCCCTGCTCAATGCCGGCTACGAGATCGCCGCCGTCTTCACCCATGCCGACGACCCACGGGAAAACACCTTCTACGCCTCGGTCGCACGCCTCTGCGCCGAGCGCGGCATTCCGCTGCACGCGCCCGAGGACGTGAACCATCCGCTGTGGCTGGAGCGCATCCGCCAACTGCGCCCGGACTTCCTGTTCTCCTTCTATTACCGCCGCCTGCTCGGCGCCGAGCTGCTCGCCTGCGCCGCACGCGGCGCCTACAACCTGCACGGTTCGCTGCTGCCGCGCTACCGCGGACGCGCCCCGGCGAACTGGGTGCTGGTCAACGGCGAAACGCAGACCGGGGTGACCCTGCATCGCATGATCGAGCGCGCCGACGCCGGGCCGATCCTCGCCCAGCAGGCCGTCGCCATCGACCCCGAGGACACCGCCCTGAGCCTGCACGGCAAGCTGCGCAAGGCCGCCGGCGCCCTGCTGCGCGACAGCCTGCCGCTGCTCGCCCTCGGCGTGCTGCCGGAAGTCGAGCAGGACGAGAGCCAGGCCAGCCACTTCGGCCGGCGCACCCCGGCGGACGGCCTGCTCGACTGGCACAGGCCGGCACGGCAGTTGTACGACCTGGTGCGCGCGGTGACCCAGCCCTACCCTGGCGCCTTCTGCCAGGTCGGCGAACAGAAGCTGATCGTCTGGAGCGCCGAGGTGGTCGCCGGCAACCACGGTCGCGAGCCGGGCAGCGTACTGTCCTGCGACCCGCTGCGGATCGCCTGCGGCGAGGACTCGCTGGTGCTGCGCTTCGGCCAGCGCGGCGAGCGCGGCCTGTACCTGGCCGGCACGCAACTGGCCACCGAGCTGGGCCTGGTCGAGGGCGCGCGCCTGCGTGGCGCGGCGTCCGGCCCGCAGCGCCGCACGCGGGTGCTGATCCTCGGGGTCAACGGCTTCATCGGCAACCACCTGTCCGAACGCCTGCTGCGCGACGGTCGCTACGAGGTCCACGGCATGGACATCGGCTCCGACGCCATCGAACGGCTCAAGGCCGACCCGCATTTCCACTTCGTCGAAGGCGACATCGGCATCCATTCGGAGTGGCTCGAATACCATGTGAAGAAATGCGACGTGATCCTGCCGCTGGTGGCCATCGCCACGCCCATCGAGTACACGCGCAACCCGCTGCGGGTGTTCGAACTGGACTTCGAGGAAAACCTGCGGATCGTCCGCTACTGCGTGAAATACGGCAAACGCGTGGTGTTCCCTTCCACCTCCGAGGTCTACGGCATGTGCCAGGACCCGGACTTCGACGAAGACCGCTCGAACCTGGTGGTCGGGCCGATCAACAAGCAGCGCTGGATCTACTCGGTGTCCAAGCAGTTGCTCGACCGGGTGATCTGGGCCTACGGCCAGCAGGGCCTGCGCTTCACCCTGTTCCGTCCGTTCAACTGGATGGGCCCGCGCCTGGACCGCCTGGATTCGGCGCGGATCGGCAGCTCGCGGGCGATCACCCAGCTCATCCTGCACCTGGTCGAAGGCACGCCGATCCGCCTGGTCGACGGCGGCGCGCAGAAGCGCTGCTTCACCGACGTCGACGACGGCATCGAGGCCCTCGCGCGGATCATCGACAACCGCGACGGCCGCTGCGACGGGCAGATCGTCAACATCGGCAACCCGGACAACGAGGCGAGCATCCGCCAGCTCGGCGAGGAACTGCTGCGCCAGTTCGAGGCCCACCCGCTGCGCGCGCAGTTCCCGCCCTTCGCCGGCTTCCGCGAGGTGGAGAGCCGCAGCTTCTACGGCGACGGCTACCAGGACGTGGCCCACCGCAAGCCGAGCATCGACAACGCCCGGCGCCTGCTCGACTGGCAGCCCACCATCGAACTGCGCGAGACCATCGGCAAGACCCTCGACTTCTTCCTCCACGAAGCGCTCCGCGAGCGCGAGGCACAGGCGTGATCCAGGCCGGCCTGCGCATCGACGTCGACACCTTCCGCGGCACCCGCGACGGGGTGCCGCGGCTGCTCGAGCTGCTCGACGAAGCCGGGCTGAAGGCGACCTTCTTCTTCAGCGTCGGCCCGGACAACATGGGCCGCCACCTCTGGCGCCTGGCGCGCCCGGCGTTCTTCTGGAAGATGCTCCGCTCGCGCGCCGCCAGCCTGTATGGCTGGGACATCCTGCTGGCCGGCACCGCCTGGCCGGGCAAGCCGATCGGCCGCGAACTCGGCCCGCTGATGCGGCGGACCCAGGCCGCCGGCCACGAGGTCGGCCTGCACGCCTGGGACCACCATGCCTGGCAGACCCACGCCGGCGTCTGGAGCGTGCAGCAGCTCGGCGAGCAGATCCGCCGCGGCAGCGATTGCCTGGCGGACATCCTCGGCCAGCCGGTGCGTTGTTCCGCCGCCGCCGGCTGGCGCGCCGACGGCCGGGTGGTCGAGGCCAAGCAGCCCTTCGGCTTCCGCTACAACAGCGACTGCCGCGGACGCGGCGCGTTCCGCCCGCGCCTGGCCGACGGCAGCCCCGGCATCCCGCAGGTGCCGGTGAACCTGCCGACCTTCGACGAGGTGGTCGGTCCCGGCCTGCCGCGCGAGGCCTACAACGACTTCATCCTGGAACGCTTCGCCGCTGGCCGCGACAACGTCTACACCATCCACGCCGAGGTCGAGGGGCTGCTCCTCGCCCCGGCGTTCCGCGAACTGCTGCGGCGCGCCGAACGGCGCGGCATCCGCTTCCGACCGTTGGGCGAACTGCTGCCGGACGATCCGCGCAGCCTGCCGATGGCCGAACTGGTGCGCGGCCGCCTGGCCGGCCGCGAGGGCTGGCTGGGAGTGCGCCAGCCATGAGCCGCCGCCAGACCTGTTCGCTGCTGCTGATCGCCTTCGGCCTGTTCTACCTGGTTCCATTGAGCAACCATGGCCTGTGGATTCCCGACGAGACCCGCTACGCGCAGATCAGCCAGGCGATGCTGCTGGGCGGCGACTGGGTGTCGCCGCACTTCCTCGGCCTGCGCTACTTCGAGAAGCCGGTCGCCGGCTACTGGATGATCGCCCTCGGCCAGGCGGTCTTCGGCGAAAACCTGTTCGGCGTGCGCATCGCCTCGGTCGTCGCCACCGCCCTCAGCGTCCTGCTCGCCTACCTGCTGGCCCGCCGCCTGTGGCGCGACCCACGCACCAGCCTAGCGTGCGCGCTGCTCTACGCCAGCTTCGGCTTGATCGCCGGGCAGTCCGGCTATGCCAACCTCGACCCGCAATTCACCTTCTGGGTCAACCTGAGCCTGGTGGCGCTGTGGCATGCCCTCGACGCGGGGAGCCGCCGCGCGCGCCTGCTTGGCTGGACCCTGCTCGGCCTCGCCTGCGGCATGGGCTTCCTGACCAAGGGCTTCCTCGCCTGGCTGCTGCCGGTGCTGGTCGCCCTGCCCTACATGCTCTGGCAGCGGCGCTGGCGCGAGCTGCTTGGCTACGGCGCGCTGGCGGTGCTGGCGGCGCTGCTCGTCTGCCTGCCCTGGGCGCTCGCCGTGCATGCGCGGGAAGCGGACTACTGGCGGTTCTTCTTCTGGCACGAACACATCCGCCGCTTCGCCGGCGAAGACGCCCAGCACTCTCGCCCGTGGTGGTTCTACCTGCCGTTGCTGGCGGTCTCCTGCCTGCCCTGGAGCGGCCTGCTGCCGAGCGCGCTGCGCCAGGCCTGGCACGAGCGGCGCCAAGCGCCGGTGGTCTTCCTGGCGCTATGGCTGCTGTTGCCGCTGGCGTTCTTCAGCCTGAGCCGGGGCAAGCTGCCGACCTACATCATGCCCTGCCTGCTGCCGCTGGCACTGCTCATGGGCCACGCCCTGGTGCAGCGGCTGCGCCTGGGGAACAGCGTCGCGCTGCGCGGCAACGGGCTGCTCAACCTGGGCCTGGCGCTCCTCGCGCTGGCGGCCCTGGCCTACCTGCAACTGCGCAAGCCGGTGTACCAGGAAGAACCCTTCGAGCTGTTCCTGGTCCTGCTGGTGATCGGCGCCTGGGCCGCCGCCGGCCTCGCCCAGTGGCGCTACCCGCTACGCGCCTGGGCCGCGCCGCTGCTGGCGAGCTGGGTGCTGATCGCGCTGCTGCCGGCAGCGATGCCCAATCATGTGGTGCAGAACAAGACCCCCGACCTGTTCGTCGCCGAACACCTCGACGAACTGACCGGCGCCCACCATCTGCTGAGCAACGACCTCGGCGCCGCCTCGGCCCTCGCCTGGCGCCTGCGTCGTAGCGACGTGACGCTCTACGACACGCGCGGCGAGCTGAAGTACGGCCTCTCCTACCCCGAGCACAGCCAGCGCAGCGTGCCCTTGGCAGACATCCGCCAGTGGCTCTGGCAGGCACGCCAGGACGGCTCGGTTGCCGTGCTGCTGCGGATCAACAGCGCCAGCGACCGCTACCAGCTGGCGCTGTTGCCGGGCGACGGCGAACGCTACCGGAACGGCAACCTGGTCCTGGCGATCCTGCCGCAGGTGCGCCCATGAGCGCCGCACTGCTGCTCGCCACCCTGCTCATGACCGGCCTCGGCCAGGTTGCGCAGAAGCTCACCGTGGAGCACTGGCGCCTGGTCGCCGCCGACGGCTGGACGGCGCGCCTGCGCAGTCCGTGGCCGTGGCTGGCGCTGCTCGCCCTCGGGCTCGGCCTGCTCTGCTGGCTGCTGCTCCTGCAACGGGTGGAAGTCGGCAGCGCCTATCCGATGCTGGCGCTGAACTTCGTCCTGGTCACCCTGGCGGCACGCTTCGTCTTCGATGAGCCGGTGGATCGCCGCCACCTCGCCGGCCTGTTGCTGATCGTCGCCGGCGTGGCCCTGCTCGGGAGGAGCGCATGAACGCGCTACGCGGCTGGCTGGCGGCGCTGGGCAGCATGCTGCTGGCCAGCGCCGCCCAGCTCGGCATGCGCTGGGGCATGAGCCGCCTGCCGCTACCGGAAGCCTGGGCCGGGCAAACGCCGGAGCGCGCCGCGCTGCTCGCGGTAGCCCTGGCGGTGGCAGCCTACGCCGCCTCCCTGCTGTGCTGGCTGGCCGCCCTGCGCCACCTGCCGCTGGGCCGCGCCTACAGCCTGTTGAGCGCCAGCTACGCGCTGGTCTACCTGCTGGCGGCGAGCCTGCCGGCGTTCGATGAAACCTTCAGTACCAGCAAGACCCTGGGCGTAGGCCTGGTGGTGCTCGGCGTGTTGACCGTCAACGCCCGCCGCACCGCTGCCGCGCCCGCGCATCATCCGTCGAGGAAAGCACCATGAAGATCAGCGTATTCGGCAGTGGCTATGTAGGACTGGTGCAGGCCGCCGTCCTCGCCGAAGTGGGCCACGATGTACTGTGCATGGACATCGACCGGAACAAGGTCGAACGCCTCGCGCAGGGCCTCGCCAGCATCTACGAACCCGGGCTCGACGCCTTGCTGCGCGAAGGCCTGGACAGCGGCCGCCTGCGTTTCAGCAGCGATGCGCGCCTGGCCGTGGAACACGGCCGGGTGCAGTTCATTGCGGTCGGCACCCCGCCTGGCGAGGACGGCGCGGCCGATCTCGGCGCGGTCTTCGCGGTGGCCGATGCCATCGCCGAGCACCGCCGCAAGCCCGTCATCGTGGTGGAGAAATCGACCGTCCCGGTAGGCACCGGCGACCGCCTGCGCGCGCACATCGAGCGGCGCCTGGAAGCCGACGGACGCGAGCTGGAATTCGAGATCGTCTCCAACCCGGAATTCCTCAAGGAAGGCTCCGCCGTCGCCGACTGCCGGCGCCCGGACCGCATCGTGGTCGGCTGCGACAACGAAGAGGTGCGCCAGGTGATGCGCGAACTCTACGAGCCGTTCAACCGCAACCACGACCGCATGCTGTTCATGGGCCTGCGCAGCGCCGAACTGACCAAGTACGCGGCGAACGGCATGCTGGCGACCAAGATCAGCTTCATCAACCAGATCGCCGAACTGGCCGAACACCTCGGTGCCGACATCGAGGCGGTGCGCCAGGGCATCGGCGCCGACCCGCGGATCGGCTACCACTTCATCTACCCCGGCTGCGGCTACGGCGGCTCCTGCTTCCCCAAGGACATGCGCGCGCTGATCCACAGCGCCGAGCAGGCGCATTGCTCCAGCGACCTGTTGCAGGCAGTGGAAGCGATCAACCGGCGGCAGAAGCACAAGCTGTTCGAACGCATCCGGGTGTTCTACGACGGCGACCTGCGCGGCAAGACCTTCGCCCTTTGGGGCCTGGCCTTCAAGCCGAACACCGACGACATGCGCGACGCGCCCAGCCGCGAACTGATGGAAGCGCTCTGGCGCCACGGCGCGCAGGTGCGCGCCTACGATCCCGAAGCCATGCAGGAAACCCAGCGGCTCTATGGCCACGACGAACGCCTGAGCCTGATGGGCACCCCCGAGGCGACCCTGGGAGGCGCCGATGCGCTGGTCATCTGCACCGAGTGGCAGCAATTCAAGGCACCGGATTTCGAGCTGCTCAAGGAGCGCCTGAAGGCCCCGGTGATCTTCGACGGGCGCAACCTCTACGACCCCGAGCGCATGGCCCGCCACGGCTTCCACTACTACCCGATGGGACGCGGGCAGTCCTGCTCGTTGCCGATCAACGAGGCCAGCCTCGCACAGGAAGATGGCGTGCGCCTGTTGCGCCAGGCCTGAAGCCGCCCCAGGTCGGATCGACCGCTGGGGCGAATAACCGCTTGCGGTTATCCGCCGGTTCTCCGGAGTCTCGGCGGATAACGCCTGCGGCGTTATTCGCCCTACCCTCTGCCACGTCGCTCAGGTGGCGTAGGGCGCATGACCGCCTCGCGGCTATCCGCCAGCCGCCGGCTCCCGCGAGGACGAGGTCCCCAACGCCAGTCCCGGCTCGGCGCCGCGCTTGAGCACGGCGTAGAGCAGCCCGGTAAGCAGGCTGCCGGCGACGATCGCCAGCAGGTACGCCAGGGCGTGGTTGATCGCGTTGGGCACCAGCATCACGAACAACCCGCCGTGAGGCGCCTGCAACTTGCAGCCGAAATACATCGACAGGGCGCCGGTCAGCGCGCCGCCGGCGATGCTCGCCGGGATCACCCGCAACGGGTCCTTGGCGGCGAACGGGATGGCGCCTTCGGAGATGAAGCACAGCCCCAGCACCGAGGCTGCCTTGCCGGCCTGCCGCTCGCTCTCGGCGAACTTGCGCCGCGCCAGCAGGGTCGCCAGGCCCATGCCGATCGGCGGCACCATGCCCGCCGCCATCACCGCCGCCATCGGCGCGTAGCTGTGCGACGAGAGCAGGCCGACGGAAAAGGCGTAGGCGGCCTTGTTGACCGGTCCGCCGAGGTCGACGCACATCATCCCGCCGAGCAGCAGGCCGAGGAGGATGGCATTGGAGGTACCCATGCCGTCGAGGAACCCGGTCAGTGCCGCGAGCATCCCGGCCACCGGCTTGCCGACCACGTAGAGCATCAGCAGGCCGGTGACCAGGCTGGCCAGCAACGGGATGACCAGGATCGGCTTCAGCGCTTCCAGGCTCGCCGGCAGCCTCAGCCCGTGGCTGATGGCCCGCGCCGCATAGCCGGCGATGAAGCCGGCGACTATCCCGCCGATGAACCCGGCGCCGAGGGTCCCGGCGAGCAGGCCGCCGAGCATGCCCGGCGCCAGGCCCGGGCGGTCGGCGATGGAATAGGCGATGTAGCCGGCGAGCATCGGCACCATCAGGACGAAAGCCGTGTCGCCGACCGTCCTCAGCACCGCCGCCAGGCTGCCCGGCTGCTTGTAGGCATCGATGCCGAAGGCCAGCGACAGGGCGATCAGCAGGCCGCCCGCGACCACCATCGGCAACATGAACGACACCCCGGTCAGCAGGTGCTTGTACACCCCGCGCTTCTCGTCCCTGGCGACCACCGCGCTGGCTGCGCCCGCGCTCTCGACCTGCCCTTCCGCCAGCGCCCGCTCGAGCGTCGCGCGGGCCTGCTTGAGGGCCACGCCGGTGCCGCAACGGTAGATCTTCTTGCCGGCGAAACGGGCCGTGTCCACGTCGATGTCGGCGGCCAGCAGGACCACGTCGGCGGCGGCGATGTCCGCCGGGTCGAGCGGGTTGCGCGCGCCGACCGAGCCCTGGGTCTCGACCTGCAACGCGAAGCCCAGTTGCCCCGCCGCGAGCTGCAACGCCTCGGCGGCCATGAAGGTGTGCGCCACGCCGGTCGGACAGGCGGTCACCGCGACGATCCGCGGTGCCGCTCCGGCCTCCGGCGCAACCAGGCCGGCCTCGTCCCCGGCGACCTCCACGCTCGCCAGGGCGGCGGCCCGCTGGAGGAAGGCGCGCGGATCGGCCAGCGCCTCGGCGGGACGCGCGCGATACACCGGCTTGCCGACGAAACGCGCCGCCGCCAGCGGCTCGACGCCGACCAGCAGGACCCAGTCGGCTTCGGCGATCTGTTCGGCGCTCAGTTCGCCCTCGGGCCTCGACCCGGCATTCGCCTCGACGCAGGTTTCCCAGCCCAGGCGCTCGGCGGCGCCCCGCAGCAGGCGCGCGGCGAGCACGCTGGTGACCTGTCCGCCAGGGCAGGCGGTGACAATCGCTAGTTTCATCTCAGGCCTCCTCGACCAATGGCTGCACCACGACGCCCGCTTCGATCCGCGCCAGGCGCTGCGGATCGCCGATGCCGAACTCGAACTGGGTTACCGCCAGGCTGGCGATGGCGGTGGCCTGACGCAGCACCCGCTCGGCCGGCCAGCCGCTGGCCAGCCCGTGCAGCATGCCGGCCAGCAGGGAATCGCCGGCGCCCACCGTGCTGGCCACTTCCACCGCCGGCGGCCGCGCCTGCCAGGCACCCTCGGCGGCGAACCAGTTGACCCCCGCGGCGCCCTGGGAAATCACCACCTGGCCTACCCCGTCCTGGCGCAGACGTTCGGCCGCCTGGCGCTGTGCGACCAGGTCATCCATCGGCGCCGAGCAGAGATCGGCCAGTTCCTCGAGGTTCGGCTTGATCATCCACGGCGCAGCCTTCACACCTTCGCGCAGGGCCGCGCCGCTGCTGTCGAAGGCGACCTTCAGGCCGAGGCGCCGCAAGCGCCGCAGCAGTTCGCCCAGCCATTCCGGCTCGACCCCGCGCGGCAGGCTGCCGGCGACCACCGCCAGCTCGTGCTCCCCGGCAAGCCGGTCGAGGCGTTCGAGCAACGCCGCCTGGGCTCGCTCGTCGGCCTCCGGGCCCGGCCCGTTGAGGTCGCTGACGCGCCCGCCGCGCTCGGCCAGCTTGATGTTGCTGCGGGTTTCGCCCGGCACCCGGACGAACGCATCGGCGAAGCCACGACGCTGGAACATGGCGGTGAACGGCGGCTGGTTGTCTTCGCCGAGGAAGCCGCTGACCGTCAACCGATGGCCGAGGTCGGCAAGCACCTGGGCGACGTTCAGACCCTTGCCGGCGGCCTGGGTCAGCACCGCCTCGCTGCGGTTAACCGCCCCCAGTTCCAGCTGGCGCAGGCGCACGGTGAGGTCCAGCGCAGGGTTCAGGGTAATCGTCAGGATCCGCGCCATTACTGCACCTCCGCTTCCACCAGGGCCCGGACCTCGGCGGCGCTCGCCAGGCCCAGGGCTTTGCGGGCCAGGCCGCGCGCAGCGACCAGCTGCAGTTCGCGCACGCCGGCCTTGACCAGGGCGATGCTGCGCGCCGAGACGCTCAGCTCGTCCACTCCCAGGCCGACCAGCAGCGGCAACGCCAGCGGGTCGGCCGCCAGTTCGCCGCAGACGCCGACCCACTTGCCCTCGGCGTGGGCGGCGCGGACGGTCATGTCGATCAGTTGCAGCACCGCCGGATGCAGGCCGTCGGCCTGGGCCGAAAGACTCGGGTGGCCGCGATCGATAGCCAGGGTGTACTGGGTCAGGTCGTTGGTGCCGACGCTGAAGAAGTCCACCTCGCGGGCCAGCACCGGCGCGAGCAACGCCGCCGAGGGCACCTCGACCATGATCCCCAGTTGCAGGTCGGCCAGCGGGATTTCCTCGCGCAGGCGCAGCGCCAGGTCACGCGCCTGGCGCCATTCGTCGAGGCTGCCGACCATCGGGAACATCACCCGCAGCGGCCGCTCCCCGGCAGCGCGGAACAGCGCGCGCAACTGGGTCTCGAGGATCTGCGGTCGCTGCAGGGTCAAGCGGATACCGCGCAGGCCCAGATAGGGATTCTCTTCGTGGGGAATCGGCCAGTACGGCAGCGGCTTGTCCCCGCCGACATCCAGGGTCCGCGCCACCAGCGGACGTCCGTCGAGGGCGTCGAGCACCCGACGGTATTCCGCTTCCTGGGTCGCCAGGTCCGGCGCGCGGGCGTTGTTCATGAAGACGAACTCGGTGCGCAGCAGGCCAACGCCCTCGGCGCCCAGCTCCACCGCGCGCGCGGCGCCGGCGGTGTCGCCAAGGTTGGCGCAGACTTCCACCGCGTGGCCATCGCGGGTCCGCGCAGGCTCCAGCCGCTGCGCGTCGGCGCGGGCCTGGCGCTGCTGGCGGGCGTCGCGCTCGGCGGCGGCCTGCTGCAACTGTTCGGTGCTCGGCGCCACCTGCAGCCAGCCGTGCTCGCCATCCAGCAGCAGTGCCGTGCCAGGCTCCAGGCCGAGCACCGCCGCGCCGGCGCCGACCAATGCCGGAATGCCGAGGGCGCGGGCGATGATCGCGCTGTGCGAAGTGGCGCCGCCGCGCGCCGTGAGGATGCCGGCGACCCGCTGGGCGTCGAGGCGGGCGACATCGGAGGGGCCGACCTCGTCCATCACCAGGATGTACGGCTGCTCCGGCTCGCGCGGCGCCTCCACCCCGCAGAGCCTGGCCAGCACCCGCCGGCCGAGGTCGCGGAGGTCGGCGGCGCGCTCGGCGAGCAGCGCGTCGTGCAGCGCCTCCTGTTGCGCCGCGCTGTCTTCCACCACCCGACTCCAGGCCGCTTCGGCGCTTTCGCCGCGATTCAGGCGCAGTTGCACCTGCTCGGCCAGTTCCGGATCGTCGAGCATCTCCCGGTGGGTGACGAAAATCTCGCGGATCGCCTTCACCGTGCTGCGTTCGACCAGGCCGACGATCTCCTCGTCCACCGCCCGCTTGGCCCGCAGCAGGCGCTCGCGTTCATGGGCCGGCGACTCGCCGCGCGGCTGGAACTCGAAGCGCTGCGCCACCTGGACATGCGCCGGACCACTGGCGATGCCCGGCGACGCGGCGATTGCCTGCAGGCGCTCGCCGGCGCGCAGCGGCGCCGGCCGGGCATCCTCTTCCGCCTCGCCGACGGCATCGGGCAAGGCCTCCTCCGCCAGCGCTTCGACCTCCTCGCCGAGCCCCTCGCGCACCGCGGCCAGCAAGGCTGGCAGCGCGTCCTCGGCGATCGCCGGCTCGGCGCTGAACTCCAGCGTCTGGCCGCGTCGCGCGCCGAGGGCGAGCAGCTTGCTCAGGCTCTTCGCCGAGACGGGGGCCGCCTCGCTGTCGGCCAGGCGTACCCGGATCTCGCCGGCGAAACCCTTGGCCAGCTGCGCCAGCGCCTGCGCCGGGCGGGCATGCAGGCCATGCGGGTTGGCCAGGACCGCTCGCGCGCTGGGCCAGTCCGGCGGCAGCTCGCCACCGAGCGCCGCGAGTACGCTGCGGCTGCTGGTGGCGCGCACCAGCTCGGCGCCACGCCCTTCCAGCAACAGGTCGCACAGGCGTTCGAGCAGCGCCTGGTGCGCTTCGCCCAGGCTGGCCAGGCAGAACAGCCCGGTGACCAGTTGCCCCTGGTGCTGCAACGGTTGCGCCGGAGTGACGAAGGCCAGCCCGGGGCGCTTCACCAATTGTTCGCTGTGCAACCAGCACAGCCCGTCGCCCAGCGGCAACGGTTCAGTCTGCTGGAGCACGGCGGCGAAGCCGTTCTCCACGCAGCCGGCCTTCTTCAACAGGCGCGCGCCGAGCCAGGCCAGTTCGTCGAGGTCCTCGGCGTTCTGGCCGAGGCCGACCAGTTGTGCGTCCAGCGCCAGTTCCTGCGGCGCGCCCTGCAACAGGCCGAGGACTTCCTCGGCGCTGGCGGCCGCGCTCAGCGCCGGTCCCAGGTCGGCCTCGCCGAGGGCGCGGGTGAGCAATTGCAGGAGCTGCAGGTGTTCGTCGGACTTCGCCGCGATGCCGATGGCCAGGTAGACCTGCTGGCCATCGCCCCAGTCCACTCCCTCGGGGAATTGCAGCAGGCGCACACCGGTGCTGAAGACCAGCTCGCGGGTATCCGGGGTCCCATGGGGTATGGCGATGCCCTGGCCGAGGTAGGTGGAGCCTTGTGCCTCGCGCGCCTTCAGGCCCTCGGCATAGCCGGGCGCGGCCAGGCCGTCGGCGACCAGCGCCGCGCCGAGCAGGCGCAGGGCTTCGGCCTTGTCCGCGGCGCGCTGGCCCATGCGGATCTGCCGGGTATCGAGTTCGAGCATGGAAACCTCCTCAGGAGCGAACGGCTCCCCGTCTCACGTCCGGATCGTCCCGCCGCGCCGAGGCGCGGGCGCGGGATGTGCCGGCGGTAGCGGAAAGCGGCTCGCGGGAGCCTTCCGTACAGCCTGGGGCGGTGATCCGCTTGTTGTCATTGACCTGCCATAGCGTAGGCGGCGCCGCGTTCGGGCTGCGCGAGGCAGCCTGGGGCAGGGGGCGCCGGCTTCGCCGGAATCTTTTGCTGAATCGATTCACTTAATTAAATTGGCACGTTACCCGATAATGATTGATCCTTGAAGCCCAACTTGTCGTCGCCTCCAGTAGAGATCGGTTTGAAACTCAGTGATATCGCCCGCCTGGCCGGGGTCTCGGTGACCACCGCCAGCTACGTCATCAATGGCAAGGCCGCCCAGCGGCGCATCAGCGCCGCCACCGTCGAGCGCGTGCTTGCCGTGGTCGAGGAACACGGCTACCAGCCGGACCAGCAGGCCGCCGGCCTGCGCCGCGGGCAGACCCGCACCCTCGGCTTCATCCTCCCGGACCTGGAAAACCCCAGCTACGCCCGCCTCGCCAAGCAACTCGAACAAGGCGCCCGGGCGCGCGGCTACCAGTTGCTGATCGCCTGCTCCGACGACGAGCCGGAGACCGAGCGCCAGGTGGTCAACCTGTTCCGCGCGCGCCGCTGCGACGCGCTGATCGTCGCCAGTTGCCTGCCGGCCGGGGATGATACCCATGCCCGGCTGGTCGCCGAAGGCCTGCCGGTGGTGGCCATCGACCGCCAGCTCGACCCGCAGCGCTTCGCCTCGGTGATCAGCGACGACCAGGACGCCGCGCGCCGCCTCACCGAAACCCTGTTGCAACCGGCGCCGCGCCATATCGCCCTGCTCGGCGCGCGGGCGGACCTGATCATCAGCCACGACCGCGCCGCCGGCTTCCGCCAGGCGCTGAAGGACTTCCGCGGCGAGGTCATCGTCGAGCATGCCGAGGTGTTCAGCCGCGAGTGCGGACGCCGCCTGATGGAGCAATTGCTCGAGCGCCTGGGCTACCTGCCCGACGCCCTGGTGACCACTGCCTATGTACTCCTCGAAGGCGTCTTCGATGTGTTCCAGGCGCGCGCCGACGGTTGGCCCGAAGGCTTGCGGGTGGCGACCTTCGGCGACACCCAGTTGCTCGACTTCGTGCCGCTGAAGGTCAACTCGATCTACCAGCAGCACGCGCTGATCGCCGCCAACGCCCTCGAACTGGCGCTCCGCGCGGTCGAGGAGAACGACTACCGGCCGGGCCTGCACGCCGTCCCCCGGCAACTCAAGCTGCGCGACTGAGCCGGCCGCCATGCGCCTGGTCGACACCCACAACCACCTCGACTTCCCGGACTTCGACGCCGACCGCGCCGCGCTGCTGCAACGCAGCCGCGCGCTGGGGGTCGAGCGCCAGGTGGTGCTCGGCGTCTACCGCGAGAACTGGCAACGGGTCTGGGACCTGGCGCAGGCCGAGGATGGCCTGTACGCGGCGCTCGGCCTGCACCCCGTCTACCTGGCGCGGCACCGCCCGCAGCACCTGGACGACCTGCGCCAGTGGCTGCAACGCCTGCGCGGCGAGACGAAGCTCTGCGCGGTCGGCGAGATCGGCCTGGACTACTACCTGGAACACCTCGACCGCGACGCCCAGCAGGCGCTGTTCGAGGCCCAACTGCGGCTAGCCGCGGAATTCCGCCTGCCGGCGCTGATCCACGTGCGCCGCGCCCACGCGGCGACCATCGCCACCCTCAAGCGCATCCGCCTGGAGCGCCGTGGCATCATCCATGCCTTCGCCGGCAGCCGCGAGGAAGCCCGCGAGTACCTCAAGCTCGGCTTCCGCCTCGGCCTCGGCGGCGCGCCGACCTGGCCGCAGGCCAACCGCCTGCGCAAGGTGGCGGCGGAGCTGCCGGCCGAGGCCATCGTGCTGGAAACCGATGCGCCGGACATGGCGCCATCGATGCATCCCGGCCAGCGCAACAGTCCGGAGCACCTGCCGGACATCTGCCGCGCCCTCGCCGAGCTGCGCGGGGTCGACGCCGAGGAACTGGCGGCGAGCAGCAGCCGCAACGCCGCCGAGCTGTTCGGCTGGGACTGATCAAGCGTCGCGCAGGACTTCCGGCGCCAGTTGCGGGTACGTCTCGCGCAACGCCTCCAGGCAGACCGAAAGCTGCGCCGCTTCCTCCGGCAGGCGCCGGGCGAAGTCGCTCCAGCCTTGCAGACGCAATCGCCGGGGCATCGGCACCAGGCCGCTGATGGCGTCCCAGAAGGCATCCCAGTTGCATCCGTACCACGGCGGCAACGCCAGGGCCTCGCGCAGGCGTTCGTGCAAGCGCGCGGCGCTGTCCACGTCCGCCAGCTCGATGGCCAGGCTCGCCGCCCGGTTCAGTTCCTCGTCCATGGAGCCTCCGCCAGCAATGCGTCGCAACGCTCGCGCACGAACGCGCGCAAGAGGGTCACCGGGCGGGTCAACTGGGCGCGGTGGGTACACAAGAGGTTCATCGGCGTCGCCTCGCCCTGCCAGTCCGGCAGCAGCAGGCGCAGGCGCCCGGCGCGCACGTCCTCGGCCACGTCCAGCCAGGACTTGTAGACCAGCCCCTTGCCGGCCAGGGCCCAGCGCCGCACCACGTCAGCGTCGTCGCAGACCCGGTCGCCGGCGACCGTCAGGGTCAGGCTGCGGCGGCCCCGCTGGAACGCCCAGCGGTCGTGTACCCGGCCGCCGAGTTGGTAGAGCAGGCAATTGTGCTCGCGCAGGTCGTCCGGCTGGCGCGGCTCGCCGCGCTCCGCCAGGTAGCCCGGCGCGGCGCAGAGCACTCGCCGGTTGTCCGGCGCCAGCGGCAGGGCGACCAGGCTGGAGTCGGCCGGTGCGCCGTAGCGGATCGCCACGTCCACCGGTTGCCGGTAGAGATCGGTCACCCGGTCGCCGAGCAGCAGGCGCAGGCTCAGTTGCGGATAGCGCGCCTGGAACTCGTCGAGCCATGGCAGCAGCAGGTTGCGGCCGAAGTCGGAGGGCGCGGAAAGCTGCAGTACCCCGGCGATCTGGTCCTTGCCGCCCTGCAGCAACCGGCGCCCCTCCTCCAGGCTGCGCAACGAGGCGCGGGCATGCAGGAGGAACGCGTCGCCCTCGGGAGTCAGGCGCAGGCTGCGGGTGGAGCGGGCGAACAGGCGTACCTCCAGCTCGCTTTCCAGGCGCTTCAGCGCCGCGCTGGCCACCGCCGGGGAAATCTCCAACTGGCGCGCGGCGGCGGACAACGAGCCGCTGTCGCTGGTGTGGACGAACACTTGGAGGTCGTCGTAACGCAGCATTTTCAAGATTCCTTTGAAAGAGTCTTCCCTGATAGCCTGTTTTTCAGCGATTTGAAATAGCCCATCCTGACTCCGCCCCATCGAAGGAACCCACCATGAGCACACCCCTCACCCTGATCGCCACCATCACCGCCGCCCCCGGCCACGCCGAGGCCCTGGAACGCGAATTGCGCGCCCTGGTCGCCCCGTCGCGCGCCGAGGCTGGTTGCCTGCAGTACGACCTGCACCAGGACCGCCACGACTCCCACCTGTTCTACATGATCGAGCAGTGGCGCGACGACGCCGCCCTGGAGCGGCACCAGAACACCGAACACTTCCTGCGCTTCAGCCGCGGCAACGAAGCCCTGCTGCAGAACGTGAAGATCGACCAACTCTATCGCCTCGCCTGAGGCCCGTTTCCCGGAGTTCCCATGAAAGCTGTCGGTTACTACCAATCCCTGCCCATCGACCATCCCGACGCCCTGCTCGACCTCGAACTGCCCGAGCCCACGCCGGGCCCGCGCGACCTGCTGGTGGAGGTCCGCGCCATCTCGGTCAACCCGGTGGATACCAAGGTCCGCCAGCGCGCCCAGCCGGAAGCCGGCCAGGCCAAGGTGCTGGGCTGGGACGCGGCGGGCGTGGTGCGCGCGGTCGGCAGCGAGGTCAGCCTGTTCCGTCCTGGCGATCGGGTCTGGTACGCCGGGGACATCACCCGCCCCGGTAGCAACAGCGAGCTGCATCGGGTCGACGAGCGCATTGCCGGGCACCTGCCGAAAAGCCTCGACTTCGCCCAGGCCGCGGCCCTGCCGCTGACCACCATCACTGCCTGGGAACTGCTCTTCGAGCGCTTGCAGATCGCCGAAGGCAAGGCCGACCAGGGCCAGAGCCTGCTGGTGGTCGGTGCCGCCGGCGGGGTCGGTTCGATCCTGGTCCAACTGGCCCGGCAACTGACCGGCCTGAACGTGATCGGCACCGCTTCGCGCGCAGAGACCCAGGCCTGGGTCCGCGACCTCGGCGCGCACCATGTGATCGACCACGGCAAGCCGCTGGCCGAAGAGCTGAAGCGGATCGGTGTCGCCGAGGTCAGCCACGTCGCCAGCCTGACCCACACCGACCAGCACCTCGAACAGATCGTCGCCGCGCTGCGCCCGCAAGGCCGCCTGGCGCTGATCGACGACCCGGCGTCGCTGGACATCGGCAAGCTGAAGCAGAAGAGCCTGTCGCTGCACTGGGAGTTCATGTACACCCGCTCGATGTTCCAGACCGACGACATGATCGAGCAGCACCGGCTGCTGGAGCGGGTCGCCGGGCTGATCGACGAAGGCGTGTTGAAGACCACCGTCGGCGAGCATTTCGGCCGCATCGACGCGGCCAACCTGCGCCGCGCCCACGCGCTGCTGGAGAGCGGCCGGGCCAAGGGCAAGATCGTTCTCGAAGGGTTCTGAACGGCAGGACCACGGGGCGCGGCGTTTTCCACCCTACCGCCGTGCCCCTGGCCTTTGCTATCCCGCCTTGCGCACCCTCAGCGCAGCCTCGATCTCGCCAAGGATCGTCGGGTCGTCGATGGTCGATGGCGCCGCGTAGTCCTCGCCATCGGCGATCTTGCGCAGCACCGCGCGGAGGATCTTCCCGGAGCGGGTCTTCGGCAGCCGCTTGACCACCACCACCCGCTGGAAGCAGGCCAGCGCGCCGATCTGTTCGCGGACCAGCGCCACCAGCTCGCGCTGCAGTTGCTCGGCGGCGATCCCGGCATCGTCCTTGAGCACCACCAGGCCCAGCGGCACGTGGCCCTTGAGTTCGTCCCGCACGCCGATCACCGCGCACTCGGCAACCGCCTGGTGCTGCGCCACGCGTTCCTCCATCTCGCCGGTGGAGAGGCGATGCCCGGAAACGTTTATCACGTCGTCGGTGCGCCCCATGATGTAGACGAAGCCGTCCTCGTCGAGATAACCGCCGTCGCCGGTGTGGTAGTAGCCGGGATAGTTGCCCAGGTAGGCCTGCAGGTAGCGCGGGTGGTCGCCCCAGAGGGTCTGCGCGCAGCCCGGCGGCAACGGCAGGGCGATGACGATCGCGCCCTGGCGGTTCGCTCCCAGCGGCCGGCCTTCGTCGTCCAGCACCTGCACGTGGTAGCCGGGCACCGCGCGGTTGGTCGAGCCGGCCCGCAGGTCGTGGCCGGCGATCCCGATGCAGGGCGCGGTCACCGGCCAGCCGGTCTCGGTCTGCCACCAATGGTCGTGGACCGGCCGCCCGGTGTGCTCCTCCAGCCAGTGCTGGGTGCTGCTGTCGAGCTTCTCGCCGGCCAGGAACAGGTGGCGCAGCGAACCCAGGTCGTAGCGCTTCACCCGTTCGCCATGCGGGTCTTCCTTGCGGATCGCGCGGATCGCCGTCGGCGCGCAGAACAGGCTGTTCACCCTGTGCTCTTCGATCACCCGCCAGTAGGCGCCGGCGTCCGGCGTGCGCACCGGCTTGCCTTCGTAGAACACCGTGGTACAGCCGCACATCAGCGGGCCGTAGACGATCAGCGAGTGGCCGACCACCCAGCCGACGTCGGAGATCCCCCACCAGACGTCGCCGGCCTGCATGCCGTAGATAGTGCGGACCGCGTAGCGCACCGCGACCGCGTGGCCACCGTTGTCGCGGACGATACCCTTGGGCTTACCGGTGGTGCCCGAGGTGTACATGATGTACAGCGGATCGCCGCTGGCCACCGGCAGCGGATCGGCCGGCTCGGCGGCGGCGAGGCAGTCCTGCCAGTCCAGGTCGCGGCCCGGGTGCAGGCGCGCGGGCGCCTGCGGGCGTTGCCAGACCATGACGTGGGCAGGCTGGTGGATCGCCAGTTCGAGGGCCTTGTCCACCAGCGGCTTGTATTCGATCACCCGGTCGAACTCCAGCCCGCAGGAAGCGGTGAGCACCAGCTTCGGCGTGGCGTCGTCGATACGCAGAGCCAGCTCGTAGGGAGCGAAGCCACCGAACACCACCGAATGCACCGCGCCCAGGCGCGCGCAGGCGAGCATCGCCATGGCCGCCTGCGGCACCATCGGCATGTAGATGATCACCCGGTCGCCCTTGCCGACCCCGAGGGCCCGCAGGGCGCCGGCCAGGCGCGCCACTTCGTCGCGCAGCCGCAGGTAGCTGTAGCGGTCCTGGGTGCCGGTCACCGGCGAGTCGTAGATCAGCGCGGTCTGTTCGCCGCGCCCCTCCTCGATCTGCCGGTCGAGGGCCAGGTAGGCGCTGTTCAGACGGCCATCGGCGAACCAGCGATGGGTGCCGTCGGGCAGGCTTTCGAGGATGTTCGCGGGCGCCTGGTACCAGGCCAGGGAACGGGCCTGTTCGGCCCAGAACGCGGCCGGCTCGGCGATCGAGCGGGCGTGCTGCTGCAGGTACGTCATGTTCCAGCCCTCTGATTGTTCTTATTAGGGATGAAGCAGTGAGTGAGCCTTGGAGTATGGGCGGGCGCCGGGCACCCGCCATCAACCTTTGGTCGTAGGGGTCAGTCCTTGCCGCGGTAGAGCTTCTGGATGCTGGAGAAGTCCAGCCCCTCGTGCTCGGCATCGGCCTGGGCGTGCAGGCTGAACAGGTTGCGCGCCAGCGCGCCGAGCGGCGTCGAGGCCTGCACCGCCTGGGCGTTGGCCAGCGCCAGGCCGAGGTCCTTGTTCATCAGGCGCACCTGGAAACCGCCGGCATAGCCGTTGCTCGCCGGCGCCTGCGGCATCACCCCGGGCCAGGGGTTGTAGAGGTTCAGCGCCCAGTTGCCGCCGGAACTCTGCTTCATCACCTCGGACAGCACCGCCGGGTCGAGGCCGTTCTTCACCCCCAGCGCCAGGGCCTCGGCGGTGCCGGCCATGAGGATGCCGAGGAGCATGTTGTTGCAGATCTTCGCCACCTGGCCGGCGCCGTGATCGCCGGCGTGGAAGATGTTCCGGCCCATGTTCTCGAGGATCGGCCGGGCCCGCGCGAAGCCTTCGGCGGGGCCGCCGACGATGAAGCTCAGGGTGCCGGCGCGGGCGCCGCCGACGCCGCCGGAAACCGGCGCGTCGAGCAAGGTCAGGCCCTTCGCCGCGGCGGCCTCGGCGACCTTGCGCGCGGTCTCCGGGGCGATGGTCGAGCAGTCGATCAGCAGGGGCTTGCCGGCGACCCGCGCGAGCAGGCCGTCGTCGCCGAGATACAGGCTTTCCACGTGCTGCCCGGCCGGCAGCATGCTGATCACCACTTCGGCGCCTTCGCAGCACTGCAAGGCGCTATCGGCGCCCTGCGCGCCTTGCTCGACCAGGCCCAGCACGGCCTTGGGCTGCAAGTCGAAGACATTCACCCGGTGGCCGGCCTTGAGCAGGTTGGCGGCCATCGGCCCACCCATGTTGCCCAGGCCGAGGAATGCGATGTCGGTCATCGGTCCGTCTCCCTTTCAGCGCATCTGGATCGAGAAGTTGGTCCCGGCCACGCTGTCGCTGTCGAACCAGCGCGCGGTCACGGTCTTGGTCTCGGTGTAGAAGCGCACGCCCTGCTTGCCGTAGGCGTGCAGGTCGCCGTAGAACGAGCCCTTCCAACCGGTGAAGGAGAAGAACGGCAGCGGTACCGGGATCGGGATGTTGATGCCCACCTGGCCGACCTCGATGTGGTGCTGGAAGGTCCGCGCCGCGGCGCCGGAGCTGGTGAAGATCGAGGTGCCGTTGCCGTAGGGGCTTTCGTTGATCAGGCGGATCGCCTGCTCCAGGCTGTCGACCTCGGCCAGGCAGAGCACCGGGCCGAACACCTCTTCGCGGTAGATCGCCATGTCCGGGCGCACCCCGGCGAACAGCGTCGGGCCGACCCAGTTGCCGTCCGGGTATCCCTCGACCTTGTAGCCGCGGCCATCCAGCAGCAGTTGCGCGCCCTCCTCCACGCCCTGGCCGATCAGGCGCTCGATGCGCGCCTTGGCCTGCGGGTTGATCACCGGGCCGTAGCTGGCGCCGCTGTCGTCCCATGGGCCGGGGCGGACCTTGGCCAGCGCGTCGCGGATTTCCGGAATCCACTCGCGGGCGGCCCCCACCAGCACCGCCACCGAGATCGCCATGCAGCGCTGCCCGGCCGCGCCCACCGAGGCACCGACCAGGTTGCTGATGACCTGTGCCTTGTCCGCGTCGGGCATGATCACCATGTGGTTCTTCGCCCCGGCGAAGCTCTGCACGCGCTTATTGTGCGCGGTGCCGGTGTGGTAGACGTACTGGCCGACGGCGACCGAGCCGACGAAGGACACCGCCTTCACCTGCGGGTGCTTGAGCAACTGGTCGACCTGTTCCTTGCCGCCATGCACCACCTGCAGCACGCCCTTCGGCGCACCGGCCTCGAGGAACAGCTCGGCGAGCCGCACGCTGGTCAGCGGCACCTGCTCGGAAGGCTTGAGGATGAAGGCGTTGCCGCAGGCGATGGCCAGCGGGAACATCCACAGCGGGATCATCGCCGGGAAGTTGAACGGGGTGATGCCAACGCACACGCCCAGCGGCTGGGTGATGCTGTAGGTGTCGATGTTGCGGGCGACGTTCTCCACCGTCTCGCCCATCAGCAGCGAGGGCACGTTGCAGGCGTGCTCGACCACCTCGATACCGCGCCAGACGTCGCCCTTGGCGTCCTCGAAAGTCTTGCCCAGCTCGCTGGAGACGATCTTCGCCAGTTCGTCGTGGTGTTCCTTGAGCAACGCCTGGTAACGCAGCATCACCCGCGCGCGCTCGGAAACCGGGGTTTCCTTCCAGCTGGCGAAGGTTTCGCGGGCACTGGCCACCGCCTGCTCGACCTGCTCCGCGCTGGCGCAGGCGATCTCCGCCAGGGTGCTGTTGTCGAGGGGATTGCTGACCGGGATGCGCTGGGCGCCGAGACCTTCGACGAAGGCTCCCGCGATGAGGTGGCGGACTGGGACTGACATGAACCCTCCTGCACCGGCCAGGCCGGCTTTTATTGTTGTGGCGGACTGGTACGAGGTCGATTCGGACCTCGCTTTGGCCAAGAAGCTATCACTGGGCGGAAGGTCGCGAGATCGACTAAATTGTGTTGTTCATGGACTATATTGCGGAGCCGGCTACCGACATGTCGCACACCTCCGACTGGCCCCTGCCGGCCGACAGCCTGCGCTTGCCGATCCCGGCGGCGCTGCTGGAGAAACTGGCGGTCCACCCGCTCAGCCGCGACCTCTACCCCACCTCCCTGGGCCACTACCGGCGCGCCCGCGACCACCGCATGAGCCGCGAGCGCCATGACGAGCACCTGCTGATCTATTGCAGCGAAGGCCAGGGCCTGTTGCGCGTGCGCGAGGGCGAGGCCTGGCGCGAATACCGGGTCGGCAGCGGCGACCTGCTCTGGCTGCCGCCGGGCATGGCCCACGACTACGCCGCCGACGACCGCCAACCCTGGACCATCTTTTGGACCCACCTGCGCGGCGACAGCGCCACCTGGCTGCAACACAGCGCCGGCTACCGCGACACCCCGCTGCGCCATTGGGGCCTGCAACACGCCCTGCTCGGCGGCTTCGAGCAACTGCTGGAGGTGCGCCACAGCGGCTACCGCTTCCAGCACTTCCTGCTCGCCGCCAGCCGCCTGCGCAGCCTGCTCTGCCAGCTACCGCTGCTGCGCCCGCTGCGCGAGGGCAGCCTGGACCTCGACGGGCTGCACGCCTACATGCGCGAACACCTGCATGCGCGCCTCGAACTGGAACGCCTGGCGGCCTTCTGCAACCTGTCGAAGTTCCATTTCGTCAGTCGCTACAAGGCGATCACCGGCCGTACGCCTATCCAGCACTTCCTGCACCTGAAGATCGAGTACGCCTGCCAGTTGCTGGACAGCAGCGACCAGAGCGTGGCTCGGGTCGGCCAGGCGGTCGGCTACGACGACAGCTACTACTTCTCGCGCCTGTTCAGCAAGGTCATGGGTTTGTCGCCGAGCGCCTACCGGCAGCGGGTAAGGCAGGGCGAGGGAGGAGCCTGAAGCGCTCTGCGGCGGGGCTGTAAACGAAGCGGCGACCAGTTGTCGGCAAACTGATCCCGGTCAGTGTTTTCCGGGCCGACAGGACTAGACTGAAGCTCCCTTTCCAGCCCCGATGGATGAATCGCCATGAACATCCTCGTCCGCCCGTCGCAAACCCCGAAAGGCCAATGCTGGCAAGTCTGCCTCGACCAGCAGGCCGTCAACTTCCGTAGCGAAAGCGAGGCCCGGCGTTTCGTCGACCGCCTCGAGGCGCGCCTGCGCGCGCCCCATGTGCTGCCCGAACTGAAACAGCGAACGGCCTGATCCGCGCTCAGGCGGCCTGGCGCTCCAGGCGCCCGGTCTGCCAGGCGAGCAGGGTCGCGACCGCGCCGCAGACGGCGATCACCAGAGTCATGGGGATCGCCGTGCCGTCGTGGAGCACGCCGACCAGCGCCGAAGCGCCCGCCGCCACGCTGAACTGCAGGCTGCCCATCAGCGCCGAGGCGCTGCCGGCGTGCTGTCCCTGTCCGGCCATGGCGCAGGCGGAAGCGTTGGGAATGATGCAGCCGAGGCTGGCCACGCATCCGAACAGCGGAACCAGCAGCGGCCACAGCGTGGCCGGTTGCAGCGAAGCGATGCCCAGCAGGGCCAGGCCGCACGCCAGGTAGCCCCAGATGATCCGCCGCAGCCAGAACGCCGGCCCGCGATAGCGCAGCAGCCGCGCGTTGACCTGTGCCATGACGATGAAGCCCGCGGCATTGCTGCCGAACAGCCAGCCATAGTGCTCGGCGGGAATCCCGTAGAGCTGGATGAACACGTAGGGCGAACCGGCGATGTAGGCGAACATCCCGGCCATCGCCACCCCGCCGGAAAGGCCATAGGCGAGAAACAGGCGGTCGGCGAACAGCCGCCGGTACTGCCCCAGCGCGCCGGACAGCGGCGGTCGCTCGCCGTCGGCCGGGATGGTTTCCGGCAGCCACAACGCCACGCCGAGGCCGGCCAGGGCGGCGAACAGGGTCAGGCAGACGAAGATCGATTGCCAGCCCTGCCAGTCCAGCAGCAGGCCGCCGGCCACGGGGGCGAGGATCGGCGCCAGGCCCATCACCAGCATCAACTGGGAAAACGCCTTGGCGGCGCCGATCGGATCGCACAGGTCACGCACCACTGCCCGCGAGATGACCATCCCGGCGCAGCCGCCGAGGGCCTGGACGAAGCGCGCGGCGATCAGCCACTCCAGGCTCGGCGCCAGGGCGCAGGCGGCCGAGGCCAGGGTGAAGATACTCACCCCCACCAGCAGCGGCAGTCGCCGGCCATAGCGGTCGGCCACCGGGCCGTAGAGCAACTGGCCGATGGACAGGCCGGCGAAGTAGGCAGCCAGGCTCAGCTGGACGTGCTCGACGTCGGTGGCGAAGGCCTTGGCCAGGGTCGGGAAGCTCGGCAGGTAGAAATCGATGGCCAGTGGCCCGAAGGCGCTCAGGGCTCCCAGTATCAGCAGGATGCGCAGGTTCATGGATCGCTCGGCACGGGGCGCGTCGGTGGCAGGCAAGGCACTTCCCTGCGCGGCTCCCGGCAAGCGGGACGACGACGCCTATCATTGAATCGTCTGTGAGGGCGGGCGGCTCCAGGCCTGAAGGCCGGTACTGGCGGGAAGATGCTACGGACAGCCGGGGAGTCGCCGAAAAAGCAGCGCGCAGCATAACACCGAAGACGCCCGCCGATCATGGCCGGAGACCGTGGAACCGCGGAATCCACGACTCATGAATGAGCAGCATTAGACAAAGGTGGTGTCGAAATACTTCGAGTCCGCCCGAGCGCGGCTAAAATCGGTACACTCCCCGCCCCGTTGCCGAGACCGATTCGACTACCCAGCACAGCATGCGACGCACAAAGGAAGATTCTGAAAAAACCCGTACGGCCATCCTCCTGGCCGCCGAGGAACTGTTCCTGGAAAAGGGCGTGTCCCATACCAGCCTGGAACAGATCGCCAGGGCCGCCGGGGTGACCCGTGGCGCCGTCTACTGGCACTTCCAGAACAAGGCCCACCTGTTCAACGAGATGCTCAACCAGGTACGCCTGCCGCCGGAGCAACTCACCGAGCGCCTGTCCGGCTGCGATGGCAGCGACCCGCTGCGCTCGCTCTACGACCTCTGCCTGGAGGCCGTGCAATCGTTGCTGACGCAGGAGAAGAAGCGCCGCATCCTGACCATCCTGATGCAACGTTGCGAATTCACCGAGGAACTGCGCGAGGCGCAGGAACGCAACAACGCCTTCGTGCAGATGTTCATCGAACTCTGCGAGCAGTTGTTCGCCCGCGACGAATGCCGTGTGCGGCTGCATCCGGGCATGACCCCGAGGATCGCCTCGCGCGCCTTGCACGCGCTGATCCTGGGCCTGTTCAACGACTGGTTGCGCGACCCGCGCCTGTTCGATCCGGATACGGACGCGGAACACCTGCTGGAGCCGATGTTCCGTGGCCTGGTGCGCGACTGGGGTCAGGCCAGCTCGGCGCCGTAGCCCTCCTCGCGGATCGCCTCGAGTACCTGGGTGCTGTCGAGCCGGCTGGCGACCCGGACTTCGCCGGCGCCAAGATCCACCTGGACGTCCGCCGCCGAATCCTTCGCCTGCACCGCATGGGTGATCGCCCGTACGCAGTGGCCGCAGGTCATGCCCTGAACCTTGAAGACTTGCATGGTATTGCCTCCTGTTGGTCATCGATGGGGCGATTTTCGACCTTGACATGGTGTCAAGGTCAATCCTCGAAATATCCGGTAACCGACAAAGCGTCAAGAACGGGTAAAGGCGGAGTAAAGAGGCTTAAACCCTACAAAGCACATGGTTAACATGTTCACCTTGTTCTTCACGAGGTAGAACCATGTCCATCCGCCGCTATTCCCCGTCACAGATCGCCCTGCACTGGCTCAGCGCCGTCGCGGTCCTGCTGATCATCGCCCTGCCCTACGGCGCCGACTTCTTCGCCGGCCTGCTCGGCGGCAAGGGCAACGTCTTCACCCTGCACAAGTCGCTGGGCGTGGCGGTACTCCTGCTGACCCTGACACGCCTGGCGCTGCGCCGCGTCCAGGGTGTCCCGGATACCCTGGAGGGGAACCCGGACTGGCAGCGCGCGGCCGCCAAGGCCGGGCATTTCCTGCTGTACGCGGTGCTGATCGTCATGCCGCTCTCCGGCATGCTCGCCGGCAAGCGTCCGCTGGACCTGTTCTGGCTGGTGCAGATCGGCCCGTTCGACCTGCCGGAAGCCTTCAAGGCGTTCGCCGGCGGCACCCACGTCACCGTCCAGTACCTGCTTTTCGCGCTGATCCTCGGCCACGCCGCCGCTGCCATCTGGCATCACCGCGTGCAGAAGGACGACGTACTGCGCGCCATGCTGCCGCAACGCGGCGCCTGACCCCAGCGACGGACGGGCACGCGGATGCCCGTCCCGACTTGTCCCGGGCCCCGGCTTCGGCCAAGCTTTTCCTTACGCCCCCCGCCGCCGAGGCCCGCCATGTTCCCCATCCTTCGCCCGCTGCTCCATACCGCTGCCCTGGCCTGCGCCCTCCCGGCGCTCGCCGCGGACCCGCAACCGGCCAGCGGCGGCTGGGCGCAACCCGACCCGGCGCCGATCGGCTATGCGGTGCTGAACGTTTCCCGCGAGCGGGTCGAGTCCGGCACTGCCTGCGATGTCGGCCTGTACGTCCACGACGAACTGGTCGGCAACCTGCAACCGGGCGCCAGCCTGGCCCTGAACCTGCAACCCGGCGCGGTGGACGTGCGTCTTGCGCCGAACGGTCCTGGCGACGCCTGCCGGAACGGCATGACCATCCTCGCCGGACAGACCCTGACCCTGCGCGCCGGAGAGATCCGCAACCTACGCATTACCCTCGGTGCGGGCGGGCTCTACCTGGCACCGGTGGCGGATGGGTACTGAGGGGTAGCGACTTGCCGTGGAGCATTGGCCATGACGCAGGGCACGAAGGTGGCGTTTCGGCACCGGGTGCACGGGGACTGCCTGGCGGGCCGTGAATGCGTGACTGGCCCCCAGCTCCCGTCGCTGCCTGCACGGCACTAAGGGGGGAAGCTGTTGCTTAGCGCTTGAGCGGGCGTCGTGCTTGCCTTGGCCTCTTGTTTCGCCTTTCCAGGCGAGTTCCTTCTGCAAGCGTCCAAAAGACTCGCCCACCACTCGGAGGGCAAGCCAGGAGCCCGATCCGTAGGGCGAATAACCGCTTGCGGTTATCCGCCGGCTGTCCGGGGCATCGGCGGATACCGCCTGTGGCGGTATTCGCCCTACGGGACGTTCGAGCGGGCTTCATGTTTGCTGCTCAAGCTGCTTGTCGTGCTTGCCTTGGCCTCTTGTTTCGCCTTTCCAGGCGAGCTCCTTCTGCAAGCGTCCAAAAGACTCGCCCTGCCACTCGGAGGGCATGCCAGGAGCCCGATCCGTAGGGCGAATGACCGCTTGCGGTTATCCGCCGGCTCTCCAGTGCATCGGCGGATACCGCCTATGGCGGTATTCGCCCTACGGGACTATATCGCTCGCGATTTCTTAGCTACACGGCAGTGAGGGGGGCGCTGTTGCTTAGCGCTTGAGCGGGCGTCATGTTTGGTGGTCAAGCTATTTTCTGTGCCTGCCTTGGCCTCTTGTTTCGCCTTCCCAGGCGAGTTCCTTTTGCAAGCGTCCAAAAGGAACCAAAAGACTCGCCCCGGCATCCGGCCCCAGCCGCTTCTCGGCTGGGGTGCCCTCGCTGCATCGTTGCTCCCGGCGGCACGCCGCCACGGTCCTTCGTGGACCGAGGCGGCTCTCGCGGCATCCTGCCACTCGTCCCCCTCCGCAACGATTCCGCTCGGCCTCCTGACGGGGCGGGTTTGCCGCCCCACCACTTGGAGGGCAAGCCTCACTTCGTGGATGCCAGGAACCCGATCCGTAGGGCGGATACCGCCTATGGCGGCATTCGCCCTACGGGACTACACGGCAATGAACGGCGCAAGCTGGCCGTTCTGCTCTTTCTTGAGTTTCTTAGCTGCCTATACGGCAGTGAACCGGTAGTGGTCGCGGTCACACGTGTTATCTATTTTCTTAGCTGCCTATACGGCAGTGAACCTATGCGCTCCGCGGCTGAAATCATTGCGCGATTTCTTAGCTGCCTATACGGCAGTGAACTCGCTGAGTGCCTTTCGCCGTGACTGCCCGTATTTCTTAGCTGCCTATACGGCAGTGAACATCGCCGGCAAACAGCAGGACGGCATCATCAATTTCTTAGCTGCCTATACGGCAGTGAACTTCGCGGCGGACGTAGCGCGCCTGTTCCTCAATTTCTTAGCTGCCTATACGGCAGTGAACGGCATCGTGCTCGATGCCGGAGCCTTGGCCGATTTCTTAGCTGCCTATACGGCAGTGAACAACCGGGCGCGGCCGCGGGTCGGCAACGTCGATTTCTTAGCTGCCTATACGGCAGTGAACTAGGCTTCGGCGGTCATAGCCTGATCGATTGCTTTCTTAGCTGCCTATACGGCAGTGAACGCAGATCGCAGCGCTCACCGACGTCTCTACCGTTTCTTAGCTGCCTATACGGCAGTGAACGCCAGCGGCCGAGGCGGATTGCGAGACGACCATTTCTTAGCTGCCTATACGGCAGTGAACTTGATCAGCAGTAAGAAAGGCACTCTTTATTTTTTCTTAGCTGCCTATACGGCAGTGAACGAGTACGCGAAGCTCACCGGCGGCGCCAGCAATTTCTTAGCTGCCTATACGGCAGTGAACTAGCGGGCCGCTCTTCTTGCTGACGAACTAGCTTTCTTAGCTGCCTATACGGCAGTGAACTAGCCCCGAAAACCTATAACCATTTGAAGGAAAAAGAAATACCGAGTTTTTCCCGCCAGAAACCCTCTTTTTTCGAGGTCTCGTAACTTGCTGATTTATAAGGGCGTAAGAAATCGTCCGAAAAAAGGGTCGGAAGCTTCGGGCAATTGGCGGCCGTTTCGCGAGGACCGGGACGGCGATCAAGCGTGCCGTTCGGGCGCGAAAGGTCTTGTGATGGCGATGCCGCAAAGCCCCCGGCCAGGCCGGGGGCGTCGCGCCAGGGAGCGGCGCTACAGGCTCGGGTGGCCCGCCTCGATTTCGGACAAGGCATCGCTGAGCAGCGACAGCAACGCACCGTTGATGTAGGCCAGGGTGCCGCCGGGCTCTTCTTTCTCATCGAGCAAACGGGTCATGGCCAGGATGTTGATCGCCGACCTCAAGCGCACTTTCGCGTTGTCGAACAAGTGCGTGGGGAGTGCATGGGTGTCCACGTACAGGGTGGCGCTACGCGGACACATGTCGGCCTGGGAGGTGGGTAGCAGCGGGACGAAGCGGGGGGACGATTCTGTTACCTCGGGGTTGGACGTATCATTCGGCTTAGCCATGGGTCAGCTCCTTTATAAGCTGGTTTGTGGTTAGCGGGTCGTAGGTGTTCCCGCACCTGCGGCCCGCGTCTTTTTTGCCCTCAGAAAATAGAGGGCAGTGCCGTTCGGTCCTGTCCCTGCGGGATGGATTTGCCGGCCCCTCCATCATCCTCCTACTGGGTTTTTATCCAATTCCCGGGCTTCTGAGAGAGCCTGCGGAAATGTCCGGGGGAGCTGTCCGGTGTTTCCAGGGCCTGTAGGGCGAATACCGCCACAGGCGGTATCCGCCGATACTCCCGGATAAGCGGCGGATAACCGCAAGCGGTTATTCACCCTACGGATCAGGGCTTCGGTATGTGGAGGTCTGGCATGCACGAGGTCATCCCCCCTCCTGAAGCGGCCCTCAGCTCAATCGAATCCTTCCGCTCGCCACCAGCACCGCATGCCCGGCGATACTCACCCGCTCGCCCTCCAACCGGCACCACAGCTCGCCGCCGCGCGCCGAGCACTGCTGGGCGGTCAGCGACAGTTTGTTCAAGCGCTGGGCCCAGTAGGGAATCAGGCTGCAATGCGCGGAGCCGGTGACCGGGTCTTCGTCGACGCCCATCGCCGGGGCGAAGAAGCGCGAGACGAAATCCTTCTGCAGACCCCGCGCGGTGACGATCACTCCACGCCAGGGCAGCCGCGCCAGGGCCGCGAAGTCGGGGCGACAGGCGCGCACCGCCTCTTCGGACTCGAGCAGCACCAGCAGCTTGTCGGTGGAGCCCAGCACGTCCACCGGCGGCAGGCCCAGGGCCTGCTCCAGCTCGACGGTGCTACCGACCTCGCTCGGATACTGCGCGGGGAAATCCAGGACCAGCCGCTCGTCCTCGCGGTTGACCCGCAGCGCACCGGAGCGCGAGATGAATTCCAGGCGCTCGCCCGGCTCGTCGTAGACCTCGAACAGTACGTGGGCCGCAGCCAGTGTGGCGTGGCCGCAGAGCGCCACCTCGACGCTCGGGGTGAACCAGCGGATCCGCCAGGCCTCTCCTTCGCGAACGACGAAGGCGGTCTCGGAGAGGTTGTGCTCGGTCGCGATCATCTGCATCAGCTCGTCCGCCAGCCAGGCGTCGAGGCGATAGACCACGGCGGGATTGCCACTGAACGGGCGGGAAGAAAACGCGTCGACCTGGTGGAACTCGAGCTGCATGGCAGACCTCCTGGGAACGATCGCCACAGCATGCCGCCGCAGGCTCCGGGATGGGCGATACAGTGCGATCTTTTCCGATCGTAACAGTGGGACTTCGCCCTGCCTTCGACCCATTGCCCGAGCGGGCGTTTGCGGCGACCTGCCGGCGTTGTGAAGCCGCCGGCAAAAACGCCGCCTTTTTCCGCGAAACGCCGCTCAGGCCTCGCTGCGCACCCGTCGCACCGCGTTCTGCCAGCCGGCGTAGAGTTCGCCGCGGCGCTCCTCGGCCATGTGCGCGGCGAAGCGGCGCTGCAGGTGCCAGTGGCTGGCGATGTCGTCCAGGTCGCGATAGAAGCCGGCCTTCAGCCCGGCCATGTAGGCCACGCCGAGGGCGGTGGTCTCGGTGACTTCCGGGCGCTCCACGGTGACACCAAGGATGTCGGTGAGGAATTGCATCACCCAGTTGTTCACCACCATCCCGCCGTCCACCCGCAGCGCGCTGGGCGGCGTGCCGTCCTGGCGCATCGCTTCGAGCAGGTCGCGGGTCTGGTAGCAGACCGATTGCAGACCGGCGGTGACGATCTCCTTGATTCCGGTGTCGCGGGTCAGGCCGAAGATCGCGCCGCGCGCCTTCGGGTCCCAGTAGGGCGCGCCGAGGCCGGTAAAGGCCGGCACCAGGTAGACGCCGTTGGAGTCGCCGGCCTGGATCGCCAGGGCTTCGCTCTCGTGGGCGTGGTCGATCAGCTTGATGCCGTCGCGCAGCCATTGCACCGCGGCGCCGGCGACGAAGATGCTGCCCTCCACCGCGTAGCTGACCTTGCCGTCCAGACGGTAGCCGACCGTGGTGAGCAGGCGGTTCTTCGAGGTCACCGGCTGCTCGCCGGTGTTCTGGATCATGAAGCAGCCGGTGCCGTAGGTGCTCTTCACCATGCCCGGCTGGAAGCAGGCCTGGCCGATCAGCGCGGCCTGCTGGTCGCCGGCCATGCCCAGCACCGGGATCGCCGCGCCAAGCAGCGACGGCTCGCTGACGCCGAACTCCGCCGCGCAGTCGAGTACCTCCGGCAGCAGGCTGCGCGGGATCTCGAACAGCGCCAGCAATTCCTCGTCCCAGTCCTGGCTGTGGATGTTGAACAGCAGGGTGCGCGAAGCGTTGGTCGCGTCGGTGCGATGGGAGCGGCCGCCGGTCAGGCGCCAGAGCAGGAAGCAGTCGACGGTGCCGAAGCGCAGCTCGCCGCGTTCGGCGCGCTGGCGGGCGCCGGGCACGTTGTCGAGGATCCAGCGCAGCTTGGTGGCGGAGAAATACGGATCGATCAGCAGCCCGGTGCGCGCGCTGACGTTCGCCTCGTGGCCGGCGGCCTTGAGTTCGGCACAGTAGTCGGCGGTACGACGATCCTGCCAGACGATGGCCGGGTGGATCAGGTCGCCGCTGGCGGCGTCCCAGACCAGCGTGGTCTCGCGCTGGTTGGTGATGCCGATGGCGGCGATGTCGGCCGCGCGCAAGCCCTTGCGGGCGAGCGCGTCGCGACAGACCTGGAGGGTGGTCAGCCAGATTTCCTCGCCGTCGTGCTCCACCCAGCCGTCCTTCGGGAAGTACTGCTTGAATTCCTGCTGGCAGCTCGCCACCGGCAAGCCCTGGGCACTGAACACGATGGCGCGGGAGCTGGTGGTGCCCTGGTCGATGGCGAGGAGATAGTGGGACATGGAAAACCTGACAGATTGAAAAGTAAGACGAATGCCGACCGCTAGGCCGGCGGGATTAGCGGCTCATTCACGGCCGATGGCGGCGAACGAACCCTGGGTCAGCTGGGCCAGCACCTCGGCCGCCAGCTCCACTTCCAGCCCGCGCCGTCCTGCGCTGACATGGATGCTCGGGTACTGCCGCGCGCTTTCATCGATGAAGGTACGCAGGCGCTTCTTCTGCCCCAGCGGGCTGATCCCGCCCACCAGGTAGCCGGTAGCCCGCTGCGCCGCCTGCGGATCGGCCATGTCGGCCTTCTTCGCCCCCGCCGCATGGGCCAGGGCCTTCAGGTCGAGACTGCCGATCACCGGCACCACCGCCACCAGCAACTCGCCCTTCTCCGTGGCGGCGAGCAGCGTCTTGAACACCCGCTGCGGGTCCAGGCCGAGCTTTTCCGCGGCCTCCAGGCCATAGGAAGGTGCCTTGGGGTCGTGGCTGTAGCTGAGCACCTTGTGCGCGGCGCGGGCCTTTTTCAGCAGGTCGATGGCAGGGGTCATGGTCACTCCCGGAGAAGAACGTTGGCTGAAAACCGGCGCCTACCTTAAGCCATCGCCGCCCCTGCTGCACGGGCGCCGATGCCGCGGCCCGCGTGCCTCGGTAGCGATATTCGATTGGCCGCGAAAACGAAACCGGAGGGTCGTTTTTCGGACAAACGTTCATCTTCGCGCTTTGACAGCATTCCTTTGTGAATATATTTTTTCGAAACTGAACAATTTTCACGGCTGCCCGCCATAATTACAAGAACAGACAAGAGAGGCCCCATGACCACCGCCGCCCCGACCCCGTCCCTGTTCGGCCAATGCCTGGCCGAGTTCCTCGGCACCGCCCTCCTCATCTTCTTCGGCACCGGTTGCGTCGCGGCCCTGAAGGTCGCCGGCGCCAGCTTCGGCCTGTGGGAGATCAGCATCATCTGGGGGATCGGCGTGAGCATGGCGATCTACCTCAGCGCCGGCGTCTCCGGCGCCCACCTGAACCCGGCGGTGAGCATCGCGCTGTGGCTGTTCGCCGGCTTCGAGGGGCGCAAGCTGCCGTTCTACATCACCGCCCAGGTGGCCGGTGCGTTCTGCGCCGCAGCGCTGGTCTACACCCTCTACAGCAGCCTGTTCATCGAGTTCGAACAGGCGCAGAACATCGTCCGCGGCAGCCAGGACAGCCTGGCCCTGGCCTCGGTGTTCTCCACCTATCCGCACCCGGCGCTGTCGGTCGGCCAGGCGTTCCTCGTCGAAGTGGTGATCACGGCCATCCTCATGGCGGTGATCATGGCCCTTACCGACGACGGCAACGGCCTGCCGCGCGGTCCGTTGGCGCCGCTGCTGATCGGCCTGCTGATCGCCGTGATCGGTAGCGCCATGGGCCCGCTGACCGGTTTCGCGATGAACCCGGCGCGCGACTTCGGCCCCAAGCTGATGACCTACCTGGCCGGCTGGGGGCCCATCGCCTTCACCGGCGGCCGCGAGATTCCCTATTTCCTGGTGCCGATCTTCGCCCCGATCCTCGGTGCCTGCCTCGGCGCCGGCGGCTATCGTGTACTGATCGCGCGCCATCTGCCGAGCGCCGCAGCGCCCGCCGAAGCCGAGCCGGAGAAGGTTCGCGCTTCCTGACCGCCCGTTCTTTCCTGCCATAGCCACAAGGCCACAGCCATGACCGACAAGCACAACAAGAAATACGTCGTCGCCCTGGACCAGGGCACCACCAGCTCCCGCGCCATCGTCTTCGACCGCGATGCCAACGTGGTCAGCCAGGCCCAGCGCGAGTTCGCCCAGTTCTATCCGCAGGCCGGCTGGGTCGAGCACGACCCGATGGAAATCTGGGCCACGCAGAGTTCGACCCTGGTCGAGGCCCTCGCCCAGGCCAGCATCGAGCACGACCAGGTGGCCGCCATCGGTATCACCAACCAGCGCGAGACCACGGTGGTCTGGGACCGTCACAGCGGTCGGCCGATCCACAACGCCATCGTCTGGCAGTGCCGGCGCAGCGCGGCGATCTGCGCGCAGCTCAAGCGCGACGGGCTGGAAGACTACATCCGCGAAACCACCGGGCTGGTCACCGATCCGTACTTCTCCGGGACCAAGCTGAAGTGGATCCTCGACAACGTCGAAGGCGCCCGCGAACGCGCGCGCAACGGCGACCTGTTGTTCGGCACCATCGACACCTGGCTGATCTGGAAGCTCACCGAAGGCAAGGTCCACGTCACCGACTACACCAATGCCTCGCGGACCATGCTGTTCAACATCCACAGCCTCGACTGGGACGCACGGATGCTCGAGGTGCTCGACATTCCCCGCTCGATGCTGCCCGAGGTGCGCAACTCTTCGGAGGTCTACGGCAACGCCCGGATCGGCGGGGTCGGCGGCGGCGAGCTGCCGATCGCCGGGATCGCCGGCGACCAGCAGGCCGCCCTGTTCGGCCAGATGTGCGTGGAACCGGGCCAGGCGAAGAACACCTACGGCACCGGCTGCTTCCTGCTGATGCACACCGGCGACAAGGCGGTGAAATCCACCCATGGCCTGCTCACCACCATCGCCTGCGGCCCGCGCGGCGAGGTCGGCTACGCCCTGGAGGGCGCGGTGTTCAACGGCGGCTCCACGGTGCAGTGGTTGCGCGACGAACTGAAGGTGATCAACGACTCCTTCGATTCCGAATACTTCGCCACCAAGGTCAAGGACAGCAACGGCGTCTACCTGGTACCGGCCTTCACCGGACTCGGCGCGCCCTATTGGGACCCCTATGCGCGCGGCGCGGTGTTCGGCCTGACCCGTGGAGTCAAGGCCGACCACCTGATCCGCGCTACCCTGGAATCCATCGCCTACCAGACCCGCGACGTGCTCGACGCCATGCAGCGCGATGCCGGCGAACGCCTGCGCGCCCTGCGCGTCGACGGCGGGGCGGTGGCCAACAACTTCCTCATGCAGTTCCAGGCCGACATCCTCGGCACCCGCGTGGAACGTCCGGTGATGCGCGAGACCACCGCCCTCGGCGCCGCCTACCTGGCCGGCCTGGCTTGCGGCTTCTGGAGCAGCCTCGACGAGCTGAAGAGCAAGGCGGTGATCGAGCGGGTGTTCGAGCCGGAGTGCGACGAGCCCCGGCGCGAAAAGCTCTATGCCGGCTGGAAGAAAGCGGTGGAGCGCACTCGCGGCTGGGACGACGGCGAACTGTGACGAGCTGGCGCCATTCGTCCGCCGCAATGCGGCGAATGGCGTGTTCCCGGGCGCCGCTCTGGCATGCCCTGGGTAACGTTTGCGCGCGGCGGCCGGGTGCCGCCGCGGCGCCCTCTACGACTCATGCACGGCTGACAACGGCCCCCCGCGTGCGGCATTCTTGGCGACTTTCCAGGGTCCCGGCCCGGCAGCACGAGAACAACCCATGAACCTGCCCCCCCGACAGCAAAGCATCATCGAGGAGGTCCGCGAGCGCGGTTACCTGAGCATCGAGGAGATGGCGCAGATGTTCGCGGTCACCCCGCAGACCATCCGCCGCGACATCAACCAGCTCGCCGAACAGGGACTGCTGCGCCGCTACCACGGCGGTGCGGCCTACGATTCGAGCATCGAGAACACCGCCTACACCATGCGCGCCGACCAGATGCGTGACGAGAAGCAGCGCATCGCCGAAGCCGTGGCCAGCCTGGTGCCGGACAACGCCTCGCTGTTCATCAACATCGGCACCACCACCGAGGCCATCGCCCGCGCCCTGCTCAACCACCGCAATCTGAAGATCATCACCAACAACCTGCACGTGGCCGCCACCCTCAGCGCCAAGGAAGACTTCGAAGTGCTGGTCGCCGGCGGCACCGTACGCAGCGACGGCGGCATCGTCGGCCAGGCCGCGGTGGATTTCATCCAGCAGTTCCGCGTCGACTTCGCCCTGGTCGGCATCAGCGGCATCGACGAGGATGGCAGCCTGCTCGACTTCGACTACCAGGAAGTGCGCGTATCCCAGGCGATCATCGACAACGCGCGGCAAGTGTTCCTGGCCGCCGACTCGAGCAAGTTCGGGCGCAACGCGGTGGTCCGCCTGGGACCGATCTCGCTGGTCAACCGGGTCATCAGCGACAGCCCGCCGCCCGCCGCCATCGCCCGCCTGATGGCACAGCACAAGGTTCACCTGGACCTGGTCTGAGGCATTTCCCCTGCCACGGCGCCGTTCGGCGCCGTGAATGTTCGTTTCAGAAAAGCCACCTGCCGACCCCTGCCCATGCGCCACGACCCTCGGCGGCCGCTTTCCCGCATGCGGAAGAGGGGCGGTTCCCGCGCGGACGGGCAAACCGGTAGCGCCCGGGCACCCCTTCGAAATTGAAAAAGCCTGGTGAATCGGGCTGGTCAATAACTGCGCAATCGACTAAGCTATTTTCGAATTCGAACAAAACTACGTTCACTTTCGACTTCAGGGCCTTTCACATGAGTCAAGCGCACACCCCCTCCGCTCCACTCGCCGAAGTCTACGATGTCGCCGTGGTCGGCGGTGGCATCAACGGTGTAGGGATCGCCGCCGACGCAGCCGGGCGCGGCCTGTCCGTGTTCCTTTGCGAACAGCACGACCTGGCCCAGCACACCTCCTCGGCCAGCAGCAAGCTGATCCACGGCGGCCTGCGCTACCTCGAACACTACGAATTCCGCCTGGTCCGCGAAGCCCTGGCCGAGCGCGAGGTCCTGCTGGCCAAGGCGCCGCACATCGTCAAGCCGCTGCGCTTCGTCCTGCCGCACCGTCCGCACCTGCGCCCGGCCTGGATGATCCGTGCCGGCCTGTTCCTCTACGATCACCTCGGCAAGCGCGAGAAGCTGCCCGCCTCGCGCGGCCTGCGCTTCACCGGCAGCAGCCCGCTGAAGGCCGAGATCCGCCGTGGCTTCGAGTACTCCGACTGCGCGGTGGACGATGCGCGCCTGGTGGTGCTCAACGCGATCTCCGCTCGCGAGCACGGCGCCCACGTCCATACCCGCACCCGCTGCGTCAGCGCCCGTCGCAGCAAGGGACTCTGGCACCTGCACCTGGAGCGCAGCGACGGCAGCCTGTATTCGATCCGCGCCCGCGCCCTGGTGAACGCCGCCGGCCCCTGGGTAGCGCGCTTCATCCAGGACGACCTGAAACAGAAGTCGCCCTACGGTATCCGCCTGATCCAGGGCAGCCACATCATCGTGCCGAAGCTGTACGAAGGCGAGCACGCCTACATCCTGCAGAACGAAGACCGCCGCATCGTCTTCGCCATCCCCTATCTGGACCGTTTCACCATGATCGGCACCACCGATCGCGAGTACCAGGGCGACCCGGCCAAGGTGGCGATCAGCGAAGAGGAAACCGCCTACCTGCTGCAAGTGGTGAACGCCCATTTCAAGCAGCAACTCGCGGCCGCCGACATCCTGCACAGCTTCGCCGGCGTGCGTCCGCTGTGCGACGACGAGTCCGACGAGCCTTCGGCGATCACCCGCGACTACACCCTGTCGCTCTCCGCCGGCAACGGCGAGCCGCCGCTGCTCTCGGTGTTCGGCGGCAAGCTGACCACCTACCGCAAGCTGGCCGAATCGGCGCTGACGCAGCTCCAGCCGTTCTTCGCCAATCTCGGCCCGGCCTGGACCGCCAAGGCACCGCTGCCGGGCGGCGAGCAGATGCAGAGCGTCGAGGCGCTCACCGAGCAACTGGCCAACCGCTACGCCTGGCTCGACCGCGAACTGGCGCTGCGCTGGGCGCGCACCTACGGCACCCGGGTGTGGCGCCTGCTGGACGGGGTCAATGGCGAAGCCGATCTCGGCGAGCACCTGGGCGGCGGCCTGTATGCCCGCGAAGTGGACTACCTGTGCAAGCACGAGTGGGCCCAGGACGCCGAGGACATCCTCTGGCGCCGCAGCAAGCTCGGCCTGTTCCTCTCGCCGAGCCAGCAGGTGCGCCTCGGCCAGTACCTGCAGAGCGAGCATCCGCATCGCCCGCGGGTGCATGCGGCCTGATCGCCAGCCAGAAACGTCGAGGCCCGCTTTTGCGGGCCTCGTTCGTTATGGAAGGGTACGGGACGATCCGGGCATAATGCGCGACGCCACCAAGCCGGTGGCGCCGCCGCAGTCGAGAATCCCGTGGACCTGATGTTCAAGGCGCTGATCGGCGCCGCCGTGGTCGTGCTCCTCGCCGTCCTGTCGAAGACCCGCAACTACTACATCGCCGGCCTGGTGCCGCTGTTTCCCACCTTCGCCCTGATTGCCCACTACATCGTCGGCAAGGGCCGTTCGCTGGACGACCTGAAGACCACCATCGTCTTCGGCATGTGGTCGATCATCCCCTACTTCGTCTATCTCGCCGCGCTCTACCTGCTGGTCGAGCGCTTCCGCCTGGAGACCTCGCTGGCCCTGGCGGCGCTGGCCTGGCTGGTGGCGGCAAGCGTGCTGGTGGGCCTCTGGGTACGCCTGCACGCCTGAGACCGCGAGCGCGGCTTCAGAGCTGGACGACGCTGGCCTGCCGATGGGCCTTCAGGTAAGGCACCACCGCCGCCAGCAACGGCTCCTTGAAGGCTTCCTGGAAGCGATGGGCGAGACCGGGGATCAGCTTCAGCTCCGAGCCACGGATATGCGCCGCCACGTGTACGCCGTGCATCACCGGCAGCAGCGGATCGGCGGTGCCATGGATCACCAGGGTCGGCACCTGCAGACGGTTCAGCAGCGGCACCCGGCTGGGTTCGGCGAGGATCGCCAGCAATTGCCGCTGCACGCCTTCCGGGTTGAACGCGCGGTCGTAGGAACGTGCGGCCTGCAACAGAAGTTGCTGGCGATCATCGCGCACTTCCGGGCTGCCCAGCGCCGCCAGCAGGTCGGCCTGCTGCTCGACCGCCTGCTCGCGGCTGGCCGCCTCGCGCCGCGCCAGCAGGCGCAGCAGCGACTCGCTGGGCGCCGGCAGGCCTTCGGCGCCGGAGCTGGTCATCACCAGGGTCAGGCTGAGCAGGCGCTGCGGCGCCATGTCGGCGATGTGCTGGGCGATCATCCCGCCCATGCTGGCGCCGAGCACATGGGCCTGGGGGATATCCAGCGCGTCGAGCAGATGCAGGGCATCGCCGGCCATGTCGGTGAGGGTATAGGGCGCGCTGACCGGCAGGCCGAGGCGATAACGCACCACTTCGTAGGTCAGCCGCGAACTGGGCACCGGCACGTTCCAGGCCGACAGGCCGACGTCGCGGTTGTCGTAGCGGATCACCCGGAAGCCTTGCTCGCACAGGGCGCTGACCACCTCGTCCGGCCAGTGGATCAGTTGCCCGCCCAGGCCCATCACCAGCAGCAGGGCCGGATCGCTGTCGCGGCCGATGCTTTGGTAGGCCAGGCGCACGTCGCCCAGTTCGACCGTCTCGGTAGGTACGCGTGCGTCGCAACGCGCCGCCGCAAAGGAGGAGAGGCTGCACAACAAGGCGGCCAGGAAGATGAAAGCACGCATGAAGAAAACCCAGAACGCAAAACCCCAGTGGAGCGCGATTCTGATTAAATTTCGTCCAGCGCGCTGCCACAGTAGCGTGACAGTTTGATGAATGCCGCCAGGCGGTCGTGGCGTTGTGGCTCTGCGGCGTTGCGCCGCTGCTCCGTGCCGCCGTCCCGTGTGCCGGGCTCTTCTCCCCGTCGCTCCACGATCGCACGCTCTGCGGGATCGAGGCCATCGCTTGTCGACAGCCCCTGGCGTATGAGACAAACTCAACGAATCCGCACCGCTATCAAGTTTTGCTCATACAGAGGCCGCCATGCTCGAACTTCGCCACCTCAAGACCCTGCACGCGCTGCGCGAAGCCGACAGCCTGGTGGAAGCCGCCGAGCGCCTGCACCTTACCCAGTCGGCGCTGTCGCACCAGTTCAAGGAACTGGAAGAGCGCCTGGGCATGCAGCTGTTCGTGCGCAAGACCAAGCCGGTACGCTTCACCAGCGCCGGGCTGCGCCTGCTGCAACTGGCCGACTCGCTGCTGCCCCAGCTGCGCACCGCCGAGCGCGACCTGGCGCGGCTCGCCGGCGGTACCGCCGGACGCCTGCACATGGCCATCGAATGCCACAGTTGCTTCCAGTGGCTGATGCCGACCATCGACCAGTTCCGCGACGCCTGGCCGGAAGTCGAACTGGACCTGGCCTCGGGCTTCTCCTTCGCGCCGCTGCCGGCCCTGGCCCGCGGCGACCTCGACCTGGTGGTGACCGCCGACCCGATCGAGTTGCCCGGCATCACCTACGTGCCACTGTTCACCTACGAAGCGCTGCTGGCGGTGGCCAACCAGCATGCCCTGGCTGGTCGACCGTATGTCGTCCCGGAGGACCTGGAGCGGGAAACCCTGATCACCTATCCGGTGGAACGCGATCGTCTCGACGTCTTCACCCGCTTCCTCGACCCCGCCGACGTGGAGCCGGCGCAGGTGCGCATAGCCGAGCTGACCGTGATGATGATGCAGCTGGTGGCCTCCGGTCGCGGCGTCTGCTGCCTGCCGAACTGGGCCCTGCACGAGTACAGCTCGCGCGGCTACGTGACGGCCCGGCGCCTCGGTGAAAAGGGCCTGTACTGCACGCTCTTCGCCGCCATCCGCACGGACATGTTCGATGCGCCATTCATGCGCGACTTCCTGCTCACCGCCAAGGACACCTCCTTCGCCACCCTCGAAGGGGTCAGCGCCGCCAAGGGCTGAACGGCTCAGAACAGCGGCAGCTCATAGGTCAGGTACAGGCGGTTCTCGTCGATGTCGCGGCTGAAGGCCGAACGGTAGGTAGCGTTGCGCCAGACCAGCCCCAGTCCCTTCAGCGCACCGCCCTGCAACACGTAGCGCAGGTCGCTGTCGCGTTCCCACTCGCGACTGCCGTCGGCGCCCTTCGGTTTCGCGCCATGGCCGCTGAAATAGCGCGTCATCAGGCTCAGGCCGGGCACCCCGAGCGGCGCGAAGTCGCAGTCGTAGCGCAGTTGCCAGGAGGATTCGCCAGCCTCGGCGAAGTCGTTGTACTGGCCGAAATTGACCAGGTACGGATCGGTCCCCTCCAGGTAGGGGAAACCGTGGTCGCCGCTCATCCGCTGGTAGCCCAGGCCGAAGGCCTGGCCGTTGCGCAGGCGGTAGGTGAGCGACCCGCTGAAGGAACGGTTGTCGATGCGCCCGCCGCGAGCGCCGCCGGTATCCCGGCTGAGCGCCAGGCGCAAGTCGCTCTCCAGGCTGTCCGCAGCGATGCCGATGCGCCCCTTGAGACCGAGGAAATGCTGGGCGTAGACCTGCTCCAGTTCGCCATAGTGGTAGCTGCCGGTCCAGTCCGGGGCGATACGGTAGTCCAGGCCGGCCAGGTCGAAACGGTCCGCCTGCGCCGCGCCGGCGAAACGCCGGTTGCGGTTGAACAGCGCCAGGTCGCTGGTGCCCGCCTCGTTGCGCTGGCTGACCTCGGTCAGCCGTCCCAGGTTCAGGCTCAGTCCGCTCAGTTCACCGGAAGTCAGCAGCGCGCCCTGGAACACCTGGGGGAATAGCCGCCCGTAGTTGGGCTGGATGGTCGGTAGCTTCGGTACCAGGCCGCCGACCTTCAGTTCGCTGCGCGACAGGCGCAGCTTGGCGGTCGCGTCCAGCCGCGCGTAGTCGCCCGCCGCGCTGCCATCGTCGCGAAGCGGAAGCAGGCCGGTGCCGCTACGCCCCGCGCCGGAATCGAGCCGGACGCCGAGCTTGCCCAGCAGGTCGAGACCCACGCCGAGGGTGCCCTCGGTATAGCCCGAGCGGTAGTCGAAGAGAAAGCCCTGGGCCCACTCCTCGCTTTTCGCACGTCCCGCGCCATCGCGGAAGTCGCGGTTCATGTAGAAGTTGCGCAAGGCCAGGCTGGCCCGCGAGTCTTCGAGGAAGCCCTCGGCCAAGGCGGGAACGCTATCGCCGGCAAGGATCGGCAGCAGGAAAAACGCGCATTTCTTGTTGTTGTTCATACGCACTCCGAACGGGCGCCTGGGCGCCTCTTTTTCTAGGGGGAACGGTGTCTCATCGGCAGCGCTCGATCACCATCGCCACGCCCTGGCCGAGCCCGACGCACAGGCTGACCACCGCGTAGCGCCGCTCGATGCGTTGCAGCCCGCGGGCGGCGGTGAGCACCAGGCGCGCACCGGAGGCGCCGAGCGGATGGCCGAGGGCAATGGCGCCGCCATGGGGATTGACCCGCGGGTCCTCGTAGTCCAGGCCGAGCAACTTCAGGCAGGCCAGGACCTGCGGCGCGAAGGCTTCGTTGATCTCGATCAGGCCGACCTCGTCCAGGTCGATGCCGGCGCGTTGCAGCGCGCGGAGGATCGCCTGCTGCGGGCCGATGCCCATCAACCGGGGCTCGACGCCGACGCTGGCGCTGGCGAGGATCCGCGCCAACGGCCGGATGCCCTCGCGCTCGCCGATCGCGCGGTCGCCCAGCAGCACTACCGCCGCCCCGTCGTTGATCCCCGAGGCATTGCCGGCGGTCACTACCCCGCCGGCGAACAACGCCGGCAAGCGCGCCAGGGCCGCCAGGTCGGCCTGCGGCCGCGGATGCTCGTCGCGCTCCACCAGCCGCGTCTCGCCCTTGCGTCCGGCACGCACCTCCACCGGAAGGATCTCGCCGAGGAAAAAGCCCTCCTCCAGCGCAGCCTGGTAGCGCGCCTGGGAAGAAGCGGCGAAACGGTCGGCGTCTTCGCGGGCGATGCCGAAGGCGCGGGCCACGTTGTCGCCGGTCTCCGGCATGCTGTCGTTGCCATAGCGCTCGACCAGCCTGGGGTTGGCGAAGCGCGCGCCGATGGTGCTGTCGAAGACCTCCAGCGTGCGGCTGAAGGCGCTCTCCGCCTTGCCCATGACGAACGGCGCCCGGGACATGCTTTCGGCGCCGCCGGCCAGGTACAGCCGACCCTCGCCGCAACTGATCGCGCGCGCCGCGTCGATCACCGCCGACAGTCCGCTGGCACACAAGCGGTTGACCGTCTGTCCGGGCAGCCGCGCCGGCAGGCCGGCTGCGAGCAGCGCGTTGCGCGCCAGGTTGCGGCTGTCTTCGCCGGCCTGGTTGGTGCAACCGAGGATCACATCCTCCAGGTCGTCGACGGCGAACCCGGAGGTTTCCGCGAGACGCGCCAGCAGCAGGCCGGCCAGGTCGTCCGGACGCACCGTCGAGAGTGCACCGGCATGCCGGCCGAAAGGCGTACGCAGGCCGGCGTAGATATAGGCATCGAGCATGGTGTGTTTCTCCGCGAAGGGATCAGGAGGCCAACGGGCTGTCCGGCTGGCGCAGGGAAAGGCCCAGTTGGGCGCGCCGGCGCAGCCAGGGGCTGGGGCGATAGCGCGGGTCGCCGCTGAGCGCATGCAGGCGTTCGAGGATGCGCAGCACGCGCCCGGCACCCATTCGGTCGCCCCACTCCAGCGGCCCCAGCGGATAGCCGAGACCGAGGCGCACCGCCAGGTCGATGTGCTCCACCGAAGCGATACCCTGCTGGGCGATGTCGCAGGCGAGATTGACGATCGAGGCGAGGGTGCGCTGGACGATGAACCCGGCGCTGTCGCGAATCAGCGTGACGCCCACGCCGTCCCGTGCGAACAGGGTGCGAGCCGCCTGCTGCAGCTCCGCTCGGGTCGCCGGGCAGGCCATCAGGCAGCGGTGTCGCTCCAGGTCCGACAGCACGTCGATGGCCAGGCTGCGCGTCGGATCGACGGCGAACCGCCGCGCTGCGGCGCTGACGTCGGCGCCCAGTGGCGCAAGCAGGCACAACGCCGCCCCGGAAGGACGCTCGCCGCTCTCCACCTCGGCGCCCAGACGTTGTAGCAACGTCAGCAATGGCGCGCGGTCATGTTCGTCGTCGACGCCCAGCCACACCGGCGGCAACGCCGCGCCTGGCGCAACCGCCGGGGCGGCGACGGGCACCTGCCCAGCGCCGTCGTAGCGGTAGAAGCCCTGGCCGCTCTTGCGCCCCAGGCGGCCGGCGGCGAGCATCTGGCGCAGCAAGGGATGCGGACGATAACGCGGCTCCTCGTAGTACTGCCGGTAGATCGACTCCATCACCGGCAGGCTGACGTCCAACCCGACCAGGTCGAACAGCTCGAACGGGCCCATGCGGAAGCCGGCGCCCTCGCGCAGGACTTCGTCGATCGCCGCCACCGGCGCCACGCCCTCGCCGAGGATACGCAGCGCCTCGGTGCCGAAGGCCCGTCCGGCATGGTTGACGATGAAGCCGGGGCTGTCCGTGGCACGCACCGCCTGGTGGCCGAAGGTCGCCACCAGGGCGCACAGTCGCTCGGCGATGCCGGTGCGGGTGGCGAGACCCTCGATCACCTCCACCAGACGCATCAGCGGCACCGGATTGAAGAAGTGCAGACCGGCGACCCGGCCGGGATCGCGACAGGCCGAGGCGATCGCGGTAACCGACAGCGAGGAGGTATTGCTGGCGAGGATCGCTTCGTCGCCGACCACCTCTTCCAATTGGCGGAACAACGCCTGCTTGGCCTCCAGGTTCTCGACGATCGCCTCGATCACCAACTGGCAGCCGCCTAGGACCCGCAAGTCCTCGACCACCCGCAGATTGCCCATCGCGCGCTCGACAGCCTCCGCCTCCAGCCGGCCCCGCTCCACCTGCCGGGCAAGGACCGTGGCGATCTGCTCGCGCGCTTGCAGCGCCGCCCCCTGGCGGCTGTCGTAGAGCAGCACCGACAGCCCGGCACAGGCAGCGAGCTGGGCGATGCCCTGGCCCATGGCACCGGTACCGACGATACCGATGAGAACGATCGATGGCTCGCTCATTTTCCCAGGTACTCCGCTGTGCGTTTTTCCAGGAAGGCACGCATGCCCTCCTTCTGGTCGTGGCTGTCGAACAGCAACTGGAAGGCCTTGCGCTCCAGCGCCAGGGCCTGGTCCAGCGGCAGGTCGGCGCCGGCCAGGACCACTTCCTTGATCTGCGCCAGCGCCAGCGGCGGCAGGCCGGCGATCTGGCGAGCCAGTTCGAGGGCGCGATCCAATGCCTGGCCATCCGCCGCCACCTCGCTGACCAACCCTATGGCCAGGGCCTCCGGCGCCCGTACCGTGCAACCGGTAAACAGCATGCGCAGCGCCTGGAACTTGCCCACCGCTCGCACCAGGCGCTGGGTGCCGCCGGCGCCGGGCATCACGCCGACACGAACTTCCGGCTGGGCGAAGCGCGCCGAGGCACCGGCGACGATCAGGTCGCAGTGCATCGCCAACTCGCAGCCTCCGCCCAGGGCGTGGCCCTCCACGGCGGCGATCAGCGGCTTGCGGCAGGCGGCGAGGGCCTGCCAGTGGCGCTCCACCCCGCGCTGCTGGATCTCCAGCACGGACGCCTCCGCCAGTTCGTTGAGATCGGCGCCGGCGGCGAACGCCGTGCCATTTCCGGTGAGGACGATGACCCGGGTATCGGCGCACTCGTCGAGGCGCCGTACGTGCTCCGCCAGAGCCTCGCGCAGGCGCATGTTCAGGGCGTTGAGCACTGCCGGGCGGTTCAGTCGCAACAGGGCCACGCCCTGCTCCGGCCGCTCCAGCAGCACGAGTTCGGGGCGCACCGCCCCAGGGGAGGAATCCATGGCCATCTCCAATTGCCCGGGGATTGAGTTGCACGGCGCAGGCCGTGCCGTGAGGGGTTTCAGGCGCGGACGATGCCGCGCCGGACCAGCGCGTCGATCGCCTCGGCGCTCAATCCCAGTTCCGCCAGGACTTCCCGGGTGTCTCCGCCCAGCACCGGCGGCGCGGCGCGGTAGCTGGCCGGGGTGCGCGAAAGCTTCACCGGCGAGGCGATGCCGCGATAGCCCTCGAGTTCGACGACCATCCCGCGATGGCGGGTGTGCGGGTGCTCCACCACCCGCTCCACCGTGGCGATGGCTCCGCAGGGCACGCCGAGACGGATCAGCCGCTCGGCCAGCTCACGGCCGTCGTGGGCCGCCAGGTAGTCCTCCAGAGCGCGCTTCAGCGCCTCGCGGTTGACCGAGCGCTTGCCGTTGTCGGCGAAGCGCGGGTCCCCCGGCAGTTCATCGGCTCCCAGGTACTCGCACAGGCGGGCGAACTGGCGGTCGTTGCCGACGGCGAGGAAGATCGGCTCGGTACCGGTGCGGTAGCTGTCGTAGGGCGCGATGTTCGGGTGGGCGTTGCCGCTACGCCGGGGCGTACGTCCGGAAGCGAAGTAGTTCGGCAGGTGCGGGTGCAGCAGGGAGATACCGCAGTCGTACAGGGCGATGTCCACCGACTGCCCGCGCCCGCTGACCTGGCGCTCGTGGAGGGCGAGGAGGATGCCGGCCATGGCGTTCAGCCCGGTGACCATGTCGACGATCGGCAGGCCGATGCGCAACGCCTCGCCGCCGGCCTCGCCGTTCACGCTCATCAGTCCGGCCATCGCCTGGATCGCCGCGTCGTAGCCGGGCAGGCCGCCGAGCGGGCCGTCGGCGCCGAAGCCCGATACCGCGCAGTGGACCAGCCGCGGGAAGCGCTGGCGAAGCACCTCCTCGTAGCCGATCCCCCAGCGCGCCAGGGTGCCGGGCTTGAAGTTCTCCAGCAGTACGTCGGCGTCCTCCAGCAAGCGCAGCAGCAGCTCGATGCCCTCCGCCGTCGCCAGGTCGACGGCGATGCCCTTCTTGTTGCGGTTCACGCCCTTGAAGTAGGACGCCGTGTCGCCCTCGAAGGGCGGCCCCCAGCCACGGGTTTCGTCGCCGCCAAGGGGTTCCAGCTTGATCACCTCGGCGCCGTGGTCGGCCAGCGCCTGGGAGCAGTAGGGTCCGCCGAGGACCCTACTGAGATCGATGATTTTCAGGCCACGCAGGGCGCCCGTCTGATTGGTCATGGCGACTCTCTGGTTGTTGTGAGCGGGAATGCGGGCAGTCAGGCCGGCAGCAATTGCATGGCTTCGGCCTGGCTCAGCGGCACCTCGCCGACCACCCTGGCCAGCAGTTCGGCCTGGTCGGTCCAACCCTCCAGGTGCAGCGGGTCGCGCGGCAGCAGCTTGTGCCGGGCGACCAGGAAGGCCAGGGCCAGGCGGCGCTGGTCGGGTGCCTGGCGGCTGGCTTCCCAGGCCATGAAGATCGCCGTGCACAGGTGGTAGAGGGCGCTGCCGGCCTGGCGCACCTGCTCGTCCTGGCGGCGCTCGGCGACGTCGGCCATGGTCGCGACCACTCGCACCAGCAGTTCGTCGAAGAGGTCGCGGGCGTCCCCTGGCAGGTCGCTGTCATCCAGCAGCCGGCGCAGGTGGCGCTGCAAGGGTTCGAGCGCCTGTTCGCGGCTCACCGCACGGGCGACGTCCAGCGCCACGATGTTGCTGGTGCCCTCCCAGATCGACCCCAGGTGGGCGTCACGCACCAGCCGCGGGTCGCTCCACTCCTCGATGTAGCCGACCCCGCCGCGCACCTCCATGGCGTCGCCGGTGACCCGTCGCGCATCGCGGCAGGCGCGGAACTTGATCAGCGGGGTGAGGATCCGCACGCATTTCTGCGCCTCGACCTCGCCGCCATCGGCGCGCGGCAGCAGCGTGGCGATCTGCATGAACATCGAGCGCGCCTGTTCGGTGGGCAGCATCATCTTCAGCAACTGCTTCTGCATCAGCGGCATGTCGATCAGGTGCTTGCCGAAGGCGCGCCGATGGCGGGCGACGAACAGCGCCTCGCTCAGCGCCCGGCGCATCAGCCCGGCGGCGCGCACGCCGTTGGACAGGCGCGACATGTTGACCATGTCGGCCATCTGCTGGAAGCCGCGGCCGATCTCGCCGATCAGGTAGGCGCTGGCGCCTTCCAGGCGGACTTCGCCGCTGGCCATGGAGCGGCTGCCCAGCTTGTCCTTCAGGCGGACGATGCGATAGGCGTTGCGCGTGCCGTCCTCGCGGACCTTCGGCAACAGGAACAGGGTCACGCCCTTCATTCCTTCCGGCGCGCCTTCGGGGCGGGCCAGGACCATCGCCAGGTCGGCGTCCGGGTTGGAGCAGAACCACTTGTCGCCGTAGAGCTTCCACTCACCGCCCTGCTCCCGCGCCACGGTACGGGTCCGCGCCACATCGGAGCCGGCGGCCTGCTCGGTCATGAACATGGCGCCCTGGAACAGCTCGTCGAAATCCCGCGAGGCGAGGGACGGCAGGTAGCGCTCGACCAGTTCTGGCGCGCCGAACCTGCGCAGGGTGCGGGTCAGCGAGTCGGTCATGCTGACCGGGCAGCAAAGGCCGAACTCGGCCTGTACGAACAGGTGGGTGAGCGCATACTTCACCAGCGGCGGCGGGCCGTCCGGGCGATGGCTCATGGAAGCCAGGCCAAGTTCGGCATAGGCCACCTGTTCGAGGGCGACGTAGTCCGGATGCTTGCGAATGCTCTGCAAATCCTCGCCGCGGCGGGTGCGCGGCGCCAGCACCGGCGGGTTCTTGTCCGCCGCCAGCGCCAGCACGTCCAGCTCGCCGCCGGCACGGGCGCCGAGCCGTTCGAGGAGCGGCCGCCATTCGGCGAGCAACGCCGGCGGCAGGTATACCTCCAGCAGCCGCTCCAGGGCCGGATCGCAGGTGTAGAGATTCAGCCCACGGCTGTCGGGGATGTTCAGCGTATCTTCGCGAAGTACTTCGGGCATGGCGGTCATGGCGCGGCTCCTGCTTGTCTTGCGCCGAGACTAGGCGAGTGCTTCGATAAGCATCCAATACAAAAAAAATCATCGACGATAAGAAAAACAGATCGTAGAACCAGGTGCCTGCCATGGATCTCAGACAGCTTCGCTACTTCATCGCGGTCGCCGAGGAACTGCATTTCGGTCGCGCCGCGGCTCGCCTGTTCATCTCCCAGCCGGCGCTGAGCTTCGACATCAAGAAGCTGGAGGAACAGCTCGGAACCCAATTGCTGCTGCGCAACAACAAGTCGGTGAAGCTCACCGGCGCCGGCCAGGTCCTGCTGGTGGAAGCGCGCAACCTGCTGCTGCAGGCAGAGAAGGTGAAACGCCTGACCCAGCTATCCGCCGAGGGCGACGTCGGCCAACTGCGCGTCGGCTTCGTCAACTCCATGCTCTACCGCGGCCTGCCCAGGGCCATGTCCCGCTTCGAACGGGAGCACCCGAACATGGAGGTGGTGCTCGGCGAAATGAACAGCGCGGAGCAGGCCCAGGCGTTGCAGCGCGGGCAGATCGACCTGGGCTTCGTGCACTGGGGCAGGCTGCCGGCGGAAATCGTCTCCGAACCCTTGATCAGCGACCCGTTCCTCTGCTGCCTGCCCGCCGGGCACCGCCTGGCTGGCCAGGCGCGTCTGGACCTCGCCGAACTGCGCGACGAAGACTTCATCCTCTTCCCGCGCCATGTCTCCCCGCACTACCACGACCTGATCATCGCCCGCTGCGTGGACGCCGGCTTCAGCCCGCGCATCCGCCACGAGGCGCGCCTGTGGCAGACCGTCGCCGCCATGGTCGGTCTCGGCATGGGCGTCGCGCTGATCCCGGAGACCCTCTGCCTGGCCTGGCGGAACGAGGTGCGCTACCTGGAGATCGAGCCGGCCGGCGCGCGTTCGGAGATCCACGCGATCCTTCCGGCCAGCGAACCTTCCCGGGCGGCGCAGGCGTTCCTGGCGACGCTGAAGAGCGGCCTGGACGACGCCTGAGCGAGGGCTGACGGAAAACGTCGATATGGAATCCCTTATCGAGCCATAAGATTAAAAGACTATTGATTTGCGGGGGTGCCACCTAGACTCCGAGGCACCCGGGTCAACACCGACGCACGCTCTCCCTCCACGGAAACCAGCGTTTCCGCCCCGCCTTTCAGCGAAGGGCGGTAGGGAGCGGCGTGTCGGCGAGAACAACAATAAACAGGACTCGACCCATGCCGCGCACGCCCTCTCCCGAAGACGCCGACCTGCACAAGAAGGCCCGCAGGGCCGGTATCGCCTCCTTCATCGGCACCACCATCGAGTGGTACGACTTCTACATCTACGGCCTGGCCGCCGCCCTGGTGTTCGGCAAGGTATTCTTCCCCGCCGACATGGATCCGGGCCTGGCCACCCTGCTGTCCTTCGTCACCCTCTGGTCGGGCTTCATCGCTCGCCCGCTGGGCGGGATCATCTTCGGCCATCTCGGCGACCGCATCGGCCGCAAGACCACCCTGGTGATCACCCTGATCATGATGGGCATCGCCACGACCTGCATCGGCCTGTTGCCGGTCTATACGCAGATCGGCATCTGGGCGCCGATCTCCCTGGTGGCGCTGCGTATCGTCCAGGGCATCGCGGTCGGCGGCGAGTGGGGCGGCGCGATCCTGATCGCCAGCGAAAGCGCGCCCAAGGGCAAGGGCATCCTGTACGCCGCCTTCGCCCAGCAGGGCTCGCCCACCGGCAACCTGCTGGCGACCCTGGCGTTCTTCGCCCTCAGCGCCCTGCCCGCCTCGGACTTCATTCTCTGGGGCTGGCGCGCGCCGTTCCTGCTCTCTGCGGTGCTGGTCATCGTCGGCATGGTGATCCGCCTGAAGCTGGAGGAGTCGGAAGACATGAAGCGTGTGCTGGCGCAGAAGCGCACGGTGAAGCTGCCGCTCGCCGAGGTGCTGGGCAAGCACTGGAAGATCGTCCTGCTCGGCGCCGGCGTGCTGCCGATCATCCACGTCACCTACTTCAAGAGCACCTTCGCCCTCTCCTGGGCGACCAAGACCCTCGGCTACAGCCAGGGCACCTTCCTCAGCATCATCGTGGTCGCGCTGGTGGTGCAGTTCCTCAGCCAGCCGCTGGGGGCGCTGCTCACTTCGCGCATCGACATGCGCAAGGCGGCATGCCTGATGGTGCTGCCGGAGTTCATCCTGATGCCGGCGATGTTCTTCGCCGTGGAAACCAAGGTCTACTGGATCGCCGCGGTCGGCATGTGCCTGGCCACGGTGCCGCACGCGATGTTCTACGGCGCGGTGGGCGGTATCCTCGCCCGAGCCTTCCCGGCGCGGGTGCGCTACACCGGCCTGTCGCTGGCCTACCAGCTCTGCTCGCTGCTGGTCGGCGGCGGTACGCCGGTACTGGCCCAGTGGATTCTCAACAGTACCGGCAGCATCGTCGGCGTGGCCCTGGCCTCAGCCTGCTACGCGCTGGTCTCGCTGGCCTGTACCCTGGCCCTGTTGCGGATCACCGGATTCCACGCCAGCGACCTGTCGACCGCCGAGCGCGCCGACGCCGAGGACTTGCAGCGGCCCGCAGCGGTCGAGCGGGAACCGGTGTTGCGCGCCCCCGCCCGGCTTCTGGGCGGCGATCCCGGCTAGCCGGCAGCGCCCATGCGCCGCTCGTGCTCCAGCAACCAGCGCTTGCGCCACAGGCCACCGCCATAGCCGGTCAGGGAACCGTCCGAACCGATGACGCGGTGGCAGGGAATCACGATGGCGATCTGGTTGGCTCCGTTGGCGCGGGCCACGGCGCGCACCGACGACGGCGAGCCGATGGACCTGGCCAGCCCGGCGTAGCTCTGCGTGCTGCCGCACGGTACCTCGCGCAGCGCCTGCCAGACCGTGCGGGTGAAGGCCGAGGCGTTCAGCGCCAAGGGGGTCTGGAAGCGCACTGGAGTACCGCCGAAGTAGTCGGCGAGTTCCGCCTCGATCCTGTCGATGGAGGCGAAACGGCCGAAACCGATGCTCGATCCGCTGCTCTTCTGCAGGCGTTTCAGCTCCCCGCTCAACGCCGGGCGGTCGAAGAATTCCAGCAGGTGCAGGGCCTGCGCATCGGCCACCGCGAGCATGGCGCCGAGCGGGGTCTGCAGCCAGTCCGCCTTGAGCAGCTCGCGCCCGCGCAACTGCGACGGCGGCTCGCCCAGCAGGCGCGCGAAGGCGCTACGGAAGCCGCTGTCAGAGTCGAAGCTGGCATCCAGTTGCGCGTCGATCACCCGCGCGCCCGAGGACAGCCGCTCGGCGACCTGGCCAAGACGGCGCAGGCGAGCCATTTCCAGAAAGGTCACGCCGAACTCGCGCTTGAAGGCACGGCGCACGGTGGACGGGTCATAGCCCAGCGCCGCCAGGTCGTCTTCGAACCAGCGCCGCTGCGGTTGCCGACCGAGGCGCTGGAGCAGGTCGCTGACCAGCGGCCCCTGCGTGCCGAGCCGCTCCAGCGGCCGGCAACGCAGGCAGGGTCGGAAGCCGGCCTCGACGCAGCCCTTGATCGAATCGAAGAACAGGGTGTTCTCGCGCTTCGGCTTGCGCGCCGGGCAGGTCAGGCGGCAGAACACCCCGGTGCTCTTCACCCCGACGAAGGCGAAGCCATCGTAGGCGGGGTCGCGCGCCAACAGCGCGGCATACAGGGTGTCGTCATCGGGAAGGGGAAGGAACAACGCTGCGTCGGACATGGCCGGCTCCGGAACCAGGGAGGCGATGGATAGCCACTCTAGGCCAGGAGCCTGCGCCTTGCCGCCGCGAAACGGGCGTCGATTCTTTCTCAGCCCTCCTCGAAACGCATCTCCGGCGGCTGCTCGCGGAAACCGTGGGTGATCGCCGCCAGGTACACCGCGCCCAGCGCCAGCCAGCAGAGGCCGAGGATGATCGCCAGATGGTCGAGGCTGGCCATCAGCCACAGGTCGGCGACCAGGCCGATGCCAGGGAATACCAGGAACAACAGGGTTTCCCGTGGGCCGCGGCGCTCGGCGCCAAGGTAGTAGTGGAAGACCACCGACAGGTTGACCAGGCTGAAGGCGAGGAAGGCGCCGAAGTTGATGAACGAGGTGGAGGTGGTCACGTCCATCTGCAGCGCCAGCAGGGCCACCACGCCGCACAGGACGATGCTGTTCACCGGCGTCTCGAAGCGCTTGCCGAGACGCCCGAAGAACGGCCGCGGAAGGACGCCGTCGCGGCCCATGGCGAAGAGCAGGCGCGAGGCGCTGGCCTGGGCCGAGAGGCCGGAGGTGAACTGGCCGACGATCAGGCCGACCAGGAAGAAGGTCACGAACAGGTCGCCACCGATGTTGCGGGCGATCTCGTAGGCCGCCGAGTCCGCGCTGTCGAAGGCGAACGACGGGTGCGCCAGTTGCACGAAGTACGAGGTGACGATGAAGATCAACCCGCCCAGCAGGGTGATCAGCAGGATCGCCCGCGGGATGTTGCGCCGCGGGTCGCGGGTTTCCTCGGTCAGGGTACTGACCGCGTCGAAACCGAGGAACGAGTAGCAGGCGATCGCCGCACCGCTCATCACCAGCGGCACCTGCAGGTCGCCACCGAGCAACGGTTGCAGTGACCATAACGGCTTGCCCGGGTCGCCCAGCACGTAGTGCACGCAGAGTGCGACGAAGGCGCCGAGGACCAGGAACTGCACCAGCATCAGCAGGCCATTGACGTTCTTCGCCAGGCGCAGGCCGACGATGTTGATCGTCGTGGTCACGCCGATGAACGCCAGCACCCAGACCGCGTTGGGTACCGCGGGAAAGGCCGAGTGCAGGTAGGCGGCGCCGATCAGCCAGATCGCCATCGGCAGGAACAGGTAGTCGAGCAGCACCGCCCAGCCGGCGATGAAGCCGAGCCGGGAATCGATGGCCTTGCGCACGTAGGTATAGGCCGAGCCGGCCACGGGGAAGGCCGCGGCCATGCGCCCGTAGCTGAGGGCGGTGAAGAGCATCGCCAGGGAAGCGGCGATGTAGGCGGCGGGGACGTGTCCCTGGGTGGTCTCGGCGAGGATGCCGAAAGTCCCGAGGACGATGATGGGGGTCATGTAGGCGATGCCGAACAGCACCACGGAACCCAGCGACAGGGTGCGCTTGAGTCTGGCCATTACTGCTTACTCCGGAATTATCGTTTGTTATGGCAGTGGCCCGCAGCCGGCCGGGCCGCGGGGCGCAGGGGCCTCCCCTCACCCGGGAGACCGGCGGACGCTCGGGCGCCCATCGTTGTGCTACGGCTTTCCGGGCCCATCCTCGCCCGCTCGCTGGCGGACGGAGGACGACGCGACGCTCCTGTCGCGCCGCGGTGAATCAGGGAATCAGCAATTCGCGCAGGCCGTCCGGGTGCTCGCGGCGCTCGCCGGGCAGGACCAGGCGACGCTCTTCGAGGTAACGGTAATCCCGACGCGCATCCTGCAACCGGCCGAGGTCCAGTTCGACGATCTGCCGGCATTCTTCGCGCCCGGCCTCGCAGAGCAACTGGCCATAGGGATCGACCACCGCGCTGCCGCCGGCGAAGACCAGCCCGCCGTCGCCATGCCCGACGCGGTTGACCATCACCGCGTAGGCCTGGTTTTCCATGGCGCGGGCCATGATCGCGGTGCGATGGGTCGGGCCATAGGGGTCCATGTTGCCATTGGTCACGATGATCAGTTCCGCACCCAGTTGGCCGAGGGCCCGCGCGCTTTCCGGGAACTCGATGTCGAAGCACACCAGCAGGCCGACCCGGATGCCGTTCCACAGGGCGGTGGCGTAGCGGTCGCCAGGCGTGAAGATGCCGCGGTCGGAGGCCCACAGGTGGGTCTTGCGGTATTTCAGGGCGATGCCGTCGGGAGCGATCAGCAGGGTGGTGTTGTAATAGCGGCCGGCGTCCGCCTCGGCGATGCCGATCGCCACCGAAACGTTACGTTCACGGGCGACGCGCTGCACCGCGCTGACCGTCGGGCCGTCGAGCGGCTCGGCGAGGGCGGCGATGTTGTCTTCGCTGGGGAAGCCGGTCAGGTGGGTTTCCGGGAACACCACCAGTTCGGTGTCCGCCGCACAGTCGGCGATGGCCGCCAGGGCGCGCTCCAGGTTGTGCGCGGTGTCGCCATCGCGACCGGCGATCTGGACGAGTTCGACTTTCATCGGAATTCCTTGTTGTTCTCGGCGCTGTTCGGCACGCGCGCTGTTCGTATGCAGGAGTCGGCACAGTATGCTTGGCGTTCCCCGCGCCGATAATTACGTCCGAGGGTTAACCCAACAGGGGTAGAAGATGAGTTTCACCTTGCAGGACATCGCCTGGCACCGCTCCGTCGGGCAACTGGTCGAGGCGCTGGATGCGCCGGACTTCTGGATTCGCCTGGTACGCCTGCTCGAACAGTACGTTCCGTTCGACAGCTGGGTGGCCCTGCTGTTCAGCCAGGGCCGGCCACAGGTGTTCGCCGAATGCCCGGGCGCCGACGGCGGGCCGGACCCGCTGTTCCAGGACTACCTGCGAGGCCTCTACCTGCTCGACCCGTTCTACATCGCCAGCCGCGAGAACCCGTGCAGCGGCCTGTTCCGTCTGGCCGACGTGGCACCGGAATGCTTCGAGCAGACCGATTACTACCAGCGTTACTTCCGCCTCAACGTGGTGGCCGATGAAATCCAGATCAACGTCCAGCTCTCCGGCGAACGCACCCTCTGCCTGTCGCTCGGCTCGCGGCGCCGCTTCACCCCCGAGCAACTCGCCGTGCTCGGCCTGGTGCGGCCCTGGGTGGCCGGGCTGATGCGCCAGCGCCTGGCCTTCGAGGACGAAGTGTTGAACAGCCCCGCGGCGCCGGAGCCGGGCTGGCAGGGTTCGCTGGAGAAGGTCGCGGAGCAGATGGGCACGCCGCTGACGGCGCGCGAACTGGAGGTCGGCAGGCTGATGCTCAGCGGCTGCTCGAGCAAGGAGATCGCCCGCAAGCTGGCGATCTCGGCGGAAACCGTGAAGGTCCACCGCAAGCACATGTACGGCAAGCTCGGCATCAAGTCGCAGTCCGAGCTGTTCGGCCTGTTCCTCCAGGCCCAGGGCTGACGGGACGGGCGACCGTCCCGTCGCCGCTCAGCGGCGCTTGATCTTCGGCTTCGGCCGGCCCTGCACGCACTTGAAGCGCGGATTCGACTTGCAGATCACGTAGAGCCGGCCACGGCGCTTCACCACCTGGCAATCGCGATGGCGCAGCTTGGCCTGTTTCAGCGAGGCGAGGACTTTCATCAGGCCCCCTTGCCGCCGACGAAGCCGGCGAAACGCTTGTTGAACCCGGCCACGCGGCCTTCGCTCTTGGTCTTGCGCTGTTCGCCGGTGTAGACCGGGTGCGAGGCGCTGGAAACGTCCAGCGTCACGTAGGGATAGGTCTTGCCGTCGGTATGGGTATGGGTCTTGTCGGTCTCCGCGGTGGAGCCGATCAGGAAGTACACGTCGGCCGAAGTGTCATGGAACAGGACGGGACGGTATTCGGGATGGATGCCGGGTTTCATGGGGATGCCTCCTACATAATGTTATATAGTTACATATTACTCCGATAAGAATAATTCGCAACTCCGGAAAGAGTTCCCGGCGACCATTCGGCTGCTCGACCATCCAGACACAATTATTAGCTTGCTTTCTATCCCCGTTTGTTTCCCATAATCAGCGCTTGGTTAGCGCGGGGGGAACCCGTCGTAGACGCCTCGAAGAAGGTGACTACCATTTTGAACCGAAGCCTGAAGATTGGAGACATGATGAATCTGTCGCTACTCAGTCGCTATGCGTTTTTCGCCTGTATCGCCCTGTTCACCTTGCTCAGCCTGCCGTTCCTCGGCAGCACCGAATGGCTCTGGCCGTTCACCCTCCTGGGCGTGGCCCTGAGCCTGCTCGGCCTGTTCGACCTGATCCAGACGCCACACGCGGTGCGCCGCAACTATCCGATCCTGGGCAACATCCGCTATCTGGTGGAAGGCATCCGCCCGGAGATCCGCCAGTACCTGCTGGAAGCCGACGGCGACGCCCTGCCCTTCTCCCGCGCCCAGCGCTCGCTGGTCTACTCGCGGGCGAAGAACGAAAGCTCGGAGAAGCCCTTCGGCACCCTGATCGACGTGTACACCGCCGGCTACGAATTCATCAGCCACTCGATGCGTCCGGCGCCGCTCAGCGATCCCTGCGAGTTCCGCGTCGACATCGGCGGGCCACAATGCAGCAAGCCGTACTCCGCTTCGCTGTTCAACGTCTCGGCGATGAGTTTCGGCGCCCTCAGCGCCAACGCCATTCGCTCGCTGAACCGTGGCGCGCAGATGGGCAACTTCTACCACGACACCGGCGAGGGCAGCATCAGTCCCTATCACCGCGAGAACGGCGGCGACCTGGTCTGGGAACTGGGCAGCGGCTACTTCGGGTGCCGCACCCGCGATGGCAAGTTCGACCCTGAGCGCTTCGCCGCCCAGGCCCTCGACCCGCAGGTGAAGATGATCGAGATCAAGCTCAGCCAGGGCGCCAAGCCGGGACACGGCGGTATCCTGCCCAAGCACAAGGTCACCCCCGAGATCGCCGCCACCCGTGGCGTGCCGATGGGTGAGGATTGCGTTTCGCCGTCGCGCCACAGCGCCTTCTCCACGCCGATCGAGCTGATGCAGTTCATCGCCCAGCTGCGCGAACTGTCCGGCGGCAAGCCGGTCGGCTTCAAGTTCTGCCTGGGCCATCCATGGGAGTTCATGGGCATCGCCAAGGCCATGCTGGAGACCGGCATCCTCCCCGACTTCATCGTCGTCGACGGCAAGGAAGGCGGCACCGGCGCGGCGCCGCTGGAGTTCACCGACCATATCGGCGTGCCGCTGCGCGAAGGCCTGCTGTTCGTCCACAACACCCTGGTCGGCCTCAACCTGCGCGACAAGATCAAGGTCGGCGCCAGCGGCAAGATCGTCAGCGCCTTCGATATCGCCAGCGTCCTGGCCACCGGCGCGGATTGGGCCAACTCGGCGCGCGGCTTCATGTTCGCCATCGGCTGCATCCAGTCGCAGAGCTGCCATACCAACAAGTGCCCGACCGGCGTCGCCACCCAGGACCCGCTGCGCCAGCGCGCGCTGGTGGTGCCGGACAAGGCCGAGCGGGTGCGCAACTTCCATCGCAACACCCTCAAGGGCCTGGCCGAGATGCTCGCCGCGGCGGGCCTGGAACATCCCTCGCAGCTCGAAGCCAAGCACCTGGTGCGACGCATCACCGACACCGAGATCCGCCTGTTCTCGCAGCTGCACTACTTCCTCAAGCCGGGCGAACTGCTTTCCGGCAAGATCGAGGGCGAGTTCTACGAGCGCATGTGGAACATGGCGCGGGCCGACAGCTTCGACGCGGCGGCCTGAGCCGCCGCCCTCGCACGCAAGAAAAAGCCGGAGGCATCGCTGCCTCCGGCTTTTTCATGTCCGCGTAGATCAGCCCAGCAGGATGGTCGCCCAGGTCACGGTGATCACGGTGAGGGCCACGAACTGCGCGGCGCTGCCCATGTCCTTGGCATTCTTCGACAGAGGGTGGCGTTCCAGCGAGACGCGGTCGACGGTGGCCTCGATCGCCGAGTTGAGCAGCTCGACGATCAGCGCCAGCAGGCACACCGCGATCATCAGCGCGCGTTCGCCGCGACTGACGTCGAGGAGGAAGGCCACCGGGATCAGCACCACGTTGAGCAGCACCAGTTGGCGGAAGGCGGCTTCACCGCGGAAGGCGGCGAGGAAACCTGCGAGGGAATAGCCGGTGGCGTTGAGGATACGCTTGAGGCCGGTCTGGCCTTTGAAGGGGGAAGGCGACACGTCGGGTTCTCATCGATTCGGAAGGCCGGCAGTCTAGCCGCCGGCTGGTCAAAAAAGCGTTAAGCCGTCTCTCAATGAGAAGCGGGAACCGTCTCCATTTGTTGCAGCAGCAGCGCGGCCTGGGTCCGGGTGCGCACGTTGAGCTTGCGGAAGATCGCCGTGACGTGGGCCTTCACCGTCGCCTCGGAAACGTTCAGGTCGTAGGCGATCTGCTTGTTCAGCAACCCTTCGCAGACCATGGTGAGTACCCTGAACTGTTGCGGGGTGAGGCTGGCGAGCCCGGCGCTGGCGGCCTTGGCCTCCTCGCTGAGGGCTTCGGCGGCGGCATCCTGCGGCGGCCACCAGGTGTCCCCGTCGAGCACCGCGCGCACCGCCTGCTGCAGGGTTTCCAGCGGACTGGACTTGGGAATGAAGCCGCTGGCGCCGAACTCGCGGGAGCGCTGCACCACCGCGGCCTCCTCCTGTGCCGAGATCATCACCACCGGCACCTGCGGGTATTGCCCGCGCAACAGCACCAGGCCGGAGAAGCCATAGGCCCCCGGCATGTTGAGGTCCAGCAGGACCAGATCCCAATCGGCCTTCTCGTTCAGCCGCGCTTCCAGTTCGGCGATGCTGGCGGCTTCCACCAGGCGCACGTCGGGGCCCAGCCCGAGGGTGAGGGCCTGGTGCAAAGCGCTGCGAAACAGGGGGTGATCGTCGGCGATCAGGATCTCGTAAGAAGCCATGACATGTCCTAGTTTGTTCGGCCCAGCCGAGGCGGCGCTCAGGATGCCGACCGAGGGCGGACCGGTCAAGCCGAATGAGGGATACCTCGTACACCGCGTTCGTCTTTTCAAACACCCCGGCTTGCTGGCAGAGTGGCGGACCCTCCCCGCCCCGTCGAGCGAGCCATGCGAAGCCAAGCCCTGCGTGCCGATGTCCTGATGCTGATCACCGCCATGATCTGGGGGGTGTCGTTCGTCGCCCAGCGCCTGGGGATGGACGCCATCGGGCCGTTCCTCTATACCGGCCTGCGCTTCGTCCTCGGTGCCCTGGTGCTGGTGCCACTGCTGATGCTGCGCTCGCGACGCGACGGCGCGCAACCCTTCAATCGCGGACAGTTGCTCGCCGGTGTGATCCTCGGCGTCGCCCTGACCACCGGGATCAACCTGCAGCAGGTCGGCCTGCTGTTCACCAGCGTGACCAACTCCGGCTTCATCACCGGGCTCTACGTGATCGTCGTGCCGTTGCTCGGCCTGCTGTTCGGCCAGCGCACCGGCGCGGGCACCTGGCTGGGGGCGTCGCTGGCGGTGCTCGGCATGGCCCTGCTGAGCATCGGCCCGGGCTTCCAGGTCGCCTCCGGCGACTGGCTGCAACTGGCCGGCGCGGTGGTCTGGGGCGCGCACGTCCTGCTGGTAGGCCTGTTCGCCAGCCGCTACGACCCGATCCGCCTGGCCTTCCTGCAGTTCGCCACCTGCGCGGCGGTCAGCCTGCTGCTGGCACTGGTCTTCGAGGAAATCCACTGGGACGCCATCGTCCAGGCCGGTCCCGCCCTGCTATACGGCGGCCTGCTCGGCGTCGGCACCGGCTTCACCCTGCAGGTGGTGGCGCAGAAGCACGCCATCGCTTCCCATGCGGCGATCATCCTGTCCCTGGAAGCGGTGTTCGCCGCCATCGCCGGCGCCCTGTTCCTCGCCGAGACCCTGCACCTGCGCGGCTATTTCGGTTGCGCGCTGATGCTGGCGGGCATGCTGGTGGCGCAGTTGTGGCCGCGCAAGCTCGCCGCCGAAGCGCGCCCGGCCTGACACTCAGCCACGGAACGGCGCCAGGGCACGGTGCGCCGGGCTGGCCTCGTCCAGCGGAATGTGCCGCTTGGCGCCCAGGTAGCGCTCGCTGAACACCTCCAGGTAGGCGCCGAGCGCCTCGCCCGCGGCCTCGTCGCCAGCCAGCTCCAGGCACAGCGCCGCCACTTCGGCGGTGCACAGGTGCTCGCCACGGGTCGAGCGACGCAGGCGATAGCGCGAGAGCTGCTCGGGCAGCAGGCTGAGCACCGGGAACGGCTCCAGGTAGGGACTCTTGCGGAACATCTTGCGCGCCTCGGTCCAGGTCGCGTCGAGCAGGATGAACAGCGGTCGCTTGCCTTCCACCAGCGGGGCGACCTCGTTCACCACCCGCTCCGCCGCCACGTATTCGCCGGGGAACACCAGGTATGGCTGCCACTGCGGGTCGGCCAGCAACTCCAGCAGGCGCGGGTCGACCTCGGTGCGCGACCAGCCGAAGGCGAAGGTGTCGGCCACGGTATCGGCGATCAGCCAGCCGGTGTTGGTCGGTTTCAGCGCCTCGATGTCGTGCATGACCAGGCACATGCCGGCGCGCGCCTCGACCCGCGGCCGCCAGGCGCACATGCAATAGCTCGGCAGCAGCCGACAGCCTTCGCAGCGCGGCATGCGCGAACCGCGCGCGACGAAGGGTTTCAGGCTGCGCGCCAGGCGCTCCTGGCGCAAGCGGGAAACGGCATGGCTCATCGGGCAGGCTCCCGATACGGAAAGGACAGGCGAAGGAACATCGAAGACTCGAGGAAACGGGCTGGAAAGCGACCGCGAAATTCTATCAGAGCCCGCGTGGCTCCTGCTTTGTCGGACAACTTCCGAGGCCGCGAAAAAAAATTCTTCACAGGGGCCTCAGACGTCTAGTTAGAGCGGGATGCGATCCCTATAATCCGCCCCCTTTTTCGACACCGGGCAGCCGGCTCCGCCCGCTGACCTTACTGCCTCTCCAGACGAGTGACGCCCCCCTTGCTCGAGATCCGCAACGTGACCCGCCGCTTCGGCGACTTCACCGCCGTCGACAATGTCAGCCTGACGATCAACACCGGCGAATTCTTCACCCTCCTCGGCCCTTCCGGGTGCGGCAAGACCACCCTCCTGCGCATGCTCGCCGGCTTCGACCAGCCGGACAGCGGCGAGATCCGCCTCAACGGCCAGGACCTCGCCGGCGTCGAGCCGGAGAAGCGCCCGGTGCATACGGTGTTCCAGAGCTACGCGCTGTTCCCGCACATGAGCGTGGCGCAGAACATCGCCTTCCCGCTGAAGATGGCCGGAGTGGCGAAGAGCGAGATCGACGCCCGCGTCGAACAGGCCCTGAAGGACGTACGCCTGGCGGACAAGGGCGGGCGCATGCCGACACAGCTTTCCGGCGGCCAGCGCCAGCGCGTGGCGATCGCCCGCGCGCTGGTCAACCGGCCGCGCCTGCTGCTGCTCGACGAACCACTGTCGGCGCTGGACGCCAAGCTGCGCGAAGAAATGCAGATCGAACTGATCAACCTGCAGAAGGACGTCGGCATCACCTTCGTCTATGTCACCCACGATCAGGGCGAAGCCCTGGCGCTGTCGCACCGCATCGCGGTGATGAACCAGGGCCGGGTGGAGCAACTGGACGCCCCGGAAACCATCTACAGCTTCCCGCGCAGTCGTTTCGTCGCCGACTTCATCGGCCAGTGCAACCTGCTCGACGCCACGGTCGAGGCGGTCGACGGCGAACGCGTGCGCATCGACCTCCGGGGCCTGGGCGAGGTCCAGGCGCTGAAATCCTTCGACGCCCAGCCCGGCGAGGCCTGCGTGCTGACCCTGCGGCCGGAGAAGATCCGCCTGGCGCAGAGCGTCACCGCCGACAGCGACGAGGTGCACTTCCGCGGTCGCGTCGCCGAACTGCTCTACCTGGGCGACGTGACCCTGTACATCGTCGAGCTGGAGAACGGCGAGCGCCTGGAAACCCTGCTGCCTAACGCCACGCCCGGCCGAGCCAAGTTCTTCGAGGTGGGCGACGCGGTGGAAGCCGCCTGGCGCTTCGATGCCGGCCATCTGGTCAGGGCCTGACACGATGAGAAAGAACCTCGGCAAGTGGCTGCTGGTCTGGCCGCCGCAAGCGTATCTGCTGTTCTTCTTCCTGGTTCCGGCGCTGATCATGCTGTTCGCCTCGTTCCGCTTTCCCGGCGACTACGGCGGCCTGGCGCCCTGGATGTACAGCGAGGACGGGCAGACCTTCTACGACCTCAGCGTGGAGAACTACACCCGGCTCACCGAGAGCTGGGTGTACCTGCAACTGTTCGTCAAATCCTTCGGCTACGCCCTGGTCACCACCCTGGCCTGCCTGCTGCTCGCCTACCCGGTGGCGACCACCCTCGCCCGGGCCCCGGCGAAGTGGCGCAACCTGCTGATCCTGCTGGTGATCCTGCCGTTCTGGAGCAACCTGCTGGTACGCGTCTACGCCTGGATGATCATCCTCTCGCCGTCCGGTGCCCTGACCCGCGGGATCAACGCCGCGCTGGACCTGTTCGGCGCGCAGCCGATCAGCCTGATGTTCACCCCGTTCGCGGTGATCCTGTGCATGGTCTACGTGCACCTGCCGTTCATGATCCTGCCGCTCTACGCCAACCTGGAGAAACACGACCCGGCCCTGCTGGACGCCGCCCAGGACCTCGGCGCCGGTCGTTGGCAACGCTTCTGGCGGGTGACCTTCCCGCTCTCGCTGCCGGGCGTGGCCGCCGGCGCGGCACTGGTATTCATCCCGGTTCTGGGAATGTTCGCCATCCCCGACCTGGTCGGCGGTACCGACGGCATCATGATCGGCAACCTGATCAAGAGCCAGTTCCTCGACTCCCGCGACTGGCCGTTCGGCAGCGCGCTGTCGATCGCCCTGACCGGCTGCATCCTGCTGCTGGTCGCCCTCGGCATGGGCGCCGCGCGCGCCCGCAAGGGAGGCGCCCATGCGTAGGCCCTACCTGCTCTGGAGCGCCACCGCGCTGGTGTACCTGTTCCTCTACGTACCGCTGGTGATCGTGGTGCTGTACTCCTTCAACGACTCGCGGCTGAACGCCGAGTGGGTGGGCTTCACCCTGGACTGGTACCGCAAGCTGTTCGGCAACCGCGACATGCTCCAGGCCGCCGCCAACTCGCTGGTCATCGCGCTGGTTTCGGCCAGCGTGGCGACCCTGCTCGGCACCCTCGCCGGGGTCGCCCTGCATCGCTTCAAGCTGCGCGTGCTGCCCCTGCTGGTGCTGACCCCGATCGCCATTCCGGAACTCCTGATGGGGGTCTCGCTGGTGATCTTCTTCATCGGCCTGAACATGAGCCTGGGCATGCTCTCGGTGACCCTCGCGCACATCACCTTCTCGGTCGGCTTCGTCGCCCTGGTGGTGCAGGCGCGCATGTCGGGCATGGACGAAAGCCTCACCGAGGCGGCCCGCGACCTCGGTGCCACGCCCTGGCAGAGCTTCCGCCTGGTGACCCTGCCGCTGATCATGCCGGGCATCGTCGCCGGCGCGCTGATGGCCTTCACCCTGTCCATCGACGACTTCGTGATCACCTTCTTCACCGCCGGCGGCGGCTTCGCCACCCTGCCGACGCAGATCTACACCATGATCAAGATCGCCGTGACGCCCGAAGTGAACGCCGTCTCCACCCTGCTGATGCTGCTCACCCTGGTGCTGATCGTGATCGCCTCGAAACTCTCCCCCAGCGCCATCAAGGGCCATTGATCCGCCGAAACCCGCGTGCCTCCCGGAGAGGCCCGCGGCCTTGCCCTGCTCCGGTTTCCGGAGCCCTGCCACCCCGTAACAAGGAACCATGATGAAAAAGCTGTTGCTCGTCGCAACCCTCATGGCAGGAGCCGCCCAGGCCACCGCCGCCGAGAAGCTGTATCTGTTCAACTGGAACGACTACATCGCCGAGGACACGGTGAAACGCTTCGAGCAGCAATGTGGCTGCGAGCTGGTGCAGGAGTTCTATTCCGGCACCGAGGAAATGATGGCCAAGCTGGCCGCCGGGGCCAGCGGCTACGACGTGATCATCCCGACCCAGAACGCGGTCGAGGCGCTGATCCGCAAGGGCGACCTGCTGGAGCTGGACAAGAGTCGCCTGGCGAACCTGAACAACGAGGCCGCGGGCTACCTCGACAAGGATTTCGACAAGGGCAACCGCTATTCCCTGCCCTACGCCTTCACCACCACCCTGGTCGGCTACAACAAGACCGAGCTGGACAAGCTGGGCATCGACCCCGCCGACTGGTCGGTGATCTTCGACCCGGCGGTCCTGGAGAAGATCAAGGGCAGGGTCACGGTGATGGACGACCCGCAGGAACTGTTCGGCGCCGCCCTGAAGTACCTCGGTCACTCCGCCAACGACACCGACCCGCAGCACTGGAAGGAAGCCCAGGCGCTGATCCTCGCGGCCAAGCCGTACTGGGCCGCGTTCAACTCGTCGAGCTATATCAAGGAGCTGACCCTGGGCAACATCTGGGTCGCCCATGGCTACTCCAGCGACATGTACCAGGCCAGGGCCGACGCGGAGGCTGCCGGCCGCGCCTTCAAGGTCGACTTCGCCCTGCCCCGCCAAGGTGCGGTGCTGGCCATCGACAACATGGTGATCCACAAGGGCTCGAAGAACCCTGACCTGGCCTACCGCTTCATCGACTTCATGCTCGACGGTCGGAACGCTTCCGAGCTGACCAACCAGATCGGTACCGGCACGCCCAACGCCGCCGCCCTGCCCTTCATCAAGCCGGAAATCAAGACGCTCGCCGCCCTGTTCCCGGACGCCACCACCCAGGCCAGGCTGGAGCCGCTGAAGGACCTGAACTCGCGCCAGCGACGCGCCCTGAACAAGCTCTGGACAGAGATCAAGCTGCGCTGATCCGCACCGCTATCGACGAAAGGGCGACCCTCGGTCGCCCTTTTGCGTTTCCGTGCCCCGCCCCGAACGCGGTAACATGGCGCCCATTCGCCACCGTCCGTCCCGGGAATGGGCCGACGGAAACAATTCGCCCCCTCCATCGGTCGAATCCGCTTATTGCCCCAGGAGATCTTCGATGTCGCGCTTCATGGCCCTTGCCCTTTGTTTCGTCCTGCCCACCGCCGCCCATGCCGCCTCGCTCAAGGATTTCGAACTGAGCAAGATGCTGGAGAAAGTGGCCAAGGAAAGCAGCGTAGGCACTCCCCGCGCCATCAACGAAGACATCCTCGACCAGGGCTACACCGTCGAAGGCAACCAGTTGATCAATCACCTCAGCGTACGCGCCAGCCACGCCGAGCGCATGCGCTCCAACCCGGACAGCGTGCGCAGCCAGCTCGGCGATAGCGTGTGCAGCAACACCGGCTATCGCCAGTTGCTCGCCCGCGGCGCGATCCTCACCTACAGCTTCACCGAGTACAAGACCAACCAGCCGGTCGCCACCGAACGCTTCGATGCCGGCAGCTGCCGCATCCAGGGCAAGAAGTAAGCGCGCCGCGCGGTCGCCATGCTGGACAAGCAGCATCTGCTGAAGATCGCCAGGACGCCGATGCCGTTCGGCAAGTACCAGGGACGGATGCTGGTCGACCTGCCGGAGGAGTACCTGCTGTGGTTCTACAAGAAAGGCTTCCCGCCTGGTGAACTCGGGCGGCTGATGCAGTTGACCCTGGAACTGAAGATCGACGGGCTGGACGGGCTGCTCAAGCCGCTTCGTCCCCCCGCTCCGTAGGCGAATGACGTCGCCGACGCTATCCGCCGATACCCTGCCCATACCCTGCCTTCACCAGACACCCGCCCCCGTTCGGCAGGGCGAATAACGCCACAGACGTTATCCGCCGATACGCAGCCGAACTCAGCGCAACAACGCCGGATCGCCCTTGCCGGCCACCGCCGCCGCTTCCTCCGGGGTCAGCAGCGCGGTGCGCGGGACCTCCATCAAGCGGGCGCAAGCCGCCAGCACGTTGCCCCAGCAGGCGCGGTTGGCGAACTGCATGCCCGCCTCGTCGAGGGTGCCGCCGCGGTTGCGATAGCCGAGTACCGAGGTGCGCCGGGCATCCGGCAGGATCGGCCAAAGATGACCGCGCGCCACTTCCGCGCGCATATGGGTGAGTAGCACGCGGCGCTCATGGCTATCCGGGAACAGTCGTTCCACCAGCGCCTCGTCGGCCACCGCCTCGACCTCCCAGCGATCGCGCGGCGCGCGGAAGCGTCCCGGCTCCTGCAGGTAGACCAGCCGGTAGGCCTGCCCGGCCTCGGCCAGGCGCTGCGCGGCGCGGCGCATCTGTTCGAGCTGGTAGCTGCCGTTGGCGATCAGCAGCAGCGGATCGGAGCCGCAGCGTTCCTCGACCAGGATCGCGCCGTCGCGGGCCAGGCGCTCGGCCTGGACGGCGTCGAACACCATCGGCCGGTCGCGCTTGGGGATCACCAGGCAGGCCAGTTGCCCCCGGCTGCGGTAGATCGTCGGTAGCAGCGCCAGGGCGCTGTTGTGATCGGCCGGGAAGAGCACCCGGACCATGTCGCTCATCTCGCCAAGCAGGGCCTCGCAGAAGGTGGTGTCCTGGTGCGACTGCTGGTTCTTGCCGTTCTCCCAGGTATGCGAAGTAGCGACCAGCGGCCAGCCCAGCCAGCCGGCCGGACGCCCGACTTCCTTCTGCTGGCGGGCGAAGATCAGGGTCTGGCGCACCGCGCCGAGCATCTTCACGCAGAACGCCTCGTAGCTGGCAACCAGGTTGAGTCCGCCCTGGTTGGCCAGGCAGGCGGACACCACCGCCTCCTCGTTGAGCGCGGTGATGACCCGACCGCTCACCGATTCCAGTTCGCTCTCCGGCTCGCTGACCCGATGCTTGAGCGCCTTGAGCACGCCGCCGAGGCGGTTGCTGGCCAATTCGTCGGGATTGCCGACCCGGGCGCGCAGGTCGGGGTTGGCCTCCACCAGTTCGGTATAGAAGCGGTCCAGCGCGGCCATCGGCGAGCAGGCGTCGTCGCGATAGCGCAGCGGCGGGATGATCGGTTCGATGGGATGGCGCAGGGCCAGCGGGTTGTCCCGTTCGAGGGGACGCTCGCCGCGCTGCTCGGCGAACAGCCGGCGGGCCAATTCGAGAGCCTCAGGCTCGACCCAGAGTTCGTTTGCATGCTGGTTGAACAGTTGCCGGGCCTGTTCGTCGTTATGCGGATTGCCCGGCAGCGGCAGGTTGTGCGCGGCGTTGCTGCCGGCGCCATAGAAGCCGAAGCCCTTGACCGTCTCGGCGATGCCGTAGGGAATCGGCAGCGGGTAGCGGAGGATGCCGCTGTTCTTCTCCTGCACGCGCCGCTCCAGGCGCTGCTCCATCTCCCAGAGCGTACAGACGAAGGCGGCCGGGTCGCGCCCATCGAAGCTGATCGGATCGAAGCCGCATCGGCGCAGATGCAGCTTGAAGCCCTCCAGCCCCTCATGGGTGCCCAGTTCGGTGCGCTGCTCGATGCGCCGGCCATTGGCGATCATCACCGGCAGCGCCGCCCCGCAATCCTCGGCTCGCCACCAGCGCGGAATCCAGTCGCTGCCGCGCTGTTCCTCGGCGGCACCATCGGAGAGGAACGCCACCAGGGTCTCGCCGGGCAGCGGCATGTGCGCGTACTGCAATTCGGCGAAGCCGAGGTAGCCGCCCTCGGCGATACCGCCGGCGGTATGCGGATTCACGTGGCTGCCCAGTGGCGCCGCCGGTGCGCCGTTGGGGGCCTGGGCGTAGCCGTAGAAGTCCTGCAGCAAGCGGTTCAGCCCTTCCTCGCCGTCGGCATAGGCGCGCTCCTGCTCCGGGTGCAGGTTGCCGGTGAGGACGTTCAGCGCGTCGATGGCGGCCACGCAATGGCCCTGGCCCATCAGCCAGGCGCGAGTCTTGCCGGTCAGGACGTTGAGTGCCAGATAGCCGGCGTAGGCCGGGACCATGTTCAGGGCTCCGCCGGTGTGGCCCTCGGGCTGTGTCTTGAAATCCTCGGCCTGCAACGGCTGGCCGTCCAGGCGGATGCGCCGAGCGTAGGTCATGTGCACGACGATGCGCAGGGCGCTGGCGGTCAGCCGGTCGAGGGCGCGGAACAGCTGGTAGACGCTGGCCAGGTCCGGTTGCAGCCCGGCTTGGACCAATTGATGAGCGGTGCGGAACACGGCGGCGCGGGTCTCTGCGCTATGCTGGAGCGGACCATGGCCTTGCAGCCACGCGGCAAACGCCGGCTCGGCCGCCGCATGGGCAAGCAACTCGTCCTGACTGGGCAGAATCTGACTCATGGTGGGTAGCCTCCCTAGTGGTGCCTTGCAGTCTAGGCAGCACACGGCAAAGGGCGCTGACCTGCATCAAGCTCCCCGCCCACGATTCGTTCACTCTGGCCCTGTACGAAGGTTCCATGGCATTCCACGATCCCCGAAAGGTATCGGGGTGTCGACAGAGCTCTGACGGAGGAGGCTCGATGGCATCACTGACGTTTCTAGGCGCCGCCCAGGAGGTCACTGGCTCCTGTTATCTGCTGGAAACCCTCGATGGCGTGAAGGTCCTGCTCGAATGCGGCATGCGCCAGGGGCGCCGCGAAGCCGACAACGGCAACCGCGCGCCCTTCCCCTTCGATCCCGCGAGCATCGACGCGGTGGTCATCTCCCACGCCCACCTGGACCACAGCGGCCTGCTGCCGCGCCTGGCGGCCGAGGGCTTCAAGGGCCCGATCTTCGCCACCGAGGCCACCTGCGAACTGCTGGAACTCATGCTGCTGGACTCTGCGCACATCCAGGAAAAGGACGCCGAGTGGGAGAACCGCTGGCGCAACCGGATCGGCAAGCCGAGCATCAAGCCGCTGTATACCCAGGCCGACACCGAACGCGCGCTCAAGCTGCGCCGGCCGATCAGCCTCGGCAGCACCGTGGCGGTCGCTCGTGGCGTGCGGGTGACCTTTCACAACGCCGGGCACATCCTCGGCTCGTCGATCGTCGAAGTGCAATTCCACGACCAGGTGCAACCGCGCCGCCTGGTGTTTTCCGGCGACCTCGGCAACACCTGCTCGCCGTTGATGCGAGCGCCCTCGCCGCTGAGCCGGGCCGACGTGGTGATGCTCGAATCCACCTACGGCGATCGCGATCACCGCGACAGCAACGACACCCTGGAGGAACTGGCGGCAATTCTCGACCAGGCGCATCGCGACGGCGGCAACGTGCTGATCCCGTCGTTCGCCGTCGGCCGCACCCAGGACCTGCTCTACTACCTCGGCCGCTTCTACCAGGAGGGCCGCCTGCCGCAACAGGCGGTATTCCTCGACAGCCCGATGGCCGCCCGTGCCAATGGCATCTACCTGCGCCACAGCAACGAGTTCGACGACCGCGACCGCGAGTACATTCGCGGCACCGGCACCACCCGCCTGGAGGAATGGCTGCCGGTGCTGCGCGTCACCCGCAGCGCCGACGAGTCGATGGCGATCAACCGGATCAAGAGCGGCGCGGTCATCATCGCCGGCAGCGGCATGTGCACCGGCGGCCGTATCGTCCATCACTTCAAGCACAACCTCTGGCGCCCGGAATGCCATGTGGTATTCCCCGGCTTCCAGGCGCGCGGCACCCTGGGCCGCAACATCGTCGACGGCGCCAGCGCGGTTCGCGTGTTCCACCAGCGCATCGCGGTCAAGGCGCAGATCCATACCCTCGGCGGCTTCTCCGCCCACGCCGGGCAATCGCAGCTGCTCGACTGGGTCGGTCACTTCGCCCACCGTCCAGCGCTATACCTGATACATGGCGAGCGGGAAAAGATGGAAGCGCTGCAGGGCGCGATCCGCGAGCGTCTCGACTGGGATGCCGAGATACCGGAACCCGGCGAACGCATCGAGATCTGAGCCGCCGTCCGCAACTGTCACGCAGTCCGTGGCAGTATGCGGATGACCGCCTGTCCAGGGTGGTTGTAGAAGGAGTATGCGAATGCCCTACGAAGCCGATGACTATCTTTCCCGGCACTTCCAGACCAGCGGCACCGACCTGGCGCGGAAGGTCGACGAACTGGCGGCCCTTGCGGCTCCCGGCGACAGCCCCAATCTCGCGCTCTACCGCGAGATGCTCTTCACCGTGACGCGCATGGCCCAGGCCGACCGCAACCGCTGGGACGCCAAGATCATGCTGCAGACCCTGCGCGAGATGGAGCATGCCTTCAGCGTCCTCGAGCAGTTCAAGCGGCGACGCAAGGTCACCGTGTTCGGCTCGGCGCGCACGCCAGTCGAACATCCGGTCTATGCCCTGGCGCGCAAGCTGGGCGAGGAACTGGCCCGCTACGACCTGATGGTGATCACCGGCGCCGGCGGCGGCATCATGGCCGCCGCCCACGAAGGCGCCGGGCTGGAGAACAGCCTGGGCTTCAACATCACCCTGCCCTTCGAGCAGCACGCCAACCATACGGTGGACGGCAGCGGCAACCTGCTGTCGTTCCACTTTTTCTTCCTGCGCAAGCTGTTCTTCGTCAAGGAAGCCGACGGCCTGGTGCTCTGCCCCGGCGGCTTCGGCACCCTAGACGAGGCACTGGAAGTGCTGACCCTGGTACAGACCGGCAAGAGTCCGCTGGTGCCGATCGTGCTGCTCGACCAGCCGGGCGGCCGCTACTGGGAACACGCCCTGGAGTTCATGCAGGAACAGTTGCTGGAGAATCACTATATCCTGCCGGCCGACATGCGCCTGATGCGCCTGGTGCATTCGGCCGAAGACGCGGTGAAGGAAATCGCCCAGTTCTACCGCAACTTCCACTCCAGCCGCTGGCTGAAAGGCACTTTCGTGATTCGCCTGAACCACGCCCTGAACGAAGCCGCGCTGGCGCACCTGCACGAACACTTCGCCAGCCTCTGCCTGAGCGGCGGCTTCCAGCAGCAGGCCTACAGCGAGCAGGAACAGGACGAACCGGAGTTCCGCAACCTGACCCGCCTCGCCTTCGTGTTCAACGGGCGCGACCAGGGGCGGCTGCGGGAATTGCTGGACTACATCAACCTGCCGGAAAACTGGGACTGAAGCTGCCGCTCCGGCACGCGCTCAATCGTCGCTGCGGCCGTTCAACAGGCGGCTGATCGACTCCATGGAGTAACCCCGGTACGCCAGGAAGCGGCCCTGCTGGGCCTTTTCCCTGGCGTCCTGCGGCAGGCGGGCGAACTTGCGGCGCCAGACCTCACGCAATTGCGCACTCCAGTCGACCTCGCAGGCACCCAGCGCCCTTTCGATATCGGCGCGCGGCAGACCGCGTTGCGCCAGTTCCTCACGGATGCGCAACGGCCCATGGCCGCTACGGGCGCGACTGGCGATGAAGCTTTCGAGATAGCGGGATTCGTCGAGCAGACCTTCCTCGGCCAGGCGGTCGAGGGCAGGATCGATCAACTCGGCAGACGCGCCACGCTGGCGCAACTTGCGGGAAAGCTCGGCGCGCCCGTGCTCACGGCGCGCCAGCAGGTCCATGGCCGCCCGCCGCACGGCGACGGGCGTATCGAGCACGATCGCCATTGGCCTCAATCGGCTTCGGCGTCAGCCACTTCTTCGGCGTCGGCCTTCACCGGGCCGCTCTTGGCCAGCAACTGGTCGCGAATGGTCTTCTCCAGTACCGAACCGATTTCCGGATTGTCTTCCAGGTACTTGGCGGCGTTCGCCTTGCCCTGGCCGATCTTGCTGCCCTGGTAGCTGTACCAGGCGCCGGACTTCTCGACCAGGCCCAATTGCACGCCCAGGTCGATGATCTCGCCGGTACGGTAGATGCCCTTACCGTAGAGGATCTGGAACTCGGCCTGGCGGAACGGCGGGGAAACCTTGTTCTTCACCACCTTGACGCGGGTTTCGCTACCCACCACCTCGTCGCCTTCCTTCACCGCGCCGGTACGACGGATGTCCAGGCGGACCGAGGCGTAGAACTTCAGTGCGTTACCGCCGGTGGTGGTTTCCGGGTTGCCGAACATGACGCCGATCTTCATGCGGATCTGGTTGATGAAGATGACCAGGCAGTTGGCGTTCTTGATATTGCCGGTGATCTTGCGCAGCGCCTGGGACATCAGGCGTGCCTGCAGGCCGACGTGGGCGTCGCCCATCTCGCCTTCGATCTCGGCCTTGGGTACCAGCGCGGCCACGGAGTCGACGATGATCACGTCGACCGCGTTGGAGCGCACCAGCATGTCGGTGATTTCCAGGGCCTGCTCGCCGGTGTCCGGCTGGGAGACCAGCAGGTCGTCGACGTTGACGCCCAGCTTGCCGGCATAGTCGGGATCGAGCGCGTGCTCGGCGTCGACGAAGGCACAGGTGGCGCCCTGTTTCTGGGCCTCGGCGATCACCGAGAGGGTCAGGGTGGTCTTGCCCGAGGATTCCGGACCGTAGATCTCGACGATCCGGCCCTTGGGCAGGCCGCCGATGCCGAGGGCGATGTCCAGACCCAGGGAGCCGGTGGAGATGGCCGGGATCGCCTGGCGCTCATGGTCGCCCATGCGCATGACCGCGCCTTTGCCGAATTGGCGTTCGATCTGTCCCAGGGCCGCGGCCAGGGCGCGCTTCTTGTTCTCGTCCATTGAAGTCCTCGCGAAGTCAGGGCGGCCGGACGGCCACGAACAACTGTATAAGTAGACAGTATTATTCCACAGGGCAAGTCGCTCGCCTACCCCCGACGGGAAGAATGTTCCGAACGGTTGCCCGCAGGCGCGGCTAGCCCGGGTTCTCGCCGTTGCTCATGCGCAGCAGGCCGGTCAGCGCGGTCGCCACCGTCTGCCGGCGCACGGCGTCGCGGTCGCCGTTGAACTGGCAGCGCTCACTGACCAGCCGCTCGCCGTCGGCCCAGGCCAGCCAGACCGTGCCTACCGGCTTTTCCGGCGAGCCGCCGTCGGGCCCGGCGACACCGCTCACCGCCACCGCGAAACGCGCCCCGCTGTGCCGCTGGGCGCCGCGCACCATGGCCTCGACCACTTCCCGGCTGACCGCGCCGACTGCCGGGAACAGCGACTCGGGCACCTCCAGCTGGAGGGTCTTCTGGCGGTTCGAGTAGGTCACGTAGCCAGCCTCGAACCAGCCCGAACTCCCCGGGATGCGGGTGATCGCCTCGGCGATGCCGCCACCGGTGCAGGATTCCGCCGTGCTGACCTGCTCGCCCAGGTAACGAAGGCTTTCGCCGAGGCGGGCGGCCAGTGCGGTCAGGTCGGACTCCATCAGGGTCATCACTGTTCTCCAGGGTAGAAACGGAAAGGGACTACCCTACACCATCGGCTTTTCCATTCAGAAGCAGCTTTCGGACAAGCGCAACCGCGCGAAGGCAGCGAATGCGCGAACATGCGTGTTCCATCACCGTCCAAGGAAAGGCACACCATGAACATCGCGCCACTCAAGGTCTCTCTGCTCTCCCTCGCCCTGCTCCTCTCCCCCGTTGCCAGCCTCCCCGCCCATGCGGCCTGCACCGCCAACCTGGCCCTGCAACCCGCCAGCAGCCTGCCCGCGCTCGGCGGGCGCCTGGTCTACCACAGCTATATGGAGTACGGGGACGGCTCCTCGAACCTCTACCTGCACGATTTCAAGAGCAAGAGCACCCGCCAGCTCAACCAGCCCGGCTGGAACATCGAGGACCCGATGAATGCGCATTTCTCCCCGGACGGCCGCTACCTGACCTTCATGGGCCGCCAGAATGGCGCCTGGCACGTGTTCGCCTGGGCCATCGGCGGTACCCAGGCGCCGAGCAACCTGACTGCGGCCATCGGCGGTCGCAACGAGGATCCGAAGTTCTCCTTCGACGGCCGCCAGGTCGTGCTCAAGCACGAGGGCGACATCCGCCTCGCCACCCTGGTCTTCAATGGCGATGGCAGCGTCGGCGTGAGCGCCTGGAAAGCCGTGACCGGCGACGGCTGGAGCACCGAGGAGTCGATGCCGTTCCTCACACCCTCAGGCAAGTACGTGGTCTACGCGACAGGAGCCGGCGACAGCCTGCGGGTGGTGCGCAGGAACCTGGAGAACGGCCAGGTCAGCGCCCTCGCCACCCCGGCCGCGGGGGGCCGCGACTATTACCCGGTGGTACGCGACTACACCGCCTACTTCCTCTCGCGTACCCAGCCGGCCGGCAACGACCAGTTGGCCATGGTCGTACCCAACAGCCCGCCCGGCACCCCGGCGATCCTGCCGCTCAACCACTGCCAGGGCGACAATTCCGATGCCGCGCCGGTGAACGAGGACTACCTGATCTTCTCCAGCACTTCGTTCGACCCGACCTACAGCCTGCTCCTCGGTGACATCGCCGCGGCGCGGGTCTGGCGTCTCGACCCGGCGCAGATCAACCTGCCCGACGGTCGGCAGAAGCTCGGCGCCAGCTATACCGCGGCACGCTGAAAGCAGCCCGCACAGGCGCGGACCTGAGGGTCCGCGCCGGTTCCGAACGGACCCGACACAGGCCGGTGAATCGGGTTAACATTGCCCTCTTTTGCACCGTCCAAAGCCCGCTTCCGAAGGCCCGTATGACCGACCTCTCTCAGCACACGCCGATGATGCAGCAGTACTTCAAACTGAAGCATCAGCACCCCGACCAATTGATGTTCTATCGCATGGGCGACTTCTACGAGCTGTTCTACGAGGACGCGAAGAAGGCCGCCAAGCTGCTCGACATCACCCTGACCGCGCGCGGCCAGTCCGGCGGCAAGGCGATCCCGATGGCAGGCATTCCCTTCCATTCGGCGGAGGGCTACCTGGCCAAGCTGGTCAAGCTCGGCGAGTCGGTGGCGATCTGCGAGCAGATCGGCGACCCGGCCACCAGCAAGGGGCCGGTGGAGCGCCAGGTGGTGCGGATCATCACCCCCGGCACGGTGAGCGACGAGGCGCTGCTCGACGAACGCCGCGACAACCTGCTGGCGGCGATCCTCGGCGACGAGCGCCTGTTCGGCCTCGCCGTGCTGGACATCACCAGCGGCCGCTTCAGCGTCCAGGAGATAAAAGGCTGGGAAACCCTGCTGGCCGAACTGGAGCGCCTCAACCCGGCCGAGCTGCTGATTCCCGACGACTGGCCACAGGGCCTGCCGGCGGAGAAGCGCCGCGGCGTACGTCGCCGCGCGCCGTGGGACTTCGATCGCGACTCGGCGCACAAGAGCCTCTGCCAGCAATTCGGCACCCAGGACCTGAAAGGCTTCGGCTGCCAGAACCTGACCCTGGCCATCGGCGCCGCCGGCTGCCTGCTCGCCTACGCCAAGGAAACCCAGCGTACCGCCCTGCCGCACCTGCGCAGCCTGCGCCACGACCGCCTCGATGACACGGTGATCCTCGACGGCGCCAGCCGCCGCAACCTGGAGCTGGATATCAACCTCAGCGGTGGCCGCGAGAACACCCTGCAATCGGTGGTCGACCGCTGCCAGACCGCCATGGCCAGCCGCCTGATGAGCCGCTGGCTGAACCGTCCGCTGCGTGACCGCGCGGTACTGGAAGCCCGCCAGGAGTCCATCGCCTGCCTGCTGGAACGCTACCGCTTCGAGAACCTGCAACCGCAGCTCAAGGAAATCGGCGACCTCGAACGCATCCTCGCCCGCATCGGCCTGCGCAACGCCCGCCCTCGCGACCTGGCGCGCCTGCGCGACGCGCTGGCGGCGCTGCCGGACCTGCAGAACGCCATGACCGAACTGGAAGCGCCGCACCTGCAGGCGCTGGCCACCACCATCGGCACCTATCCCGAACTCGCCGAACTGCTGGCCAAGGCGATCATCGACAACCCGCCGGCGGTGATCCGCGACGGTGGCGTGATCAAGACCGGCTATGACGCCGAGCTGGACGAGCTGCAGGCGCTGAGCGAAAACGCCGGGCAATTCCTGATGGACCTGGAAGCGCGCGAGAAGGCCCGCACCGGCCTGCCCAACCTGAAGGTCGGCTACAACCGCATCCATGGCTACTTCATCGAGCTGCCACGGGTGCAGGCCGAACAGGCGCCGGCCGACTACATCCGCCGGCAGACCCTGAAAGGCGCCGAGCGCTTCATCACGCCGGAACTGAAGGCCTTCGAGGACAAGGCGCTGTCGGCCCAGAGCCGCGCCCTGGCCCGCGAGAAGGCGCTCTACGAAGAGCTGCTGGAACGCCTGATCGGCCATCTCGCTCCGCTCCAGGACAGCGCCTCGGCGCTGGCGGAGCTGGACGTGCTGGCGAATCTCGCCGAACGCGCGCTGAACCTCGACCTGAATCGCCCGCGGTTCGTCGAACACACCTGCCTGCACATCGAGCAGGGCCGCCATCCGGTGGTCGAGCAGGTGCTGGAGACACCGTTCGTGGCCAACGACCTGGCGCTGGATGCCGACACCCGGATGCTGGTGATCACCGGTCCGAACATGGGCGGTAAATCCACCTACATGCGGCAAACCGCGCTGATCGTGCTGCTTGCGCACATCGGCAGCTTCGTTCCGGCTGCGCGCTGCGAGCTGTCCCTGGTGGACCGCATCTTCACCCGCATCGGCTCGTCCGACGACCTTGCCGGCGGCCGCTCGACCTTCATGGTGGAGATGAGCGAAACCGCCAACATCCTGCACAACGCCACTGACAAGAGCCTGGTGCTGATGGATGAGGTCGGCCGCGGCACCAGCACCTTCGACGGCCTGTCGCTGGCCTGGGCAGCGGCCGAGGACCTGGCCCGGACTCGCGCCTTCACCCTGTTCGCCACCCACTACTTCGAGCTGACCGTACTGCCGGAAAGCCAGCCCGCGGTAGCCAACGTGCACCTGAACGCGACCGAGCACAATGAACGCATCGTGTTCCTGCACCATGTACTGCCGGGACCGGCGAGCCAGAGCTACGGCCTCGCGGTGGCCCAGTTGGCCGGCGTGCCGGCCCCGGTAATCCAGCGCGCCCGCGAACACCTCAAGCGCCTGGAAACCACCAGCCTGCCGCACGAGATGCCGAGCCAGCAGAGCGGCAAGCCCGCCTCGCCGATGCAGAGCGACCTGTTCGCCAGCCTGCCGCACCCGGTGATCGATGAATTGTCGAGGATCAATCCCGACGATATCAGCCCGCGGCAAGCTCTCGATCTGTTATATGCATGGAAGATGCGGGTCTGACGGACTACCGCACAAGCTGCTAGAATCGCGCGCGCTTAGCCGCCCGCCTGAGGAGAGAACTAGAAAATGACCTTCGTCGTCACCGACAACTGCATCAAGTGCAAATACACCGACTGCGTGGAAGTCTGCCCGGTAGACTGCTTCTACGAAGGACCCAACTTCCTGGTCATCCATCCGGACGAGTGCATCGACTGCGCCCTGTGCGAGCCCGAATGTCCGGCCCAGGCGATTTTCTCCGAAGACGAAGTGCCGGAGAACATGCAGGAATTCATCGAGCTGAACAGCGAGCTGGCGGAAGTCTGGCCGAATATCACCGAGAAGAAGGATGCCCTGCCCGACGCCGAGGAATGGGACGGCGTCGCCGGCAAGCTCCAGCATCTGGAGCGCTGATACGCCAAGGCCCGCAATCAGCGGGCCTTTTCTTTGGCGACGAGTAAAACGGCAGGCAAAAAAAAGGGGCGGGGTATTACCCCGCCCACTCTTCAGTCCCTCGTCATCATCCTGATGAATCGCCTCCCTGGCGACGTCCCTTCCCCGATCCTTCGGGGTTGCGTGTTCCCTGTACGCAGGAGTGATATTAGCGATTCCCTGTGCACCCGCAACCTGCCAGAAAACCCAGCGAAGCTTCTTCGGCAGCCATTTTAGAAAAATATATTCCTTTAATTTCAATAAGTTACTTAAATTCACCGAGCGTTTTTGGCAAACCTCCCGGGCATTTATCTACTTAGGCTCACACGCCGTGTAAGTTAATGCTTACAAGAGCAGACACAAAAAACCCGGCGAACGCCGGGTCTTCAGTGGGTCTAAGGTTTTCCGTCACTGGAACAGCGCGTCACTCGACAGGCCATTCTTCTCCAGGATCTCCCGCAGGCGCTTCAGCGCCTCGACCTGGATCTGACGAACCCGCTCGCGGGTCAGGCCGATTTCCTGGCCGACCTCTTCCAGCGTGCTGCTTTCGTGACCGCGCAAGCCGAAGCGGCGAATCACCACCTCACGCTGCTTGTCGGTGAGTTCCGTCAGCCACTGGTCGATGCTTTCGCTGAGATCGTCATCCTGCAGCAGCTCGCACGGATCGGTGGGGCGATCGTCGGTGAGCGTATCCAGCAGGGTCTTGTCCGAGTCCGGACCAAGAGAGACGTCTACCGAAGTCACCCGTTCGTTCAGGCCGAGCATGCGCTTGACCTCGGCGACCGGCTTCTCCAGCAGGTTGGCGATTTCTTCGGGGGAAGGTTCGTGGTCGAGCTTGTGGGTCAGTTCCCGCGCCGCACGCAGGTAGACGTTGAGCTCCTTGACCACATGGATCGGCAAGCGAATGGTCCGGGTCTGGTTCATGATGGCCCGTTCGATGGTCTGGCGGATCCACCAGGTGGCGTAGGTCGAGAACCGGAATCCGCGCTCCGGATCGAACTTCTCCACGGCGCGGATCAGGCCTAGGTTGCCTTCCTCGATCAGGTCGAGCAGGGACAGTCCGCGATTGACATAGCGCCGGGCGATCTTCACCACCAACCGCAGGTTGCTCTCGATCATCCGCTTCCGACCAGCGGGATCGCCCTTCTGCGCCAGACGAGCGAAGTGGACTTCCTCTTCGGGCGTCAACAGGGGCGAGAAACCGATTTCGTTGAGATACAGCTGCGTTGCGTCCAACGCGCGCGTGTAGTCGATGTGCTTGTGTTGTTTGGAAGAGAAGGAAGTGGTGGCTTTTGGAGTTGCCCGGGGAGAAGGCTGCTCGTCGGCAGACGACTCGTCCAGCATGATGCCGGGCTCCAGGAGGAGCACTTCATCATCGTGGTCAAACTCCGGCCCTTCTTTTTTGAGTGCCATGTCGTTATCCCTTGCATGAGTTCGACTCAAGCCCGGGCGATTCCTTTCCCGCTGGACACGCCCGGACCCGCTCACCTACATGATGTGGGCGGGCGAACTCCCGGTCAGCGACGTGGCAAATATTGCAGTGGATCGACAGGCTTACCCTGGCGGCGAATCTCGAAGTGCAGCTTCACCCGATCGGTTCCTGTGGAGCCCATCTCGGCAATCGATTGCCCTACCTTGACCTGTTGCCCTTCCCGCACCAGCAGCCTGCGGTTGTGACCGTAGGCACTCACGTAGGTCTCGTTGTGTTTGATGATGACCAACTCGCCGTAGCCCCGCAAACCACTACCGGCGTATACAACGGTCCCACCAGACGCAGCCAGGACAGGCTGGCCCAATTGACCGGCTATATCAATCCCTTTATTCAAACTTCCGTTTGAGGCAAAACGGCCGATCAGAGTACCGCTCGCGGGCCATGCCCACCCCCCCACCGCAGGCCCCGCGACGACGGGAGTCGCGCCGCTGCTGGGTGGGGTCGTGGTCGAGGCCGGAGCCGGTGCGGGCTTGGCAGGTACCGACGTACTAACTGCGGGTGGAACCGGGGTAGGCTTGGTCGCCACGGGCGCAGCGACGACCGGCGTGTTTTTCGCGACGGACGGTTGCGCCGATGCCCGCCCACCAAATTGGATAGCTTGACCGACCTGGATGGTATAGGGCGGCGCGATGCCATTGCGCGCGGCCAGGGCTTTCCAGTCCCAGCCGAAGCGGAAGGCAATGGAATACAGGGTGTCGCCGCGGCGTACGATGTACTGCCCGCTGGTGACCGGCGTACGCCGCGCAGCGGCAGGCGCGGAACCGTTGCGATCGACGACCTTGACCCCGCCGGGAGGCGACGACGAACAGGCGGCGAGAAGGGAACAGACGACGGCCCCAAGCAACAGGTGGCAGCCACCATAGAGCCGAGTCCATTGCCGCAGGGTCGCTGCTAGCCTCAATCCTTCCCCCTTATCCATCTTCTTCGCTTTCGTTCAATCGGGCCGGCGACGCCGGCCGCCGGCTCAGGCGATCGGGCCGTTGAGCAGCGGGACGAAACGTACCGAGTCGAGTACCTGGCGGCTGAACCCGTCCTCGGTGCGGACGATCAGCATCAGTTGCTGGACCTCGCCGCCACCGACCGGGATCACCAGACGGCCCCCGGGGCCAACTGGTCCAGCAACGACTGCGGGACTTCCGTGGCCGCCGCGGTGACGATGATTCCATTGTAGGGAGCCAACGCCGACCAGCCTTCCCAACCATCGCCCCAACGAAAGACAACATTACGCAGGTTTAGCTCCGCAAGACGCTCCTTGGCCTTGTCCTGCAACGCCTGGATCCGCTCGACGGAGAAGACCCGCTCGACCAGTTGCGCCAGCACCGCGGTCTGGTAGCCGGACCCGGTACCGATCTCCATGACCTTGTCCAGCGGGCCGGCCGCCAGCAGCAACTCGGTCATCCGCGCCACCATGAACGGCTGGGAAATGGTCTGGTTGTGGCCGATCGGCAGGGCGGTGTCTTCGTAGGCGCGATGCGAGAGCGCCTCGTCGACGAACAGATGACGCGGCGTGCGGCGGATCACCTCGAGCACGTGGGCGTTGGACAGGCCTTCTTCGTACAGGCGCTGGATCAGGCGCTCTCGGGTACGCTGGGAGGTCATGCCGATACCCCGGCGATGCAGGTCTTCGGACATCACGTCAGTCCTCCCAGCCACTCGTCGAGGCCGCCGAAGGCTTCGTGGAAGGTACGGTCCAGCTGCAACGGAGTGATCGACACGTAGCCTTGCATGACCGCGTGGAAATCCGTCCCCGGCCCGCCATCCTCGGCATCGCCGGCCGCGGCGATCCAGTAGCCTTCCTTGCCGCGCGGATTGACCACCTTCACCGGTGCGGCGGCACGGGCGCGGTGCCCGAGGCGGGTCAGTTGGATACCACGTACGCGATCCAACGGCAGGTTCGGGATATTGACGTTGAGCACGGTACGCGGCGGCACGGCCAGGCGCTCGTGGGCGGAGACCAGCAGGCGGGCGAAGTGCATGGCGGTGGGCAGGTTGTCCGTCAACCGCGAGACCAGCGAGAAGGCGAAGGCCGGCCCCTTCAGGAAGCGCCCTTCGATGGCCGCCGCCACGGTACCGGAATAGAGGACGTCATCGCCGAGGTTGGCGCCCAGGTTGATACCCGAGACCACCATGTCCGGCAATTCCTCCAGCAAGCCGTTCAGGCCCAGGTGCACGCAGTCGGTCGGCGTGCCGTTGAGGCTGATGAATCCGTTGTCCAGGCGCTGCGGGTGCAGCGGGCGGTCCAGCGTCAGGGAACTGCTGGCGCCGCTCTTGTCCTGGTCGGGGGCGATCACTACGCAATCGGCATGATCCGCCAGCGCGTCGTAAAGCGCGGCGATACCGGGTGCGGTCACCCCGTCGTCGTTGGCAATCAGTATGCGCATGGGTTTTCCGTCTGCCCTGTCGGTACCAGGTCGAGGATTTCACGCACCACTACGGTGGCGAAACAACCGGCCGGCAGGACGAATTCCAGTTGCAGAACATCAGGTTCGGGATAATGCCACGCCAGCCCCTGGATGGGGAGCCGCAGGATGCGCCGTTCGTGCGCCATGCCCGCCTTCGCCAGCCAGCGGCAGAGCGCCGGCTCGCTCCCGGCCAGGGCCAGCTCGCGTTCGAGGACGCCGGCGCCGCTCGGCGGATCGCCCTCGCCCCAGAGCGGTCCGGTGGGGTGCAGGTCGAGGGCGGCCAGACGGGCATCGCGGCATTCTTCCTCGCCAGCGAGGAAAAAGCTGCGGCTGTCGGTGAAGGCCAGCAGGTCGCCGACCGCTGCCCGGTTCCAGCTACCCTCCGCGACCCGCTCGGCGAGCAGGCGATTGAACAGGTAGCTGCGCCCGGCGGAAAGGAAGCGCGAACGCAGGTTGCGGTTTGCCGGCAGCAGGTCCTGTTCCGCGCAACTGCGCGCGTCGACCAGGTTGCCGCCGCCGTGGCCGAAGCGTTGCAGGCCGAAATAGTTGGGCACGCCGTCCGCGGCGATACGTTCCAAGCGCGCGTCGAGAACGGCACGCTCCGCCCGCAGCCCGGTCAGACGCAGGGTGAAGCCGTTGGCGGCATGCGCGCCTCGCTGCAACTTGCGCGAATGACGGGTGCGGCGAAGAATCCGCAGGTCCGCGCCCTCGGCTGCGCCCAGGTCGGGATCGGCCTTGCCCGGCAGGTGCAGGCTGAACCATTGCCGGGTCAGGGCCTGGCGGTCCTTCAACCCGGCGTAGCTGACGTTCTTCTGCTGCACGCCGGCGGCGCGGCCGAGGCGACGGGCCGCCTCCTCGGTGTTCAATCCGCGCTTTTCCACCCACAACCAGAGGTGCTCGCCTTCACCGCTGAGGGGAATGTCCAGCACCTCGTCGACCTGGAAGTCCTCGGCCACGGCCTTGAGCACCGCCTCGCCGCAGGCTGCCCCATGGGCGCGCGGCCCGAGCAGGTCGAGTTCGCCGAGAACGCTCATCGGGCCATCAGCAAAGCGACCGCATGTACAGCAATGCCCTCTTCGCGTCCGGTGAAACCTAGCCGCTCGGTAGTGGTGGCCTTGACGTTGACCTGGTCGACCGCGACGCCGAGGTCCTCGGCGATCAACCCGCGCATGGTCTCGATGTGCGGCGCCATCTTCGGCGCCTGGGCGACGATGGTGGCGTCGACGTTGCCGACCTTCCAGCCCTTCTCGGCGACGATGGCGACCACGTGTCGCAGCAGCGCGCGACTGTCGGCGCCCTTGAACCGCGGGTCGGTGTCCGGGAAGTGCTTGCCGATGTCGCCCAGCGCCGCCGCGCCGAGTAGCGCATCGGACAAGGCGTGCAGCAGCACGTCGCCGTCGGAGTGGGCGACCAGCCCATGTTTGTGGGGAATGCGCACGCCGCCGAGGGTGATGAAGTCGCCCTCGCCGAAGCGATGCACGTCGTAGCCATGGCCAATTCGCATGAAAAAACGCCCTGGTTGGAATCAGGGCGTGATTCTACCCCGGATCGGGACAGGCTTCAGGTATCGCGGATCAACCGTTGAGAACCCCGGCATGATGGCGCAGGTGATCCTCGATGAAACTGGCGATGAAGTAGTAGCTGTGGTCGTAGCCTGGTTGCAGACGCAGCTCCAGCGGGTGGCCGGCCTTGTCCGCCGCATTGCGTAGCGCTTCCGGCTTGAGCTGGACGGCGAGGAAGTCGTCGCGCTCGCCCTGGTCGACCAGGATCGGCAAGCGTTCGGACGCACCCTCGAGCAACGCACAGGCATCCCACTCGCGCCAGGCCGCCGGGTCCTCGCCCAGGTAGCGGGAGAACGCCTTCTGGCCCCAGGGACAATCGCTCGGATGGCAGATCGGCGCGAAGGCCGACAGCGACAGGTAGCGCCCCGGGTTGCGCAGCGCGCAAACCAGCGCGCCATGCCCACCCATCGAGTGCCCGCTGATGCCGCGCCGCCGGGACACCGGGAAATGCGCCTCGATCAGCGCCGGCAACTCGTGCACCACGTAGTCGTGCATGCGGTAGTGCGCGGCCCAGGGCTCCTGCGTGGCGTTCAGGTAGAAGCCTGCGCCCAGGCCGAAGTCCCAGGCGCCGTCGGGATCGCCGGGGACACCGCTGCCGCGCGGGCTGGTATCCGGCGCCACCAGTACCAATCCCAGTTCGGCGGCGACCCGCTGGGCGCCGGCCTTCTGCATGAAGTTCTCGTCGGTACAGGTCAGCCCGGACAGCCAGTACAGGGCCGGCAGCGCCGCCTCCGGCTCGGCCTGGGGCGGCAGGTAGATGGCGAAGACCATCTCGCAGTTCAGGGTCCGGGAAAAATGACGGTAACGCTGGTGCCAGCCGCCGAAGGTCTTCTGGCTGCCGATCAGTTCGAGGGAATCCTTCACGTGACCTCCGTGAAACGGTCGTGGCGAGCCGCAGGGCCCGCCGCGACGGCTTGTCAGTAATGAATGACGGTGCGGATGCTCTTGCCTTCGTGCATCAGCTCGAAGGCCTCGTTGATGTCCTCCAGCCCCATGGTGTGGGTGATGAAGGTATCCAGCGGGATCTCGCCCTTCTGCGCCTTCTCGACATAGCTCGGCAGCTCGCTGCGCCCGCGCACCCCGCCGAACGCCGAACCGCGCCAGACGCGGCCGGTGACCAGTTGGAACGGCCGGGTGCTGATTTCCTGGCCGGCACCGGCGACACCGATGATCACCGACTCGCCCCAGCCCTTGTGGCAGCATTCCAGCGCGGCGCGCATCAACTGCACGTTGCCGACGCACTCGAAGGAGTAGTCGACGCCGCCATCGGTCAGTTCGACGATGACGTCCTGGATCGGCTTGTCGTAGTCCTTCGGATTGATGAAGTCGGTGGCGCCCAGTTCCCTGGCGATATCGAACTTGCCCGGGTTGATGTCGACCGCGATGATGCGCGCGGCCTTGGCCATCTTCGCCCCGATGATCGCTGCCAGGCCGATGCCGCCCAGGCCGAAGATGGCAACGGTAGCGCCCTCTTCCACCTTGGCGGTGTTCAGCACGGCACCGATCCCGGTGGTGACGCCGCAGCCAAGCAGGCAGACCTTCTCCAGCGGGGCATCCTTGGGAATCTTCGCCAGGGAAATTTCCGGCAGCACGGTGTATTCGGAGAAGGTCGAGCAGCCCATGTAGTGGAAGACCGGCTCGCCCTTGTAGGAGAAACGGCTGGTGCCGTCGGGCATCAGGCCCTTGCCCTGGGTGGCGCGCACGGCCTGGCAGAGGTTGGTCTTGCCGGACAGGCAGAATTTGCACTTGCCGCACTCGGCGGTGTAGAGCGGGATGACATGGTCGCCCACCTGCAGGGAGGTCACGCCCTCGCCCACCGCTTCGACGATGCCGCCACCTTCGTGGCCCAGGATGCACGGGAACACCCCCTCGGAATCCTGGCCGGACAGGGTGTACGCGTCGGTATGGCAGACGCCGGTGGCGACGATGCGCACCAGTACCTCGCCCTTCTGCGGCGGCGCCACATCCACCTCGACGATTTCCAACGGCTTGTTGGGGGCGAAGGCGACGGCGGCACGGGACTTGATCATCTGGGAACTCCTGAACGATGGAAGCCGGCGGGCCGCTAAGCGACCCACTGAAACGGAAAGTGTAGAAAACCGCGTTTCAAGGAATAATCAGGCAATAATCAAAACATTATTGCCATACAGGGACAATCCAGATGAATCGCTGGGAAGGACTCGACGAATTCGTCGCTGTCGCCGAAACCGGGCAGTTCACCGCGGCAGCCGAACGCATGGGCGTTTCCTCGTCGCACATCAGCCGCCAGGTCGCCCGCCTGGAGGAGCGCCTGCAGACCCGCCTGCTCTACCGCAGCACCCGGCGAGTGTCGCTGAGCGAAGCCGGACAGACCTTCCTGCAACATTGCCAGCGCCTGCAGGACGCCCGCGACGAAGCCCTGCGCGCGGTCAGCGACCTCTCCGCGGAGCCCAAGGGCCTGCTGCGCATGACCTGCGCGGTTGCCTACGGCGAACGTTTCATCGTGCCGCTGGTGAATGCCTTCATGGCCGACTATCCGCAACTGCGGGTCGACATCGAGCTGTCCAACCGCCAGTTGGACCTGCTCCACGAGGGCTTCGACCTGGCCATCCGCCTCGGCCGCCTGAGCGATTCGCGATTGGTCGCCACACGGTTGGCGCCACGCGTCATGTACCTCTGCGCCACGCCGGAATACCTGCGCCGCCACGGCACTCCGCAGTCGCCGGCGGAACTCGGCCAGTTCAACTGCCTGATCGGCAGCAGCGACCTGTGGAGCTTCCTCGAGGACGGCCGGGAAACCCAGCACCGGGTCCAGGGCAACTGGCGCTGCAACAGCGGCCAGGCGGTGCTCGACGCCGCCCTGCGCGGCTTCGGCCTGTGCCAGCTGCCCGACTACTATGTGATCGAGTATCTGCGCAGCGGCCGCCTGGTCTCCCTGCTGGAAGGCCACCAGCCGCCGAATACCGCGGTATGGGCGCTGTACCCGCAGCAGCGGCACCTGTCGCCGAAAGTCAGGCAACTGGTGGACTATCTCAAGGAAGGCCTGGCGCAATCCCATCCGGGACTCGCCGGGGAGAAAAACCTGCGCTGAAGCAGTAAGGCGATTCACCGCTGCGATAGACTTGGCGGTTTCCCGTTCCACCCGCTATCGATTCAAGGAAGTCGCATGTCTGCCTTCAATGCGTTTCGCCAACGCTACCTGGTGAGGTTCTGGTCGCCGCTGCCGGCGCTGGTCGCCCTCGGCGTCGCCTCCGCCTACTACTTCGCGCTCACCGGCACCTTCTGGGCGGTGACCGGCGAATTCACCCGCTGGGGCGGCCACGTGCTGTCCTGGTTCGGCTACCAGCCACAGGACTGGAGCTACTTCAGGCTGATCGGCCTTCAAGGCACGCCGCTGGACCGGATCGACGGAGTGATGATCATCGGCATGTTCCTCGGCGCCCTGTGCTGCGCCCTCTGGGCCGGCAACGTCAGCCTGCGCTGGCCGACCAGCAAACGTCGCCTGCTGCAGGGTCTGGTCGGCGGTATCGTCGCCGGCTTCGGCGCGCGCCTGGCGATGGGCTGCAACCTGGCGGCGTTCTTCACCGGTATCCCGATGTTTTCCCTGCACGCCTGGGCCTTCATGTTCGCCACCGTCGGCGGCGCCTGGATCGGCGTGAAGATCAGCCTGCTGCCGTTCCTGCGCACACCGCTGAAAGTCGGCGCCACGGCCAGCGCCCTGCCCAGCGCCGAAAGCCTGGCCCGACGCGCACGCCTGCAGGCCCGCCTGGGCCTGGCGGTGCTGGCGCTCGCCGCGCTGTTCGCCGCCTGGCGCTTCGAGGTATCGCTGGTGCTGGGCATGGCCTGCCTGTTCGGCCTGCTGTTCGGCGGCCTGATCGAGCGCGCGCAGATCTGCTTCACCAGTGCCGCACGGGACCTCTGGACCACCGGCCGGACCCGCGCCGCCTTCGGCATCCTGCTCGGCATGGCGGCCGCCTGCATCGGTACCTTCGCCGCGATCCGCCTGGGCGTCGCGCCGAAGATCTTCTGGATGGGCCCGAATGCGATCATCGGCGGCATTCTCTTCGGCATCGGCATCGTCCTCGCCGGCGGTTGCGAGACCGGCTGGATGTACCGCTCGATGGAGGGCCAGGTGCACTTCTGGGTGGTCGGCATCGGCAACGTCATCGGCGGAACCCTGGTGGCGATCTTTTGGGACCAGTTGGGCACCCGCCTCGCCCTGCCCTATCCCAAGCTCAACCTGCTGGAAAGCTTCGGGCCCGGCAACGGCCTGCTATTGACCTTCGCCGGCCTGGCCCTGTGCCTGCTGCTGGTGCAACTGAACGCCTCCCGATTCACCCGACCGCGGAAACCGAACCATGAGCCAGACCGACAAACCGACCCTGTCGCTTGACCTGCGCGGCGAACATTGCCCGTACAACGCCATCGCCACCCTGGAAACCCTGGCGACCATGCAGCCGGGCGAACGCCTGGAAGTGGTCACCGACTGCTCGCAATCGGTCCACGGGATTCCCGAAGATACCCAGCGCCAGGGCTACAAATGCCTGGCGGTGGAGCAGCATGGCGCGCTGTTCCGCTTCCTCATAGAGGTGCCGCTGGAAAGCTGAACGAGCGAGCCTGCAACGACAAGAAAGCCGACCCGAGGGTCGGCTTTCTTGTGCCAGGGTTCAGTGTGGAAAACTGCGCTGCAGGCGCAGCAGGTCTTCCGGGGTGGTGATCTTCAGGTTGTCGGCGCGCCCTTCCACCAGCTTCGGCGCATAGCCGGCCCACTCCATCGCCGAAGCCTCGTCGGTGATCGCCACGCCGGCCACCAACGCATCGGCCAGCGCCCGGTGCAGGGCGCCGAGGCGGAACATCTGCGGCGTATAGGCCAGCCAGACCACCGAGCGGTCGATGGTTTCGCTGACCCGGCCGTCGCGGTCGGAGCGCTTGAGAGTGTCCCTCGCCGGCACCGCCAGCAGCCCGCCGACCGGATCTTCGGCGAGTTCTTCGAGCAGGTGGTCGAGGTCGCCGCGGGTCAGGTTCGGCCGCGCGGCGTCATGCACCAGCACCCAGTCGTCGGCCTGTGCCCCAACTCCAGCAGGCGCAGCAAGCCGTTCAACACCGAGCCGGCGCGCTCGGCGCCCCCGGCGGCGCGCTGCACATGCCGGCTGGCGGCGCAGTCCAGCCCGGGCCAGTAGGGATCGTCCTCGGCCAGGCAGACCACCACGCCCCTGAGCATCGGGTGTTCGAGGAAACAATCGAGGGTGCGCTCGATCACGGTGCGACCGGCAAGATCGAGATATTGCTTCGGGCGGTCGGCGCGCATGCGCGAACCCACGCCGGCGGCGGGGATCACCGTCCAGAAGGCGGGAAGGTCGGAAGTCGTCATCGGGAGAAGGGTCGTCAGCTCACTTGGCGAGCTGGTAGAGGGTTTCGCCGTCCTTGACCATGCCGAGCTCGTGCCGCGCACGCTCCTCGACGGTCTCGGTGCCTTTCTTCAGCTCGGCGACTTCGGCTTCGAGAATCCGGTTGCGCTCCAGCAGGCGCTCGTTCTCGCCATGCTGGTCGGCGATCTGCTTCTGCAGGTCGCGCACCTGCGCCAGGCTGCCATCGCCGACCCACAGGCGATATTGCAGGCCCGCCAGCGCCAGGATCAGCACCACGAACAGCCAGTAGGGGCTACGTAACCTCAAGCCTCGAACTCCTTGAGAAGAAAAGGGGTGGCTCTTGCCACCCCTTCACCGTACCAGACTAGGCTCAGCCGCGGAATTCCGCGCGACCACGGTACGGCGCCTTGGCGCCCAGTTGCTCTTCGATGCGCAGCAACTGGTTGTACTTGGACACGCGGTCGGAGCGGCACAGCGAACCGGTCTTGATCTGACCGGCGGCGGTACCCACGGCCAGGTCGGCGATGGTCGAGTCCTCGGTTTCGCCGGAGCGGTGCGAGATCACCGCGGTATAGCCGGCGGCCTTGGCCATCTGGATGGCTTCCAGGGTCTCGGTGAGCGAACCGATCTGGTTGAACTTGATCAGGATCGAATTGCCGATGCCCTTCTCGATGCCTTCCTTGAGGATCTTGGTATTGGTCACGAACAGGTCGTCGCCGACCAGTTGGACCTTGGCGCCGATCTTGTCGGTCAGGCCTTTCCAGCCGGCCCAGTCGGACTCGTCCATGCCGTCCTCGATGGAGATGATCGGGTAGCGCTGGGTCAGGCCGGCCAGGTAGTCGGCGAAACCGGCGGCGTCGAATACCTTGCCTTCGCCTTCCAGGTCGTACTTGCCGTCCTTGAAGAACTCGCTGGAGGCGCAGTCCAGGGCCAGGGTCACGTCGTCGCCCAGCTTGTAGCCGGCCTTCTCGACGGCCTCGGCGATGGCGGCCAGGGCGTCTTCGTTGGACGACAGGTTCGGCGCGAAGCCGCCTTCATCACCGACGGCGGTGTTCAGGCCACGGGCCTTCAGCACGGCCTTGAGGTGATGGAAGATCTCGGCGCCCATGCGCAGCGCCTCGGCGAAGTTCTTCGCGCCGACCGGCTGGACCATGAATTCCTGGATATCGACGTTGTTGTCCGCATGCTCGCCGCCGTTGATGATGTTCATCATCGGCACCGGCATGGAGTACTGGCCGGGAGTGCCGTTGAGGTCGGCGATGTGCGCGTACAGCGGTACGCCCTTGGCCTGTGCGGCGGCCTTGGCGGCAGCCAGGGACACCGCGAGGATCGCGTTGGCGCCCAGCTTGGCCTTGTTCTCGGTGCCGTCCAGCTCGATCATCGCGTGGTCGAGGGCTTTCTGGTCGGCCGCGTCCTTGCCCAGCAGCAGGTCGCGGATCGGGCCGTTGATGTTGGCCACGGCTTTCAGCACGCCCTTGCCCAGGTAACGGCTCTTGTCGCCATCGCGCAGCTCGAGGGCCTCGCGGGAACCGGTGGAAGCACCGGAAGGCGCGCAGGCGCTGCCGACGATGCCGTTGTCCAGGATCACGTCCGCTTCAACGGTAGGGTTGCCGCGGGAGTCCAGGACCTCACGGCCCTTGATGTCGACGATCTTTGCCATTCTTGTTAACACTCCGAAGTGAATGAACGGGGCGGTCTGAGGAGACTAGGCAGTCTCGATTGCAGGAAAGCTCTTGATCAGCTCGTCCAGTTGCTTGAGCTGGGACAGGAAGGCTTCGAGTTTGTTCAGGCGCAGCGCGCACGGACCGTCGCACTTGGCGTGCTCGGGGTCCGGATGGGCCTCGAGGAACAGCCCGGCGAGCTTCTGGCTGAGCCCGGCCTTGGCCAGGTCGGTGACCTGGGCGCGCCGGCCGCCGGCGGAGTCCGCGCGACCGCCAGGCATCTGCAGGGCGTGGGTGACGTCGAAGAATACCGGGTACTCGAACTGCTTCATGATGCCGAAGCCGAGCATGTCGACCACCAGGTTGTTGTAACCGAAGGAGGAGCCGCGCTCGCAGAGGATCAGGCGGTCGTTACCGGCTTCCTCGCACTTGGTCAGGATGTGCTTCATCTCCTGGGGCGCGAGGAACTGGGCCTTTTTGATATTGATCACCGCGTTGGTCCTGGCCATCGCCACCACCAGGTCGGTCTGTCGCGAGAGGAAGGCCGGCAGCTGGATGATGTCGCAGACCTCGGCCACCGGCTGGGCCTGGAACGGCTCGTGGACATCGGTGATGACCGGTACCTTGAAGGTCTTCTTGATCTCTTCGAAGATCTTCATTCCCTCTTCCAGGCCCGGACCACGGAACGAGTGGATCGAGGAACGGTTGGCCTTGTCGAAGCTGGCCTTGAACACATAGGGGATACCGAGTTTCTCGGTAACCCGTACGTATTCTTCGCAGACCTGCATGGCCAGGTCGCGCGACTCCAGCACGTTCATGCCGCCGAACAGCACGAACGGCAGGTCGTTGCCGATCTGGATATCGCCGACGCGAACGATCTTCTGTGCCATGCTCAGGCCTTCCCGGAATATTTCAGCGCGGCGTTGACGAAACCGCTGAACAGCGGGTGGCCATCACGCGGTGTGGAGGTGAACTCCGGGTGGAACTGGCAGGCGACGAACCACGGATGCTCCGGGGCCTCGACCACTTCCACCAGGGCGCCGTCGCCGGAGCGGCCGGAAATCTTCAGGCCGGCCTGCTCCAGTTGCGGCAGCAGGTTGTTGTTCACTTCGTAGCGATGGCGATGGCGCTCGACGATCACGTCCTTGGCATAGCAGTCGTGCACCAGGGTGCCGGTCTGCAGCTGGCACTCCTGGGCGCCCAGGCGCATGGTGCCGCCCAGGTCGGAAGCTTCGGTGCGGATCTCGGTGGCGCCGGTCGCGTCCTGCCATTCGGTGATCAGGCCGACCACCGGATGGCCGCTGGACTTGTCGAACTCGGTGGAGTTGGCGTCGCTCCAGCCGAGCACGTTGCGGGCGTATTCGATGACCGCGACCTGCATGCCCAGGCAGATGCCCAGGTAGGGGATCTTGTTCTCGCGGGCGTACTGCACGGTGCTGATCTTGCCTTCCACGCCGCGCAGGCCGAAGCCGCCCGGGACCAGGATGGCGTCGACGCCTTCCAGCAGGCTGGTGCCCTGCTGCTCGATGTCTTCGGAGTCGATGTAGCGCAGGTTGACCTTGGTGCGGCTCTGGATGCCGGCGTGGGTCATCGCCTCGATCAGCGACTTGTACGCGTCCAGCAGTTCCATGTACTTGCCGACCATGGCGATGGTGACTTCACGCTCGGGGTTGAGCTTGGCATCGACCACCCGGTCCCATTCGGACAGGTCGGCCTGCCCGCACTCCAGGCCGAAGCGCTCGACGACGATGTCGTCCAGGCCCTGGGCATGCAGCACCGACGGGATGCGGTAGATGGTGTCGACGTCTTCCAGGGCGATCACCGCGCGCTCCTCGACGTTGGTGAAGAGCGCGATCTTGCGCCGCGAGGAGACGTCGATCGGGTGGTCGGAACGGCAGACCAGCACGTCCGGTTGCAGGCCGATGGAGCGCAGCTCCTTGACCGAGTGCTGGGTCGGCTTGGTCTTGGTCTCGCCGGCGGTGGCGATGTACGGGACCAGGGTCAGGTGCATCAGCATCGCGCGCTTGGCGCCGATCTCGACGCGCAGTTGGCGGATCGCCTCGAGGAACGGCTGCGACTCGATGTCGCCGACGGTGCCACCGATCTCCACCAGGGCGACGTCGGCATCGCCGGCGCCCTTGATGATGCGCCGCTTGATCTCGTCGGTGATGTGCGGGATCACCTGCACGGTGGCGCCCAGGTAGTCGCCGCGGCGTTCCTTGCGCAACACGTCCATGTAGACGCGGCCGGTGGTGAAGTTGTTGTTCTGGGTCATGGTGGTACGAACGAAGCGCTCGTAATGGCCCAGGTCCAGGTCGGTCTCGGCGCCGTCCTGGGTCACGAAGACCTCACCGTGCTGGAACGGGCTCATGGTGCCCGGGTCCACGTTGATGTAAGGGTCCAGCTTGAGCATCGTGATCTTCAGGCCACGCGCTTCCAAGATCGCAGCCAGAGAAGCCGAAGCGATGCCTTTCCCCAATGAAGAAACAACACCACCCGTGACGAAGATGTAGCGCGTCATGAAAAACCCTAGAAGTCAGCGTTTAGGCGGGATCAACCGCCGGGGATTCGGAGAAGGGAGGCCAGCTCCCGCCACGGACAAATCCGTGGGCAAAGCAAACTCCTGCTGATTCCGGAGGGAATCGGCGGGAGCAGTACAAGACGGGAGCGTAGTCTACTGGAAACGGCTTACTAGCTCAAACCCGGGTCGTTCGTCGGCGGGCTCCAGGACAGTCGCCAGCCCCCCTCGCGGGGACTGTCCAGGCCAGGAATGTTGGCCACCGCGAGCAGTTCGTCGGCTCGGAAGAGCAGCGGCAAACGACCGCGCAGGAAGCTCGGTACGCCCGCTTCGTTGAGCAATCGCTTGAGGTCGCGGCGACCGCGCCCGGCCAGGGCCAGCACCTCCCCACCCCGCCGGTAGTCGACGCGCAACGGTCCCGCCGGAACCTCGCCGAGCAACGCCAGCCGACCATTGCCGGGAAGAAGCAATGGATGAGCGGGACGCTCCCAGACGAACGGTCCCGCCGCCGCCCGCCAGTCCGCCGGCAACCACCAGATCCGCCCCGCGCCGCGACGCAGCTCGCCGCTCTCCAGGCGCCAGATCGGGTCGGCATCGTCGCCGGCATCGCGCAACGACTCCCAACCGGCCCAGTGGTCACTGTCCGGCAACCGCGTCAGCTGTCCCAGCCAGGCCCGCAGCAGGTTGCGCTGGCGCGCAGCGCTGAGGCGGCGCAGAGGCTCCAGGGCGATCCGGGGCAGATCCAGCCAGTCCGGCCAATCCAGTTCCGAGGGTTGGCGGCAGGCCCGGAGGTCGATGGCGGCCAGTTCAGCCAGCAGGTCTTCGGCCTCGCGCAGATGCGCCGCGCAGCGCGCCATGCCGGCGACGGCCTGCGGCCAGTGGGAGGCGAGACGCGGCATGATCTCCCGGCGCAGGTAGTTGCGCGAGAAGCGCGGATCCTGGTTGGAAGGATCCTCCACCCAGTCCAGCCGGTGCGCCTGCGCATAGGCTTCCAGTTCGGCGCGGGAAACCCCGAGCAAGGGTCGGCACAGGCGGCCACCGCCCAGCGGCCGGCTCGCCGGCATCGCCGCCAGGCCGCGCAGGCCCGCTCCACGCAACAGGCGGAACAGCAAGGTCTCGGCCTGGTCGTCGAGGTGCTGCGCGGTGAGCAGCACCTGTCCCTCGCCCAGGTTCGCCTGGAATGCGCGATAGCGGGCGTCGCGCGCCGCCTGCTCGATGCTGCCGCCAACGGCGACCTGCACCCGCTCGACCCGCAGCGGGATACCCAGCGACCGGCAGACCGCCTGGCAGTGCGCCGGCCAACCGTCCGCCGCAGCCTGCAAGCCATGGTGGACATGCAGCGCCGACAGCGCCGGCAAGGCTTCGCTCCGGGCCAGTTGGGCGAGCAGATGCAGCAACACCGTGGAATCCAGCCCGCCGGAAAACGCCACGCACCAGCCCCCCGCTTCGCGCCAGGGCGCCAGGGCCTGTAACAGACGGGATTCGAGCGGCACCGCCGGCATTCTTGCGCTCCTCATGCGACAAGCCCGGCGAATGCCGGGCTTGTCGATCGTACCAGTGCGCCGGATGGCTTACGGCGCGCCGTAGCTCATCAGGCGGTCGTAACGACGCTCCAGCAACTCACCCATTTCCAGGCCCTGGAGCATCTTCAGTTGCGCCAGCAGTTCGCCACGGATCGATTCGGCCATGCTCGCCGGATCGCGATGGGCGCCGCCCAGCGGTTCGTCGATGACCTTGTCGACGATGCCCAGGCCTTTCAGGCGCTCGGCGGTGATGCCCATGGCCTCGGCGGCTTCCGGCGCCTTCTCGGCGGTCTTCCAGAGGATGGAGGCGCAGCCTTCCGGCGAGATCACCGAATAGGTGGAGTATTGCAGCATGTTCAACTGGTCGCAGACACCGATGGCCAGCGCGCCGCCGGAACCGCCCTCGCCGATCACGGTGGCGATGATCGGCGTCTTCAGTCGCGCCATCACCCGCAGGTTCCAGGCGATCGCCTCGCTCTGGCCGCGTTCCTCGGCATCGATCCCCGGGTAGGCGCCGGGCGTGTCGATGAAGGTGAGGATCGGCATCTTGAAGCGTTCGGCCATTTCCATCAGGCGGCAGGCCTTGCGATAGCCTTCCGGACGCGGCATGCCGAAGTTGCGCCGGACCTTCTCACGGACTTCGCGGCCCTTCTGGTGGCCGATGACCATCACCGGGGAACCGTCGAGGCGGGCAACGCCGCCGACGATCGCCGGGTCGTCGGCGAAATGCCGGTCGCCGTGCAGTTCCTCGAAATCGCTGAACAGGTAGCCGATGTAGTCGAGGGTATAGGGACGCTTGGGATGGCGCGCGAGCTGGGCGATCTGCCAACTGGACAGATTGCCGAAGATGTTTTCGGTGAGCGCCTTGCTCTTGTCCTGCAGACGCGAGATTTCGTCGCTGATGTTCAGCGCATTGTCGTTGCCCACCAGGCGCAGCTCTTCGATCTTGGCTTGCAGGTCGGCGATCGGCTGTTCGAAATCAAGAAAGTTCGGGTTCATAGGCTTCCGTCGTGCGCAGATTCTAGTGGGCCGTTTCCGTTTGGCGCCCTACCTTACGGGATCGGGCGCCAGGGGTCGAGCCGGGAGCAAGGGCGATCCGCGTTTTCCCGCCGCAGAGCGCGGAACAACGGCGTTATCGCCCATCGCGATTAACGATAATTGAGGAAGACGTTGTCGCGCCCGAACTGGTCACGCAATGCCTGGATCAGATCGTCCGCCGGATCCACCCGCCAGCTCTCGCCGAACTGCAGCAGGGCCTTGGCGTCGGCGCTGGTGTAGTCCAGGGTGATCGGGCAGGAACCGCGATGGCGGTTGAACAGCTCGCCCAGCCAGCGCAGGCGATCGCCCTTCAACAGGTCGGCGTGCAGCTTCATCCGCAGGCTCTCCGCCAGGCCGGTACGCGCCTCCTCCAGGCTCATCACGCGCTTGGCGCGCAGGCGCAGTCCGCCGGAGAAGTCGTCCTGGCTGACCTCGCCCTCGACCACCACCAGCGCGTCGGTCTGCAGCAGCGACTGGGCCGCGGCGAAGGCTTCGGAGAACAGCGAGGCCTCGATCCGTCCGGAGCGGTCGTCTAGGGTGACGAAGCCCATCTTGTCGCCCTTCTTGTTCTTCATCACCCGCAGGTTGACGATCAGCCCGGCCACCGTCTGGGTATCGCGCGCCGGCTTCAGCTCGACGATGCGCTGGCGGGCGAAGCGCCGCACCTCGCCTTCGTACTCGTCGATCGGATGGCCGGTCAGGTACAGGCCGAGGGTGTCCTTCTCGCCCTTCAGGCGTTCCTTGAGGGTCAGCTCCTTGACCTTGCGGTGGTTGGCGTAGACATCCGCCTCCGGCTCGGCGAAGACTCCGCCGAACAGGTCCATGTGCCCGCTGTCGTGGCTGCGCGCGGTCTGCTCGGCGGCCTGGATCGCTTCCTCCATCGCCGCCAGCAGCACGGCGCGGTTGAGGTCGACGGTAGCCTGGTAGGCCTTTAGCTCGTCGTGGTAGTGCGGCCCCAGGCGATCCAGCGCACCGGCGCGGATCAGCGCTTCCAGGGTGCGCTTGTTGATGCGTTTCAGGTCGACGCGGTCGCAGAAGTCGAACAGGGTGTTGAACGGCCCGCCTTCGGCGCGGCACTCGGTGATCGCCTCCACCGGCCCCTCGCCGACGCCCTTGATCGCGCCCAGGCCATAGACGATCCGGCCATCGTCGTCGACGGTGAAGCGGAACTCGGAGTTGTTCACGTCCGGCGCCACGATGCGCAGCTTCATGTGCCGGCATTCTTCGATCAGCGTCACCACCTTGTCGGTGTTCTGCATATCCGCGGTGAGTACCGCGGCCATGAACGGCGCCGGGAAGTGGGTCTTCAGCCAGGCGGTCTGGTAGGAGACCAGGCCGTAGGCTGCCGAGTGCGACTTGTTGAAGCCGTAGCCGGCGAATTTTTCCACCAGGTCGAAGATGTTGCCCGCGAGGTCGGCATCGATGCCGTTGTTCTTGCAACCCTCGATGAAACCGCCGCGCTGCTTGGCCATTTCCTCGGGCTTCTTCTTGCCCATCGCCCGGCGCAGCATGTCCGCGCCACCGAGGGTATAGCCGGCCATGACCTGGGCGATCTGCATCACCTGTTCCTGGTACAGGATGATGCCGTAGGTGGGCTTGAGCACCGGCTCCAGGCCGGCGTACTGGTAATCGGGGTGCGGATAGGACAGCTCGGCGCGACCGTGCTTGCGGTTGATGAAGTCGTCCACCATGCCCGACTGCAGAGGACCCGGGCGGAACAGCGCCACCAGTGCGATGAGGTCTTCCAGGCAGTCCGGCTTGAGCTTCTTGATCAGCTCCTTCATGCCGCGCGATTCGAGCTGGAACACCGCAGTGGTCTCGGCCTTCTGCAGCAGCGAATAGGTCGGCTTGTCGTCCAGCGGGATGAAGTCGATGTTCACCGGCTCCAGGCCCTTCTTGGCCTGCTCGCGGTTGATGATCTCCATCGCCCACTTGATGATGGTCAGGGTCCGCAGGCCGAGGAAGTCGAACTTCACCAGGCCGGCCGCCTCCACGTCGTCCTTGTCGAACTGGGTCACCAGGCCGCCGCCTTCCTCGTCGCAGGCGATCGGCGAGAAGTCGGTCAGCTTGGTCGGCGCGATCACCACGCCACCGGCGTGCTTGCCGGTACCGCGAGTGATGCCTTCCAGCTTGAGGGCCATCTCCCAGATCTCGGCGGCTTCCTCGTCGCTCTTGAGGAAGTCGCGGAGCATTTCTTCCTGCTCGTAGGCCTTATCCAGGGTCATGCCGACTTCGAACGGGATCATCTTCGACAGCCGGTCGGCGAGACCGTAGGACTTGCCCTGGACCCGCGCCACGTCGCGTACCACCGCCTTCGCCGCCATGGTGCCGAAGGTGATGATCTGGCTCACCGCGTTGCGCCCGTAGGCGTCGGCCACGTAGTCGATCACCCGGTCGCGGCCCTCCATGCAGAAGTCGACGTCGAAGTCGGGCATGGAGATCCGTTCCGGGTTGAGGAAACGTTCGAACAGCAGGTCATAGGCCAGCGGATCGAGGTCGGTGATCTTCAGCACGTAGGCCACCAGCGAGCCGGCGCCCGAGCCCCGCCCGGGGCCTACCGGTACGCCGTTGTTCTTCGCCCACTTGATGAAGTCCATCACGATGAGGAAGTAACCGGGGAAACCCATCTGGATGATGATATCGAGTTCGAAGTTCAGGCGATCGACATAGACCTGGCGCTTGGCCTCGTAGTCCGGGGTGTCCTTCGGCAACAGCACCTCCAGGCGCTCCTCGAGACCTTCGAAGGAGGCGTGCCGCAGGTAGTCGTCGATGCCCATGCCATTGGGCGTGGGGAAGTCCGGCAGGAAGTACTTGCCCAGCTGCACCTCGATGTTGCAGCGTTTGGCGATCTCGACGGTGTTTTCCAACGCTTCCGGCAGGTCGCTGAACAGCTCGGCCATTTCCGCCGGCGACTTCAGGTATTGCTGGTCCGAATAGGTACGCGGCCGCCGCGGATCGTCGAGGGTCCGCCCCTCGCCGATGCAGACGCGGGTCTCGTGGGCCTCGAAGTCTTCCTGCTTGATGAAGCGCACGTCGTTGGTCGCCACCAGCGGCGCGTTGCAGCGTGACGCCAAAGCCACCGCCGCGTGGAGGTGCTCCTCGTCGTTGACCCGGCTGGTACGTTGCACTTCCACGTAGAAGCGCTCGGGGAACACCTCCATCCACTCGCGCAACAGCGCCTCGGCCTTGGCTTCCTCGCCGTCGAGCAGCGCGTGGCCGATCTCGCCCTCCTTGGCCGCGGACAGCGCGATCAGGCCTTCCGCCGCCTCCTTGACCCAGTCGCGCTCGATGATGATCTCGCCGTTGCGCTGGCCTTCGCTCCAACCGCGGGAAATCAGCTCGGTGAGGTTGCGATAGCCCTTCGCGTTCATCGCCAGCAGGCTCAGGCGACTGAGCGGGCCATCTTCCTCGCGGCTGGCGAGCCAGATGTCGGCCCCGCAGATCGGCTTGATGCCGGCGCCCATGGCGGTCTTGTAGAACTTCACCAGCGAGCACATGTTGCTCTGGTCGGTGACCGCCACCGCCGGCATGCCCAGCCCTGCCACTGCCTTGGCCAGGGGCTTGACCCGGACCAGGCCGTCGACCAGGGAGAATTCGGTATGCAGACGCAGGTGAACGAAGGATACGGTCATGAAGGCCCCGGAGCAGAAATAACGCAAAAACGACAAGGCCCGGATTGTACCGGGCCCGGTGGCAAAGCTACAGGTTCAAGAGCGGACGATGCGCCTCGGCTGCGCCGAGAAGCCTCGCCCGCCCCGCGCTCAGGCGCGGCGGTCGTCCCAGATGCCCGGCTCGAGCTTCTGCTGGACTTCCGGGAACTGGCTGGCGTCGAAGGTCGGCAGCTTGCCGGCCTTGCGCTGGGCGTTGTAGTCCTTGGCCAGCTTGATCGCGAGGTTGGACAGCAGCAGGATGGCGATCAGGTTGGTGATCGCCATCAGGCCCATCGACACGTCGGCAAGGTTCCAGACGAACGGCAGCGAAGCCAGCGCGCCGAACATCACCATCGCCAGCACGATCAGACGGAAGATCAACAGGCCCGCCAGGTGGTTGTGCTCGAGGAATACCAGGCAGTTCTCGGCATAGAAGTAGTTGGCGACGATCGAGGTGAAGGCGAAGAACAGGATGATCACCGCCAGGAAATAGCGGCCCCAGTCGCCGACCTGGCTGGTCAGGGCATTCTGCACCAGCATGATGCCCTCGCCTTCCTGCGGTCCGGCCAGCAGGATGATGGCGGCGGAAGCGGTACAGATCAGCAGGGTATCGATGAACACGCCGGCCATCTGCACGTAGCCCTGGGACGCCGGGTGCGGCGGATAGGGCGTGGCCGAGGCGGCGGCGTTGGGCGCCGAGCCCATGCCTGCTTCGTTGGAGAACAGGCCGCGCTTGAAGCCGTTGAGGATCGCCGCGCCGATGCCGCCGGCGGCGGCCTCGTGCCAGCCGAAGGCACTCTTCACCACCATCGCCAGGACGCCCGGCAGTTCGCTGAGGTTGAACAGGATGATGCCCACCGCCAGCAGCAGGTAGGCCACCGCCATGAAGGGTACCGCCAGTTCGGAGAAGCGCGCGATGGAACGCAGGCCGCCGAAGATGATCAACGCGGTGAGGATCACCACGGCGATGCCGCTGATCCAGGTCGGCACGCCGAAGGCGCCCTGCATGGCACCGGTGATGGTATTGGCCTGCACCGAGTTGAAGACGAAACCGAAGGCGATGATCAGGAAGATCGAGAACAGGATGCCCATCCAGCGCGCGCCCAGGCCCTTCTCCATGTAGTAGGCCGGGCCGCCACGGAACTGGCCCTTGTCGTCGCGAATCTTGAACAACTGGGCCAGGGTCGCCTCGACGAAGCCGGTCGCCATCCCCACCAGGGCGATCGCCCACATCCAGAACACTGCGCCGGGACCGCCGAGCGTGATCGCTACCGCCACGCCGGCGACGTTGCCGGTACCGACCCGCGCCGCCAGAGAGGTGCAGAGCGCCTGGAACGAGGAGATTCCCGAGTCGTCCGACTGGCGGCTGCCCTTGAGCACGCTGAAGGTATGACCGAAGTGGCGGAACTGGATCAGCCCCAGGCGCACGGTGAAGTACAGGCCGCAACCGACCAGCAGCCAGATGAGGATCTTGCCCCAGATAAGGCCGTTGAGCAGGTCGACGACCTGAGTGGCGAATTCTTGCATGGATAACTCCCCTGTTCCGCTTGTGGCGGATTGTTGTCAGCCGACCTCCCGGGTAGAAGGCCGCGTGTTTCGGACACACACGGAATGACGTGCGAGCCGAAGGAAATTTCGCTGTGAATGGCACTTGGCAGGAAGGGGCAGGACTTTCCGCTATTGACGTCGCTCGCCGCTTGTCACCAGGCGACAGATACGGTCAGTCACGCGACATCCGTTCAATTATTGAACAGAGACGTCCAGCAATTCGCGAACCGGCGCAAACGAGCGTCGATGGATCGGCGTCGGGCCGAGGCGGGAAAGCGCCTCGAGATGGACCGCGGTCGGATATCCCTTGTGCCCGGCCATGCCATAGCCCGGATAGACCCGGTCCAGCTCGACCATTTCCCGGTCGCGACTGACCTTGGCCAGGATCGACGCCGCAGCGATCGCCGGCACCTGGCTGTCGCCCTTGACCACCGGCGCGCAGGGCACCGCCAGTTTCGGACAACGATTGCCGTCGATCAGGGCCAGCCGCGGAGTCACGCTGAGGCCTTCGACCGCGCGCTGCATGGCGAGCATGGTGGCATGCAGAATGTTCAGCCGGTCGATCTCCTCGACCTCGGCGCGGGCGATGCACCAGGCCAGGGCCTTCTCGCGGATCTCTTCGAACAGCGCCTCGCGGCGGGCTTCGCTGAGCTTCTTCGAGTCGTTCAGGCCGAGGATCGGGCGGCTCGGGTCGAGAATCACCGCGGCGGTGACCACCGGGCCGCACAACGGACCGCGACCGACCTCGTCGACGCCCGCGACCAGATCCTCCACCAGATTGAAATCCAGACCCAGTTGCATCAGCGGCGCTCCACCAGTTGCAGGACGGCTTCCGCCGCCTGTGCCGAGGCATCCTGGCGCAAGGCCCGATGGATGGCATCGAAGAATTCCACCTGCTGCGAGCCGTCGTCCAGCAGCGGCGAGAGGGTTGCGGCTAGCGCTTGCGGGGTGGCGGCGTCCTGGATCAGTTCCGGCACCAACAGGCGTCCGGCCAACAGGTTCGGCAGGGAGATGTACGGGCTTTTCACCAGGCGCTTGAGAATCCGGTACGTCAGCCCGGCGACCCGATAAGCCACCACCATGGGCCGCTTGTAGAGCAGCGCCTCGAGGGTCGCGGTACCGGAGGCGATCAGCACCGCATCGCAGGCGGCAAGCGCTTCATGGGACGCACCGTCGAGCAGCGTCAGCGGCAGAGGCTCGCGGCCCTGGAGCATCTGCTCGATCTGTTCGCGCCGTGCAGCGCTGGCGCAGGGCAGCACGAAACGCAAGCCCGGCCGTTCGACGAGCAGACGCTGGGCGGTGTCGAGGAACAAGGCGCCGAGCTTGCCGACCTCGCCGCCGCGACTGCCCGGCATCAGCGCCAGCACCTGTCCGTCCGCCGGCAATCCGAGCCGCGCGCGGGCCGCAGCGCGATCCGCCTGCAGGGGAATGGTGTTGGCCAGGGGGTGGCCGACGAAACGCACAGGCACCCCATGCTCTTCGTAGAAACGTGCTTCGAAGGGGAACAATGCCAGCATCAGGTCGCAGGCTTCGCGAATCTTCAGCACCCGCTTCTGCCGCCAGGCCCATACCGAAGGGCTGACGTAATGCACGGTGCGCAGGCCAGCCTGGCGCAGCTTGTGTTCGACGCCGAGGGTGAAGTCGGGAGCATCGATGCCGATCATCACATCCGGCCGGGCCTCGATGAGCGTGCGGATCAGCCGCTTGCGCCGTCGCAACAACTCCGGCAGCCTGCCCAGCACTTCGACCAGGCCCATCACCGACAGGCGCTCCATGGGGAAATAGCTGGACAGCCCTTCGGCCTCCATGCGCGGCCCACCGACGCCGATGAACTCGATATCCGGGTGCCGCGCCCGCAGCGCCTGCATCAGTCCGGACCCGAGGATGTCGCCGGAGGCCTCGCCGGCGACCAGGGCTACGCGTAATCCGTCAGCCATGGCTCAGCGGGTGATGCCGCGGGTTGCGCTCTGGATGGAATCACGGAACACCGCGACCTCGGGGAACTGGGCAGCGCTTTCGGCCAGCTCGGCCAGGGCTTCCTCGACGGTATGTCCCTGGCGATAGACCACCTTGTAGGCACGCCGCAGGGCATGGATGGCCTCGCTGCTGAAGCCGCGCCGACGCATGCCTTCGAAGTTCATGCTGCGGGCTTCGGCCGGGTTGCCGAAGACCGTCACGTAGGCCGGGACGTCCTTGCCGATGGCGCTGCCCATGCCGGAAAAGCTGTGCGCGCCGATCCGGCAGTACTGGTGCACCAGGGTGTAGCCGGACAGGATCGCCCAGTCGTCCACGTGGACATGCCCGGCCAGCGCCGTGTTGTTCACCAGGATGCAATGGTTGCCGATCACGCTGTCATGGCCGATGTGCGCATAGGCCATGATCAGGTTGTGGTCGCCAATGGTGGTTTCCGCGCGATCCTGGACGGTTCCGCGATGGATGGTCACGCCTTCGCGGATCACGTTGTGGTCACCGATCACCAGGCGCGTCGGCTCGCCCTTGTATTTCAGGTCGGGAGTATCCTCGCCGACGCTGGAAAACTGGTAGATGCGGTTGTGCTTGCCGATCTTCGTGGGGCCCTTGAGCACCACGTGCGGACCGATCACCGTCCCTTCACCGATCTCCACTTCCGCCCCGACGATGGACCACGGGCCCACCTGGACGTCAGCCGCCAGCCTGGCGCTCGGATCGATGATGGCGCGAGGATCGATCAAACTCATAGTTTGCGTTCCGCACAGATGATTTCAGCCGAGCATACCGGCTTGTCGTCGACGGTAGCGTGGCAGTCGAATTTCCAGATGCTGCGCTTCACGCTGATGAACTTGGCGTGCAGTTGCAGTTGGTCGCCCGGCAGGACCGGCTGGCGGAAGCGCAGCTTGTCCGAACCGACGAAGTAGTAAAGGGTGCCGTCGGCGGGCTTCACGTCGAGCATCTTGAAACCGAGGATACCGGCCGCCTGGGCCATCGCCTCGATGATCAGCACGCCCGGCATGATCGGGTGCTCGGGGAAATGTCCGTTGAAGAACGGCTCATTGATACTGACATTCTTGTAGGCGCGAATGCGCTTGCCCTCGATGTCCAGCTCTACCACCCGATCCACCAGCAGGAAAGGATAGCGATGAGGCAGGTATTCGCGAATCTCGTTGATGTCCATCATGTTAGGGGGAGCCTGTTCAGAAAAGGGTGACGCAAAAAACGTCAATTACGCATCAGATGAAGCGTCACCGCTTGAGGTCACGGCAGCCAGGCGTTTTTCCAGCTGCTGAAGTCGACGCGCCATGTCGTCCAGTTGACGAATGCGCGCGGCGCTTTTTTTCCATTCGGCCGCCGGTTGCATGGCGGTACCGGAGGAATACGATCCCGGCTCGGTGATCGAGCGGGTCACCATGGTCATGCCGGTCACGAAAACGTTGTCGCAGATCTCGATATGGCCGACCAGGCCAACGCCGCCGGCGAGCATGCAATGCCTGCCGATCTTGGCGCTGCCGGAAATGCCGACGCAAGCGGCCATGGCGGTATGATCGCCGATCTGCACGTTGTGCGCGATCATGATCTGGTTGTCCAGCTTCACACCGTTGCCGATCAGCGTATCGGACAGTGCTCCACGGTCGATGGTGGTGTTCGCGCCGATCTCGACGTCGTCACCGATGGTCACCCCGCCGATCTGGGCGATCTTCTGCCAGACGCCCTTCTCGTTGGCGAAACCGAAACCTTCGCCGCCGATCACCGCGCCCGACTGGATACTCACCCGCGCGCCGATGGTGACGTCGTGGTAGAGCGTGACCCGCGGCGCCAGCCAGCCGCCTTCGCCGATCACGCTACGGGCTCCGATCACGCAGTGCGCGCCGATGCTGACGCCAGCGCCGATGCGGGCGCCACTCTCGATCACCGCATAGGCGCCGACGCTGGCGCTCGGATCGACCTCGGCGTCCGCCGCGACGATGGCGGTAGGATGGATACCGGCGGCCGCCTTCGGTTTGCGATCGAACAGGTGCGACAGGCTGGCATAGGCCAGGTAGGGGTTGGCCACCACCAGCGCGGTACCGGCGAACCCGTCGGCGTCGGCAGCCGTCAGCAGGACGGCGCCGGCACGGCTTTCGGGCAGGTACTTGCGATACTGCGGGTTGGCCAGGAAGCTCAGCTGAGCCGGTCCGGCCTCCTGCAAGGTCGCCAGGCCCTGGATCGGCAGGTCCGCGTCGCCACGGACTTCCGCGCCGACATGCGCGGCCAGCTGGCCCAGGGTGTAGGACAAGGTACTCATCATCAACGCAGCTGGTTCATCCGCTCGATCACCTGGCGGGTGATGTCGTATTGCGGCTTGACGTCGACCACGGCGCCACGTTCGATGACCATGTCGTAACCACCTTTCTTGATGGTCTCCTCGACGGCCTGGTCCAGCTTCGGCTTGAGTTTCTTCAGCATGTCGCGGTCGGCGGCGGCCTTCGACTCGTTCAATTCCTTGGACTGGAACTGGAAGTCACGGGCCTTCTGCTTGAAGTCCAGCTCGGCCTTCTCGCGGTCGCCCTGGGACATCTTGCTGCCGTTGGAAACCAGCTTGTCCTGCAGCGCCTTGGCGTCGCGCTCGAGGTTCTTCAGCTTGTTCAGCTGGGGGCCGAACTTCTTCTCGGCATCCACGGCGTATTGCTTGGCGGCATCGGACTCGAGCAGCGCCATCTGGTAGTTGAGCACCGCGATCTTCATTTCAGCGAACGCCGAAGGAGCCGCCATGATGGCTGCGGTGATCAGGACGAACTGGGTGAACTTACGCACGATGCACTCCTGCACAAAGCATGGTTTCGTTACTCGGTACTACGTACAAATCAGAAGGTCTGGCCCAGGGAGAACTGGAAGACCTGGGTTTCCGCGTTGTCCGGCTTCTTGATCGGCGTCGCCAGGCTGAAGCTCAGCGGGCCCAGCGCGGTGATCCAGGTCAGGCCGACGCCCACGGAACTGGCGAGGTTGTCGGTCTTGATGCCGTCGCAGTTGGTGGTGGTCTTGGTCGGGCAGTCGGTATCGAAGGTGCTACCCACGTCCCAGAACAGCACGGTACGCAACTGGCGCTGGTCCTTGACGAACGGCAGCGGGAACAGCAGCTCGGCGCCGCCGGTGATCAGGATGTTACCACCGAAGGCTTCGGGATCCTGGTCCGGGTCGGTGTAACGGCCCTTGCTGTCAGGCCCTTGGTTCTTCATAGGCGTACCGTCTGGATTACGAGCCACAGAGGGCGTACTGCGCGGGCCCAGCGTGCTGTCCTTGAAGCCCCGCACCGAGTTGAAGCCGCCGGCGTAGTAGTTCTCGTAGAACGGCAGGCGCTCGGTGGATCCGTAGCCGTCGCCATAGCCCAGCTCGGTGTGGAAGCGCATGGTGTAGTTGTCGGTCAGCGGGGCGAAGACCTGGCCACGGTAGTCGATCTTGTAGAACGACAGGTCGCTGCCCGGCAGGGTGGTTTCCAGGGTCAGGCTCTGCGAGTGACCACGGGTGGCCAGTACGCCCTTGTTCAGGGTCGATTCGGACCAGCCGATGGAAGCCTTGAAGTTGGTGAAGTTGTCGCCTTCCTTGTCGAGGAAGTCGTAGATCTCGTCCACGGTGTAGCGGCCGGTGTCGATCTGGTCGCGCTGCACGCTCAGGCCATAGGTCAGGCGCGAGGTCTCGCTGATCGGGTAGCCGATGCTCATGCCGGCGCCCAGGCTGTTCACCGAGTAGCTGGCGACGTCGACGTCGAGTTCGTCGTAGTCGGTCTTCCGGTAGAAGGCATTGTAGCCGAGGCTGACGCCGTCGACGGTCCAGTAGGGGTCGACGAAGCCGAAGTTGTAGCGGGTTTGGTATTCGCTGCGGGTCAGGCCGATGCTGACCTTGTTGCCGGTACCCAGGAAGTTGTTCTGGCTGATCGAGCCGCCGAGGATCAGGCCGGCGCTCTGGGCGAAGCCGACGCTGGCGGTGATCGAGCCGGACGGTTGCTCTTCGACGCTGTAGTTGACGTCGACCTGGTCGTCGGTGCCGGGAACCGCCGGGGTCTCGACGTTGACTTCCTTGAAGTAGCCGAGGCGCTCCAGACGGGCCTTGGACTGGTCGATCAGGTAGGTAGAGGCCCAGCCGCCTTCCATCTGGCGCATTTCGCGGCGCAGCACTTCGTCTTCGGTCTTGGTGTTGCCGCGGAAGTTGATGCGGTTGACGTAGGCGCGCTTGCCCGGGTCGACGACGAAGGTCACCGAGACGGTCTTGTCGTCGTCATGGGCTTCCGGCACGCCGTTGACGTTGGCGAAGGTGTAGCCCTCGTTGCCCAGGCGACGGGTGATTAGGTCGGAGGTGGTGGTCATCACCTTGCGCGAGAACACCTGGCCCTTCTGTACCAGCAGCAGGCGCTTCACTTCCTCTTCCGGCACCTTCAGGTCGCCGGTCAGCTTCACGTCGCGGATGGTGTACTTCTCACCCTCGTTGATGTTGACGGTGATGTAGACGTGCTTCTTGTCCGGGGTGATGGATACCTGGGTGGAGGCGATATCCATGTTGATGTAGCCGCGGTCCAGGTAATAGGAGCGCAGGCGCTCGAGGTCGCCGGAGAGCTTTTCGCGGGCGTACTTGTCGTCGTTCTTGAAGAACGACAGCCAGTTGGTGGTCTTCAGTTCGAACAGGTCGGTCAGGTCTTCTTCGGAGAAGACGGTGTTGCCCACCACGTTGATGTGGGAAATCGCGGCGACCGTGCCTTCGTTGATGTTGATCTTCAGCGCGACGCGGTTGCGCGGCTGCGGGATCACTTCCGCGTTGATCTCGGCCGAGTAGCGGCCCTGGGCCACGTACTGGCGTTGCAGCTCGTTGCGCACGCCTTCGAGGGTGGCGCGCTGGAAGATCTCGCCCTCGGCCAGGCCGGACTGTTTCAGGCCCTTGAGCAGGTCTTCCTTGGAGATCGCCTTGTTGCCCTCGATCTCGATGCTGGAGATCGACGGGCGCTCGACTACAGTGACTACCAGCACGTTGCCATCACGGCCGAGCTGGATGTCCTGGAAGAAGCCGGTCTTGAACAGGGAGCGGGTGGCCTGGACCAGGGCCTGGTCGTCGATGGTCTCGCCGACGTTCAGCGGCAGGGCGGCGAACACGCTACCGGCGGACACGCGCTGCAGGCCATTGACCCGGATATCGGAAACAGTGAAGGACTCGGCGTGAACCTCGGCGATCATCAGCGCTGACAGCAGCGCGGGTAGCAGAAAGCGTTTCATGGAGTCCTTTTTTTCCAACTGACAAATAGAGAATCTGCCGCAAAGGGCGGCAGATTCGAATTCAACATGACTACAGACGACTCAGATCGTTGACCAGAGCGAGCAACATCACGCCAACGACCAGACTGATGCCGATCTGCATCCCCCAAGCCTGTACCCGTTCGGATAATGGGCGCCCGCGCACCCACTCAACCAGATAGAACAGCAGATGCCCGCCATCGAGGACAGGGATCGGCAGCAGGTTGAGAACCCCCAAGCTAATGCTCAGATAGGCCAGGAAATTGAGAAAATCCCCCACGCCAGACTGGGCTGAAGCGCCCGCCACTTTAGCAATGGTTATCGGCCCGCTCAAGTTTTTTACCGAGAGCTCGCCGAGCAACATTTTCTTTATGGAGTCGAGCGTTAGCAGGCTCATGGTCCAGGTTCGGGAAAGCGCCTGACCCACCGCCTCCAGCGGTCCGTAGCTCACTTCGCGGAGCATTTCCGCCGGCCATTCGGTACCGGCGACCCCCGCCCCCATGTAGCCGCTCCGGGCCTTGCCCTCGCCGCGCACCGCCAGTTCCAGGGCAACATCCAGCACTTCGCCGTCGCGCAGCACCTTGAGCTGGACGCGCTGCCCGGGACGGGCACGGACGCTGTCCACCACCTGCTGCCAGTCGTCGACGGCGATGCCATCGATGCTCTGCAAGCGGTCGCCGAGCTTCAGTCCGGCGGCCTGCGCCGGCCCCTTGGGGTCGAGTTCGGCCAGCACCGGCGGCAAGGCCGGCCGCCAGGGCCGGATGCCCAGCGAGGCGATGGGATCGGGATTGTCCTCGCCCTTCAGCCAGCCATCCAGACGCACCTGGTGGGTGGAATCGACATTCGAGCCTTTTTCCTGCACCCGCACTTCCAGCGTACCGCTCTCGCCGAGACGGCGAACCAGCTGCAGGTTGACCCCGTTCCAGCCGGTGACGGGCTCGCCATCCACCGCCAGCAGCTCCTGCCCGGCCTCCAGGCCGGCCTGGGCGGCCAGGCTCTCCGGCACCACGGAACCGATGACCGGGCGTACCTGCTGGCTACCGAGCAGGGCGACGACCCAGAAGAACAGAATCGCCAGTAGGAAATTGGCGATGGGACCAGCCGCGACGATGGCGATCCGCTGACGGACCGTCTTGCGATTGAAGGACTGTTCGAGCAGATGGGCCGGTACTTCCGCCTCGCGCTCGTCGAGCATCTTGACGTAGCCGCCCAGCGGAATGGCCGCCACCACGAACTCGGTGCCGTGCCGGTCGTGCCAGCGCACCAGCGGCGTGCCGAAGCCGACGGAGAAGCGCAGGACCTTCACCCCGCAGCGTCGCGCGACCCAGAAGTGGCCGAATTCGTGGAACGTCACCAGCACGCCCAGGGCCACCAGGGTACCGACGATCATGTAAAGCGCACTCATCTCCTACCTCCAGGCCGTCCGAAGACTAGCCGGCGTGTCGGGTCAACCATTGCCCGGCGACCGAACGGGCGCGGCGATCGGCGGCCAGGACCTGATCGAGCGATTCGACTGCGGTCACCGCCTCGCGGTTCAGCACGTCCTCGATGATAACCGCGATGTCGCTGAAGCGGATGCGCCGCTCGAGAAATGCGGCCACGGCCACCTCGTTCGCGGCATTCAGCATGGCCGGGGCGCTGCCGCCGGTTTCCGCGGCCTGGCTCGCCAGGCGCAGGCAGGGGAAGCGCTGCTCGTCGGGGCGCTGGAAATCCAGGCGACCGACGGCGAACATATCCAGCGGCGAAACGCCGGAATCGATTCGCTCCGGCCAGGCCATGGCATAGGAAATCGGCGTGCGCATGTCCGGATTGCCGAGCTGGGCGATCACCGAACCGTCGACGTAGTCCACCATCGAGTGGATCACGCTCTGCGGGTGGATCACCACCTCGACCTGGCTCGGCTGGGCGTCGAACAGCCAGCACGCCTCGATCAGTTCGAGCCCCTTGTTCATCATGCTGGCGGAGTCGACGGAAATCTTCCGCCCCATCGACCAGTTCGGGTGCGCACAAGCCTGCTCCGGCGTCACCGAAGCGAGTTGCTCCAGCGGCGTCTCGCGGAACGGGCCGCCGGAGGCGGTCAAGAGGATCCGGCGCACGCCGACCCGCTCCAGGCCATCGGCATAATTGCGCGGCAGCGACTGGAAGATCGCGTTGTGCTCGCTGTCGATCGGCAGGAGCACCGCGCCGCTGCGCTTGACCGCCTGCATGAACAGCGCGCCGGACATCACCAGCGCCTCCTTGTTGGCCAGCAGTACGCGCTTGCCGGCCTCGACGGCCGCCAGGGTCGACGGCAGCCCGGCGGCGCCGACGATGGCCGCCATTACCATGTCCACTTCGGGCGCGCTGGCCACTTCGCACAACGCCTGCTCGCCGAACAGCACCCGGGTGCGGATACCCGCCGCGGCGAGCGAGCCCTGCAAGGCAATCGCCGCGGCCTGCTCCGGCACCACCGCATAGACGGGGCGGTGCCTGAGGCACAGCGCCTCGAGTTCGGCCAGGCGGCTGAAGCCAGTCAGGGCGAAGGCTTCGTAACGATCGGGATGACGCTGGACGACGTCCAGGGTGCTCAGGCCGATCGAGCCGGTCGCGCCGAGCACGCTGATCCGCTGCGGTCGACTCATGGCGCACCCCAGCCGGCGGCCCAGAGCAGGGCCGCGAACACCGGGATGGCTGCCGTCAGGCTGTCGATGCGATCCAGCACGCCACCGTGGCCGGGCAGCAGGTTGCTGCTGTCCTTGATTCCGGATTGGCGCTTGAACATGCTTTCGGTGAGGTCGCCGACGATCGAGACGAACACCACCAGCGCCGCGCCGAGCAGGGCCAGGAGCAGCGCGCCGAGGGACCAGCCGCGGTAGAGGCCGACCGCCAGGGTGATCGCCAGGCTGGCCGCCAGGCCGCCGTAAACGCCTTCCCAGCTCTTGCCGGGGCTGACCCGCGGCGCCAGCTTGCGCTTGCCGAAGGCCTTGCCGGAGAAGTAGGCGCCGATATCCGCGCCCCAGACCAGCACCATCACGGCGATGATCAGGCCATTGGCCAGCGGCCACTGCTTGAGCAGGACCAGCCCCTGCCAGGCCGGCAACAGGATCAGCAGGCCCATGCCCAGGCGGCGCCAGCGGCCGCCCCAGTAGCCGACGCTTTCCGGGTAGGTGAGCACCAGCACGGTGGCCAGCGTCCACCAGACCAGCGCCAGCAGCAGCACGGCTCCGGCAAGCTGCGGCAGATGGTAGAGAGCGACCATCAGCACGGCGACCGTCGCCGCGTAGGCAACGCGGCCGAACTGTTGTTCATAGCCGGCCAGGCGCGCCCATTCCCAGGCCCCCAGGCTCACCACCGCGCCGATGAACAGGGCGAAGAACGCCCCTTCGAGAAGGAAAAAACCACCCAGCGCGATGGGCAAAAGCACCAGCGCCGTGATGATCCGTTGTTTCAGCATGACGGACGGGCCTCGGCCTCGACTTGCTCGCTGGTCTTGCCGAAGCGGCGCTGGCGCTTGGAGAAATCCGCCAGGGCAGCCCGCATCGCCGCGTGCTTGAAGTCGGGCCAGAACAGGTCGGAGAAATACAGCTCGGCGTAGGCCAGCTGCCAGAGAAGGAAATTGCTGATGCGATGCTCGCCGCCGGTGCGGATGCACAGGTCGGGCAGCGGCTGGTCGCCGGTCACCAGGCAGCCCTGGAGCAGCTCGGCGGAGATATCGTCCGCCGCCAGGTGCCCGCCCTGGACCTCGCGCGCCAGGCGCTGTGCGGCCTGGACGATGTCCCACTGGCCGCCGTAGTTGGCGGCGACCTGGAGGAGGAAACGGGTATTGCCGGCAGTGGCGGCTTCCGCTTCGCGCATGGCCGCCTGCAACTCCGGATGGAAACGCGTGCGATCGCCGATGATGCGCAGGCGGATGCCGTTCTCGTCGAGCTTGCGCACCTCGCGGCGCAGGGCCACGAGAAACAGCTCCATCAGCGCGCTGACTTCGTCCGCCGGACGCTGCCAGTTCTCGCTGGAGAACGCGAACAGGGTGAGGACCTCGACCCCTGCCTCGGCGCAGACCTCGATCACCGCCCTGACGGCATCGACACCGGCCTTGTGGCCGGCGACGCCGGGCAGAAGACGCTTCTTCGCCCAGCGATTGTTACCGTCCATGATAATGGCCACGTGGCGTGGCACGCACACATCCTTCCGGGTCTTTTCCATGACGTCAGCCCGGCCTCAGACAGCCATGAGGTCCGCTTCTTTGGCTTCCAGTGCCTTCTCGATCTCACCGATGAACTTGTCGGTCAGCTTCTGCACGTCGTCGCCGGCGCGGCGCTCTTCGTCCTCGCTGATTTCCTTTTCCTTCTGCAGGTCCTTCAACTGGGCCAGCGCATCGCGACGGATGTTGCGCACGGAAACCCGCGCCTGCTCGGCCTCGGCACGCGCCTGCTTGGTGTAGCCCTTGCGGGTCTCCTCGGTCAGGGCCGGCATCGGTACGCGGATGGTGGTGCCGGCGGTGGCCGGGTTGAGCCCCAGGTCGGAGGTCATGATGGCCTTCTCGACCGCCTGGATCATGCTCTTGTCGAACACGGCCAGGGCCAGGGTACGGGAGTCTTCCACGGTGACGTTGGCGACCTGGCGCAGCGGCGTATCGGCCCCGTAATAGGAAACCATCACGCTATCCAGGATGCTCGGATGCGCGCGACCGGTACGAATCTTCGCGAAGGCATGGCCCAGCGCTTCCAGGGTCTTGCCCATGCGCTCCTGCGCTTCCTTCTTGATCTCGTTGATCATTCTCAACCCTCCTCGATCAGGGTGCCTTCGGCACCACCAACAACAATATTCAGCAATGCGCCCGGCTTGTTCATGTTGAACACCCGCAGCGGCATGTTCTGGTCACGGCACAGGCAGATGGCGGTCAGGTCCATCACGCCGAGCTTGCGGTCGAGCACTTCATCATAGGTCAGGCGCTCGAACTTCTCGGCATTCGGGTCCTTGAACGGGTCGGCAGTGTACACGCCATCGACCTTGGTAGCCTTAAGGACCACGTCGGCGTCGATCTCGATGGCGCGCAGGCAAGCCGCCGAGTCGGTGGTGAAGAACGGGTTGCCGGTACCGGCGGAGAAGATCACCACCTCGCCACCGCCGAGGTGGCGCATGGCCTTGCGGCGGTCGTAGTGGTCGGTCACACCGACCATGGAGATCGCCGACATCACCAGCGCGGGGATGTTCGAGCGCTCCAGCGCATCGCGCATCGCCAGGCCGTTCATCACGGTGGCCAGCATCCCCATGTGGTCGCCGGTCACCCGGTCCATGCCGGCCGCGGACAGGGCCGCGCCGCGGAACAGGTTGCCGCCGCCGATGACCAGGCCGACCTGCACGCCGATCCCGACCAACTGGCCGATTTCCAGCGCCATGCGGTCCAGCACCTTGGGATCGATGCCGAACTCCTCCGAGCCCATCAGGGCTTCGCCGCTCAACTTTAGAAGAATGCGTTTATAGCGAGGTTGACGAGCGCTCAGTTGCTGAGCCATGACCTTTTCTCCTGCGGCGATAAAAATACGTGACGGCCGGGCCGTCGTGGGCGGAGACGACTTTGCGCCTGCGTTGCGTGCGAGCCCGCCGAGCGGGCCGGCAACGCGGAAGCTGCCCCGAACGCTTCCCCATTTGACGAAGAGGCCGCACGCATCAGCGGGCAGCCTCTTCCGGGGCGACAGTCGAAACCGTCTTTGTTACTGCTTGGTGGCGGCTACTTGAGCGGCAACTTCGGCAGCGAAGTCCACTTCGGCCTTCTCGATGCCTTCGCCCACTTCGTAACGAACGAAGGAAACGATTTCGGCGCCGGCCTGCTTGGCCAGGTCGCCGACCTTCACTTCCGGGTTCTTCACGAAAGGCTGCTCGACCAGGCTCGCTTCGGCGAGGAACTTGCTGATGCGACCCTTGACCATGTTCTCGACGATGTTCTCCGGCTTGCCGGCGATCTTGTCGGCGTTCAGCGCCAGGAAGATTTCCTTCTCTTTCGCGATCGCTTCTTCGGAAACTTCCGAAGCGTTCAGGAACTGCGGGTTGCTGGCGGCGACATGCATGGCGATGTCCTTGGCCAGTTCCGGGTTGCCGCCTTTCAGGTTGACCACGACACCGATGCGGTGGCCGTGCAGGTAGGCGCCGACCACGTCGCCCTCGACGCGGGTCAGGCGGCGGATGTTGACGTTCTCGCCGGTCTTGGCGACCAGGGCCAGACGAGCTTCCTCACGTGCTTCGACCAGCGGAGCGGCGTCGGTCAGCTTCTCGTTGAAGGCCTTTTCCAGGCTCTCGGCGACGAAGCCCTTGAAGTCGTCCTGGAGGGCCAGGAAGTCGGTCTGGGAGTTGACTTCGATGATCACGGCGGCCTTGTTGTCGGCAGCGATCTTGACGGCGATCGAGCCTTCGGCGGCAATGTTGCCGGCCTTCTTGGCAGCCTTGATCGCACCGGCAGCGCGCATGTCGTCGATGGCCTTCTCGATGTCGCCGCCAGCGGCGGTCAGCGCCTTCTTGCACTCCATCATGCCCAAGCCGGTACGCTCGCGCAGTTCTTTAACCATGGCTGCAGTAATTTCTGCCATTTCGAAATCCTCTTGAGTGGTAGCTCTCAAAAAACCTTTGTGCCCGGCCTGCCGGACAGAAACTCAAAGGTGGCAAAAAGGGGGCCTAGCCCCCTTCCTGCGCACCGTCGGACGTCTGAACGTCCCGGAATCAGCCTTCGGCGGATTCGGCCGGCGCTTCCTCGACGAACTCGTCGGCGCTGGTGGCAGCGCCCTGCTTGCCGCGGATTACCGCTTCGGCCATCGAGTTCAGGTAGAGTTGCACGGCGCGGATGGCATCATCGTTACCGGGAATTACATAGTCGACGCCTTCCGGGCTGCTGTTGGTATCGACAACGCCGATGACCGGGATGCCCAGCTTGTTGGCTTCGGTGATGGCGATGCGCTCGTGGTCGACGTCGATCACGAACAGAGCGTCCGGCAGGCCGCCCATGTCCTTGATGCCGCCCAGGCTGCGCTCGAGCTTCTCGAGGTCACGGCTGCGCATCAGGGCTTCTTTCTTGGTCAGCTTGTCGAAGGTGCCGTCCTGGGACTGGGTTTCCAGGTCGCGCAGGCGCTTGATCGACTGACGGATGGTCTTGTAGTTGGTGAGCATGCCGCCCAGCCAGCGATGGTCGACGTACGGCATGCCGCAACGAGCGGCTTCCTCGCGAACGATCTTGCCGGCGGAACGCTTGGTGCCGACGAACAGGATCTTGTTCTTGCCAGCGGCCAGGCGCTCAACGAAGGTCAGGGCCTCGTTGAACATCGGCAGGGTCTTTTCGAGGTTGATGATATGGATCTTGTTGCGCGCGCCGAAAATGAACTTGCCCATTTTCGGGTTCCAGTAACGGGTCTGGTGGCCGAAGTGCACACCGGCCTTCAGCATATCGCGCATGTTGACTTGGGACATGATAGTTCCTCGATAAGTCGGGTTAGGCCTCCACGCATCCCAATGACCAACCCTTGCGGGCACCCAGGCCATCGTGTCGATGCATGTGTGGGTTTGTGCTCCGGAAAAGGCCGCAGCCTCGGAGCGGGGCGCTTTATACCATAACCGTGGACGCAGTGAAACCCGCCGCGGATGGCCGGGCGGGAGTAGATCGGTCGGTCAGGTCTGCTAGAATCGCGTATTCCTTATTATTCATGCGTGCTTGCACGCCCGAAGAGAATTCGCATGACCGTCACCATCAAGACGCCCGACGATATCGAGAAGATGCGCATCGCCGGCCGCCTGGCCGCCGAAGTGCTGGAAATGATCGGCGAACACATCAAGCCCGGCGTGACCACCGAGGAGCTGGATCGCATCTGCCACGACTATATCGTCAACGAGCAGAAGGCGATTCCCGCCCCGCTGAACTACAAGGGCTTTCCCAAGTCGATCTGCACCTCGATCAACCATGTGGTCTGCCATGGCATCCCCAACGAGAAGCCGCTGAAGGAAGGCGACATCCTCAACGTCGACATCACCGTCATCAAGGACGGCTACCACGGCGACACCAGCAAGATGTTCCTGGTCGGCAAGACCCCGGAATGGGCCGACCGCCTCTGCCAGATCACCCAGGAATGCATGTACAAGGGCATTTCCGTGGTGCGTCCGGGCGCGCACCTGGGCGATATCGGCGAAATCATCCAGAAGCACGCGGAAAAGAACGGCTTCTCGGTGGTCCGCGAATACTGCGGCCATGGCATCGGCAAGGTGTTCCACGAGGAGCCGCAGGTCCTCCACTACGGTCGTGCGGGTACCGGCATCGAGCTGAAGGAAGGCATGATCTTCACCATCGAGCCGATGATCAACCAGGGCCGCCCGGAGACCCGCCTGCTCGGCGACGGCTGGACCGCGATCACCAAGGACCGCAAGCTGTCCGCGCAATGGGAGCACACCGTGCTGGTCACCGCCGATGGCTACGAGATCCTCACCCTGCGCAACGACGAAACCTTCCCGCGCACCTCGGCAGCCTGATCCGGCCCGGCTTTTGCTGCCAGCCGTGCGCCTCGACGCCCCGCCCCATTCCGGCGGGGCCGACGCCCCGATTCGGCGCAACGCGCGCACCAATACAGCGCAAAAACGCACCAAGACGGGGCGCTCGCGTATCGAACCCAACCGCTAGCAGATAAAGGAAGGCCGCATGCCGCAGGTGGATCCCGAATTGTTCGATCGCGGGCAGTTCCAGGCGGAACTGGCCTTGAAGTCCAGCCCGATCGCCGCCTTCAAGAAGGCCATCCGGCAATTCCGCGAAGTGCTCGACAACCGTTTCAACAGCGGCCGCGACATCCGCCGCCTGATCGAAGATCGCGCCTGGTGCGTCGACCAGATCCTGCAACAGGCCTGGCAGCGCTTCGACTGGGGAGACGACGCCGACATCGCCCTGGTCGCCGTGGGCGGCTACGGCCGCGGCGAACTCCACCCCTACTCCGACGTCGACCTGCTGATCCTCCTCGACAGCGAGGACCAGGAGAGCTTCCGCGAGCCGATCGAAGGCTTCCTCACCCTGCTCTGGGACATCGGCCTGGAAGTCGGCCAGAGCGTGCGCTCGGTGCAGCAGTGCGCGGAGGAAGCACGCGCCGACCTGACGGTGATCACCACCCTCATGGAATGCCGCACCATCTGCGGCCCTGACAGCCTGCGCCAGCGCATGCTGCGGGTTACCGGCAGCGCGCACATGTGGCCGAGCAAGGAGTTCTTCCTGGCCAAACGCCACGAACAGCAGCGCCGCCACGCCAAGTACAACGACACCGAGTACAACCTCGAGCCCAACGTCAAGGGCTCCCCCGGCGGCCTGCGCGACATCCAGACCATCCTCTGGATGGCCCGCCGCCAGTTCGGCAGCCTCAACCTGCACGCCCTGGTGCGCGAAGGCTTCCTGGTGGAAAGCGAGTGCAGCATGCTGGCTTCCAGCCAGGAGTTCCTCTGGCGGGTCCGCTATGCCCTGCACATGCTCGCCGGGCGCGCCGAGGATCGCCTGCTGTTCGATCACCAGCGCAGCATCGCCCGTCTGTTCGGCTACGAAGACAACGACGTCAAGCTGGCGGTCGAACGCTTCATGCAGAAGTACTACCGGGTGGTGATGGCGATCTCCGAGCTGAACGACCTGATCATCCAGCACTTCGAGGAAGTCATCCTGCCCTGCGAGCAGCCGGTGCAGATCCAACCCCTGAACAGTCGCTTCCAGTTGCGCGACGGCTACATCGAGGTGACGCACCCGAACGTCTTCAAGCGCACCCCGTTCGCCCTCCTGGAAATCTTCGTGCTGATGGCCCAGCACCCGGAAATCAAGGGCGTGCGCGCCGACACCATTCGCCTGCTGCGCGACAGCCGACACCTGATCGACGACGAGTTCCGCCACGACATCCGCAACACCAGCCTGTTCATCGAGCTGTTCAAGAGCAGCCAGGGTATCCACCGCAACCTGCGGCGGATGAACCGCTACGGCATCCTCGGCCGCTACCTGCCGGAGTTCGGCCATATCATCGGGCAGATGCAGCACGACCTGTTCCATATCTATACGGTGGACGCCCACACCCTCAACCTGATCAAGCACCTGCGCAAGCTGAATCGGCCGGAGATGGCCGAGAAATATCCGCTGGCGAGCAAGATCATCGATCGTCTGCCCAAGCCGGAACTGATCTACATCGCCGGTCTCTACCATGACATCGCCAAGGGCCGTGGCGGCGACCACTCGGAACTCGGCGCGGTGGACGCCGAGGCCTTCTGCCAGAGCCACCAGTTGCCGCTCTGGGACACCCAACTGGTGTCCTGGCTGGTGCAGAACCACCTGGTGATGTCGACCACCGCGCAACGCAAGGACCTCTCCGACCCGCAGGTGATCTTCGATTTCGCCCAACTGGTCGGCGACCAGACCCACCTCGACTACCTGTACGTGCTCACCGTGGCCGACATCAACGCCACCAACCCGACGCTCTGGAACTCCTGGCGCGCCAGCCTGCTCCGGCAGCTCTACACCGAGACCAAGCGCGCCCTGCGCCGCGGCCTGGAGAACCCGGTGGACCGCGAGGAGCAGATCCGCCAGACGCAGACCGCGGCCCTCGACCAACTGGTACGCAACGGCATCGACCAGGACGATGCCGAGCAGTTATGGAGCCAGCTCGGCGACGACTACTTCCTGCGCCACACCGCCGGCGACGTGGCCTGGCACACCGAGGCGATCCTCCAGCACCCGGACGACGGCACGCCGCTGGTGCTGATCAAGGAAACCACCCAGCGCGAGTTCGAGAGCGGTTCGCAGATCTTCATCTACGCCGCCGACCAGCACGATTTCTTCGCGGTCACCGTGGCCGCCATGGACCAGCTCAACCTGAGCATCCAGGACGCGCGGATCATCACCTCCACCAGCCAGTTCACCCTCGATACCTATATCGTGCTCGACGCCGACGGCGACTCCATCGGCAACAACCCGGAGCGCATCGCCGAGATCCGCGAGGGGCTTATCGACGCATTGAAGAACCCCGACGACTACCCGACCATCATCCAGCGCCGGGTGCCGCGCCAGCTCAAGCACTTCGCCTTCGCCCCGCAGGTGACCATCTCCACCGACGCGCTGCGCCAGGTCTCGGTGCTCGAAGTCATCGCCCCCGACCGCCCCGGCCTGCTGGCGCGGATCGGCGGCATCTTCCTGGATTTCGACCTGTCGGTGCAGAACGCCAAGATCGCCACCCTCGGCGAGCGCGTGGAGGACGTCTTCTACATCACCGATGCGCGCAACCAGCCACTCGCCGACCCCGACCTGTGCAAACGCCTGCAGGCCGCCCTGGTCGAGCAGCTGTCACAAGACAACGGACGGGACACCCTGCCTACCCGGATAAACTTCTGAGAAGCCTTGCCAACGCCATGAATACCGCACTCGACAACCTCCAACCCTACCCCTTCGAGAAGCTCCGCGCCCTGCTCGGCGGCGCCCGGCCGCCCGCGACGCTGAAGCCGATCGCACTGTCCATCGGCGAGCCCAAGCACCGCTCGCCGAGCTTCGTCGCCGAAACCCTGGCGGAGAACCTGGACCAACTCGCGGTCTACCCGACCACCCTCGGCCTGCCGGCCCTGCGCGAAGCCATCGCGCGCTGGTGCGAGCGGCGCTTCTCGGTACCGGCCGGCTGGCTGGATGCGGCGCGCCACGTACTGCCGGTGAACGGTACCCGCGAGGCGCTGTTCGCCTTCACCCAGACCGTGGTCCGCCGCAGCGAGCCCGGCGAGGCGCCTGGCCTGGTGGTCAGCCCGAACCCGTTCTACCAGATCTACGAAGGCGCGGCGCTGCTCGCCGGAGCCGTGCCGCACTACCTGCCCTGCCGCGAGGAAAACGGCTTCAACCCCGATTTCGACGCGGTCGACGAGGCGACCTGGCAGCGCTGCCAGATTCTCTTCCTCTGCTCGCCGGGCAACCCCACCGGGGCCCTGGTACCGCTGGAGACCCTGAAGAAGCTGATCGCCCTGGCCGACCGCTACGACTTCGTGATCGCCGCCGATGAGTGCTACAGCGAACTCTACTTCGACGAAAACGCCCCGCCGCCCGGCCTGCTCAACGCTTGCGCCGAGCTGGGCCGCACGGACTTCAGCCGCTGCGTGGTGTTCCACAGCCTGTCCAAGCGCTCCAACCTGCCCGGCCTGCGCTCGGGCTTCGTCGCCGGCGACGCGGAGATCCTGAAGAAATTCCTCCTCTACCGCACCTACCACGGCTGCGCCATGCCGGTGCAGACCCAGTTGGCGAGCATCGCCGCCTGGAACGACGAGGTCCATGTGCGCGCCAACCGCAGCCTCTACCGCGAGAAATTCGACGCCGTGCTGGCGATCCTCGACGGCGTGCTCGACGTACAGCGCCCGGACGGCAGTTTCTACCTGTGGGCACGTACCCCGGTGGACGACACCGTATTCACCCGCGAACTGTTCGAGCAGCAGCACGTGACGGTGGTGCCGGGTTCCTACCTGTCGCGCGAGGTGGACGGCGAGAACCCCGGCGCCAACCGCGTGCGCATGGCCCTGGTGGCACCACTGGCCGAGTGCGTCGAAGCCGCCGAGCGCATCCGCGACTACCTGCGGGCGCGCTGAAGCCTGCGCGGAGAAACGAAAAGGGATCGCCGCGGCGATCCCTTTTTCGTTCACACCCAGCGGGCGAAGCGATTGGTCAGCCAGCTTTCCTGCTGGTCCAGCTCGCGCAGGATGTCGCCCAGGGTCTCGTCGTCGATCTCGTTGTTGCGCCGCTGCCGGTACAGTTCCAGGCGCTGCGCGCGCAACGCCTTCAGGCGCAAGGCCTTGTCGGCGATCTCCAGGGCTTGGGCCTGGTCGCGGGCCTCATCGGTGGTCGGTGCGGTATCCAGCGACTGGCGGTATTCGGCCATGATCTGCGCACGCGCCTCGGCGACCCGCGAAGTATTCGCCGCATCGTTGCCTTCCACCTGCGGCAATTCCTCGCTCTCCAGGGCCCGGATCGCCGCCTCCGCGGTCTTGCGCCAGGCCTCGCGCCGCTCGCGCTCGTGGGCGCCATTGTTGCTCGCCGGCAGCCCGCGCAGCAGCAGCGGCAGGCCGATGGTCGCGCCGATCAGGGAAATCAGGATCACGCTGGTGGCGATGAAGATGATCAGGTCGCGCTGCGGGAAGGCGCTGCCATCCATCAGGCTCATCGGTACCGACAGCACCGCCGCCAGGGTCACCGCACCACGCACGCCGCTCAATGCACTGAGGGCGGAGAGACGGCGCAGGGAGATGCCGCTCAGCCCGGGCGGGCTCTTGCCGCGCCAGCGGTCGATGCGCAGCGACAGCTTCCAGTAGCCATAGACCCAGCCGTAGCGGATCAGCATCAGCACGGCGGTGATCGCCGCCACGTAGGCCAGCAGCAGCGAGGAACGCCAGAGCAGGTCGCCGTGGTGGTTGGCCACCGACTTCATGATGTCCGGCAACTGCAGGCCGAGCAGCAGGAACACCACGCCGTTGAAGGCGAACTCCAGCATCGACCAGACGCTGCGGTTGAGCAGGCGCGTGGAAGTCTGCCGCGGCAGCAGGTCGACCCAGCTCTGCATCATGCCGGCCGCTACCGCCGAGAGAATCCCGGAGACGCCCAGGTGTTCCGCCACCATGTAGGAGGCGAACGGCAGCAACAGCATCAGTACCACGTGGGTCGCCGGGTCGTCCCAGCCACGGGAGATCATCCAGGCGCGGATGCGGCCCAGCGACCAGCTGAGGAACACCCCGATGGCCAGGCCGCCGACCGCGACCAGGAGGAAGTTGAGGCTGGCGTCCACCAGCGAGAACACGCCGGTCATCGCCGCGGCGATGGCGAACTTGAATGCCACCAGGCCAGAGGCATCGTTCATCAGCGCCTCGCCCTCCAGCAGGTGCATCAGGCGCTTGGGCAGCCGCCCCTGGGTGATCGCCGAGACCGCCAGGGCGTCCGTGGGCGACAGCACGGCGGCGAGGGCGAAGGAAGCCGCCAGGGGAATTTCCGGGATCAGCAGGTGGATGAAATAGCCGGCGCCGACCACGGTGAAGAACACCAGGCCGAACGCCATCATCAGGATCGGCCAGCGCATCCGCCAGACTTCCCGCTTGGGAATACGCCAGCCATCGACGAACAGCAGCGGCGGAATGAACAGGAAGAGGAACAGCTCCGGGTCGAGGGCAATGTGCAGTCCGAGGGACGGCAAGGCCAGCAGGGCCCCGGCGGCGATCTGGATCAGTGGTAGCGGCAAGGGCAGCAACTGGGCAGCCAGGCGGGTGGCGCCGACGACCAGCAGCAGGGTCAGAACGGTGTACACGGTTTGCATGAGGGCGGGGATCTCCGGCTTCGTCCCTGGACGATGCGACTGCGCCGATTGCACCATCGCGATCGGTAGGCAGCTATCCGACATTCGCACAATCCGTACGGTCTTTCCTAGCCCCGCCGCTCTACCCCGCGCGTCCGCCCCCTCCGCGGCGACGACCGGGGCGCCCGGCCAAGGTTCCCGCACTAGTACATCCGAGCTATTTCATAGCGGTGCGAGACGCTCCTACACTCCCCTTCAGTCCAGGCCCGCCGTAGCGTCGGCCAGGACGACGCCCCGAAGGAGTACGGGGTGCAGCGCCCACTCAGACAAAGGAATGCCGCCATGACAAGCAAGGGACTTACTTCCGCACTGCTGCTCGCCTCGATGTTCGCCGCCACCTCCGGCTGCCTCCAGCAGAACGCACTGACCCAGGGCTACCGCACCACCCAGCCCGGGCAACCCGGCCAGGCTCAGGTCGCCTCCGCCAACACCCCTTGCACCCCCAGCGCCACCAATGACCTGATCGCTACCGGTCGCAGCCTGCTGGACATCACCACCAACCTGATCAAGACCCGCAACCAGATGAGCGACGGCGGCAGCATCATGCGCGACGTCGACGACGTGCAGAAGGTCGGCAAGGGCCATGCCGTACTGGACAGCGTCGAGAGCATGACCGGCGGTCCGCAGCAGCCCTGCGGCTAAGCGCACCACGACGATTCATCCCGGACAGCGAGCCCCCGCACGCTGTTCTCCCCCTGAGCCTCGCCTACCCGGCGGGGCTTTTTTTGTCCTGCGCCAAACAGCCGCCGCCCCGCATCAAGGAACTCGCCCATCACCCGGCCATGCAGACCAGGCCGCTTCGAGTCCCGTTCGTCACCTGTGCAAGGCGTCTGGAACGCGGCTATTGTCCGACGATCGAAGTGATGGCAATGTAGAATTACACCTTTGGATGTAGTCGTTTCGGGTAGGTCGCGAGATGGAACGAGCTTTTTCCCCTACCGCGGAATCGCGGAGCAGCGGCCCATGAGGCGCGCCGAGATGCTGTTGCTGAAGAGCCTGGCTGAGACACTGATGGCCGACCGGGACAACCGCCACGACGACTTGCAGGCGACCATGCGGCTGGCGCACCTGAGTTCGCCGGAGATGATCCTGTACATGGTCAACCGGGTGCTCGAGCTCGAAGAGAGCATCGAGCGGATCGCCGCGGTTCTCCAGAAACTCTCTGCGGACGAGCCGATGCCCCTAGAGGAAACGCCGCCCGAACCAGCCTTCGAACCGGCCCTGCAGTCCCGCGCCACCGAGACCGCGGAAACCTAGCGGCGGGCAGGCCGCTACACCAGCACCTGGCGAGTGCTGGCGATCAGCGCATGCACCTGTCGCTCCACCTGCTCCGCCACCGGCACTTCGGGCCCCCGCCCCTCCGGGCAGGGCAGGTTCGGCGTGGTGCCGAACAGCCGGCAGATCAGCGGACGTTCCTCATAGGCCTCGCAGCCGTTCGGTCCGAGATGGACGCAGTTCCACTCGGCCAGGGCGGCGTCGTGTTCGGCCTCGCTCTTCAGCGGCAGGCGGGCCATCTCTTCCGACGAGGCGGTAACCGGCCCGCAGCAATCGTGGCAGCCGGGCTTGCAGGCGAAGCCCGGTATCTGCAGGCGTAATTGGTCTATCTGGCGACCGATGCAACTCATGGGAAATCTCCTCGGCGGGGGAAGGATTGTACAGCGCGGACCGGAGCATTCCGAAAGTACCGGTAAGGATGCTCTCCAGCGAGCCGAATCGACCTGTTCAACCTGCGCTCTCTCCGTTCCCGGCCAGGGAAACAGCCCGGCTCCCTGTCCGCCCGCCCGTCCACGGCTATCTGCCGTCACGCCGCTCCCGAGCGCGGTAGCCCCGAGACCGCACAGGGGCGGAACGACGTGGCATAATCCGGCGATCACCTTTCGGCGACCTATCGGCAGGGCCCGGGAAGACCCGGGCCTCGGGAGAAGCAATGACCTACGTTCTCTACGGCATCAAAGCCTGCGACACCATGAAGAAGGCTCGGACCTGGCTCGACGAGCACAAGGTCGCCTACGACTTCCACGACTACAAGGCCGTCGGCATCGACCGCGAACACCTGCGGCGCTGGTGCGCGGAGCACGGCTGGCAAACCGTCCTCAACCGCGCCGGCACCACCTTCCGCAAGCTCGACGAAGCGCAGAAGGCCGATCTCGACGAAGCCAAGGCGATCGAGCTGATGCTGGCCCAGCCGTCGATGATCAAGCGCCCGGTGCTGGAGCTGGGCGGCAGGACGCTGGTCGGCTTCAAGCCCGACGCCTACGCCGCCGCCCTGGCCTGAGCGGGAGGCCGCATGAGTGTCGCCTGGGCCCTGTTCGTACCCGCCTGCTTCGCCCTCAACCTGGCGCCGGGGCCGAACAACCTGCTGTCGCTGAACAACGCCGCCCGGCACGGTTTCGCCACCGCCTCGCTGGCCGGCGGCGGGCGCCTGCTGGCATTCGCCGGCATGCTCGCCCTGGCCGCCTCCGGGCTGGCGCTGGTGCTGCACACCTCGGCCTGGCTGTTCCTGGCGATCAAGGTGCTCGGCGCTGCCTACCTGTTGTGGCTTGCGGTGCAATTGTGGCGGACCGATGCGCAGCCACTGGCGAACGAAGCCAGCCCGGCGCGTCCCAGCCTCTGGCGCCTGGGGCGCCAGGAGTTCCTGGTGGCGGCGGGCAACCCGAAGGCGATCCTGATTTTCACCGCCTTCCTGCCGCAGTTCGTCGATCCCGGCCAACCGCTGGGCGCCCAGTTCGCCCAGCTCGGAGCGGCATTCCTGCTGCTCGAATGGCTGGCCATCGCTCTTTATTCCTATGCCGGGCTCCACCTCGGCCGGCTGCTCGCCGGCCAGCGGGCCCGGCGTCTGTTCAACCGCGGTTGCGCCGCGCTGCTCGGCAGCGCGGGACTGGGCCTGCTGCTCAGCCGCCGTCCGGCCTGACCGTTCCACTCCGTTTCGAGGAAACCCACATGTCGCAATCCCTGTTCAGCCTGGCCTTCGGCGTCGGCACCCAGAACCGCCAGGAAGCCTGGCTGGAAGTGTTCTACGCGCTGCCGCTGCTCAAGCCTTCGAGCGAAATCGTCGCCGCCGTCGCACCGATCCTTGGCTACGCAGCCGGCAACCAGGCGCTGACCTTCACTTCGCAGCAGGCCTACCAGTTGGCCGACGCCCTGAAGGGTATCGACGCCGCTCAGTCGGCCCTGCTCTCGCGCCTGGCGGAAAGCCAGAAGCCGCTGGTCGCCACCCTGTTGGCGGAAGACGCCGCGCCGTCCTCCACCCCGGAGGCCTACCTCAAGCTGCACCTGCTCTCCCACCGCCTGGTCAAGCCGCACGCTGTGAACCTGAGCGGCATCTTCCCGCTCCTGCCGAACGTGGCCTGGACCAACATCGGCGCGGTGGACCTGGCCGAACTGGCCGAACTGCAACTGGAAGCGCGACTGAAGGGCAAGCTGCTGGAAGTCTTCTCCGTCGACAAGTTCCCGAAGATGACCGACTACGTGGTCCCGGCCGGCGTACGCATCGCCGACACCGCCCGCGTGCGCCTGGGCGCCTACATCGGTGAAGGCACCACGGTGATGCACGAAGGTTTCGTCAACTTCAACGCCGGCACCGAAGGCCCGGGCATGATCGAAGGCCGCGTATCCGCCGGCGTGTTCGTCGGCAAGGGGTCGGACCTGGGCGGCGGCTGCTCGACCATGGGCACCCTTTCCGGTGGCGGCAACATCGTCATCAGCGTCGGCGAAGGCTGCCTGATCGGCGCCAACGCCGGCATCGGCATCCCGCTGGGCGATCGCAACATCGTCGAGGCCGGCCTGTACATCACCGCCGGCACCAAGGTCGCCCTGCTCGACGAGCAGAACGCCCTGGTGAAAGTGGTCAAGGCCCGCGACCTGGCCGGTCAGCCCGACCTGCTGTTCCGCCGCAACTCGCAGAACGGTGCGGTGGAGTGCAAGACCAACAAGACCGCCATCGAGCTGAACGAAGCGCTGCACGCGCACAACTGAGCCCAGCTCGCCTCCCCGCTCGCCCGACGGTGCTCGCCAGCGCCGCCGGGTGCGCTACCCTTTCCCCTGTAACCGTCCTCGCACAGTGTCCGCCATGTCCCTGCCGTCTCCCTGGCGCGCCGACTTTCCGGCCTTTTCCGCCTTCGCCGCGGAAGGCCTGACCTACCTCGACAGCGCCGCCACCGCCCAGAAGCCACAGGCCGTACTCGACGCCCTGAACGGCTACTACCTCGGCGGCGCCGCCAACGTCCACCGCGCCCAACATGTCCCCGGCGAGCGTGCCACCCGGGCCTTCGAGGCCGCGCGCAGCCGCGTCGCCCACTGGCTGCACGCCGGCAACCCGGCCGAGGTACTGTTCACCCGCGGCACCACAGAGGCGATCAACCTGGTGGCCTATGGCCTGGAGCGGCATTTCCGGCCTGGCGACGAACTGCTGGTCAGTGCCCTGGAACACCATGCCAACCTGCTTCCCTGGCAGCAGTTGGCCCTGCGCCGCGGCCTGGTCCTGCGCGTGTTGCCGCTGGACGAGCGCGGGGTGATCGACCTGGAGCAGGCCCGCCATATCATCGGCGAGCGTACCCGCCTGCTGGCGATCAGCCAGTTGTCCAACGTTCTCGGCACCTGGCAACCGGTGGTGGAGTTGATCCAGCTGGCCCGCGAGCGCGGTGCCTGGACCCTGGTCGACGGCGCCCAGGGCAGCGTCCACGGACGCCACGACCTGCCGGGCCTGGGCTGCGACTTCTACGCATTCTCCGGCCACAAGCTCTACGGCCCCGACGGCATCGGCGTGCTCTGGGGTCGCCCACAGGCCCTGGAGCAACTGGCGCACTGGCAGTTCGGCGGCGAGATGGTACGCCACACCGGCTTCCACGAAGCCAGCTTCCATGCCGCTCCGCTCGGCTTCGAGGCGGGCACCCCGGCGGTTTCCGCGGCGATCGGCCTAGGCGCGACCATCGACTGGCTGGCCACCCTGGACGAAGCCGAAGTCGCCGCCCACGAAGGCGCCCTCCACGCCCGCCTGCTCGCCGGCCTGCTGGCGCGCGACGGCGTCAGCCTGCTCGGCGAACCGCAGGCGGCGCTGGCCAGCTTCTGCGTCGACGGCGTGCACGTCGCCGATCTCGCCCACCTGCTCGGCGAACAGGGCATCGCGGTGCGCGCCGGCCACCATTGCGCGATGCCGCTGCTGCAACGCCTCGAGGTACCCGGCGCCCTGCGTGTCTCGCTGGGCTTGTACAACGATGCCGACGACCTGGAGCGCTTCTTCCTGGCTCTCGACCGCTCACTGGAGTTGCTGCGATGAACCCGGTTCTCCCCGAACAGGCCCAGGAGGCACTGGACGCCTTCGGTCACACCGCCAGTTGGGAACAGCGTGCGCGTCTGCTGCTGCAATGGGGCGAGCGCCTGGCGCCGCTCGCGGAACACGAACGCCAGGAAGAGCATCGCGTGCACGGTTGCGAAAGCCTGGTCTGGCTGCTCGGCGAGCAGCGCGACGGCCACTGGCGCTTCCGTGCCGACAGCGACGCGCGCCTGATCCGCGGCCTGCTGGCGGTGCTGCTGGCACGGGTCGACGGCATCGAGACCCGCGAACTGGCGCGCCTAGACCTCAACGACTGGTTCACCTGCCTGGGTCTTTCCCGCCAACTGTCGCCCTCGCGCAGCAACGGCCTGAACGCCGTGCTACAACGCATGCGCGAACTGGCCGGCCAGACCGCCGGCTGAGCCCGCTCAGCGCGCCAGCAGCTCCGGCAGGTGCCGGGCCAGGGCGCGGTAGCGGTCCTCTTCGATCCGATAGGCCCAGTCAGGATGGGCGGCGACCTCGCCCTCGGCGAAGCCCTCGACGCTCTTCGGCAACAACCAGTATTGCTCGCCCTGGCGCCGAATCTCGCCATCCAGGCGCGCGCCGGAAAACGTCCGCAGGCTGAACGCCAGGAGCAATGGCGCCTGCCTGAATCCCACCTGCGCCAGCGGCGCTACATCGGCGAAACGCAGGTCGGCGAACAGCGTCGCCGCGCCGTTGGCCGCTGCCTCATAGGCCAGCTTGCGCCCTGTGGGCAATTGCCGAACCTGCAGGTTCGGCTGCCCGGCGTCGTCGCGATAGAGATCCAGGCGTTCGCCCTTCGGATAGCGCAGTTGCAGTTCGCGCACCCGGGCGAAGGGCAGCGTGGCGATCCGCCGGTCGAGCCACTCCAGCTCGTTGTTCGGCAACGGCAGGCGCTTGTCGATCAGCCAGGCCTGCGGGTCGCCCAGTCGTCGTACGAAGCTACCGCCATGCTGCGCATCCTTGCCCACCAGCAGCACCAGAGGCTCGTCGGACTGCCAATGCAGGCTCAGGCGTAGCGCCTGCCCCTCGCCACGCTCCGCCAGGCCAAGCAGCGCGTGGTTCTTCGGGTTGGCGCTCTTCGCCTCGACCTTGCGCGCCTCTGCCAGTGCCTCGAGCAGCGCCGACAAGCGTAGCCGGTCGGCCGGATAGTCGGCCTTGGCCGGCAGGACCCACGCGCCCGCACGCCGCTCGACCCGGATATCCGGCGAACCGTCGGCAAACTGCATGTGCAGGCCACTCAGCGTCGCGCTGTCCAGTTCCGGCAGCCAGCGCTCTGCCGCCGGCAAGGCAGGTACCTCGGCTGCGCGCTCGCGCTGCAGCCAGGCGAAGGTTCCGGCCAGCGCCGCCACCAGCGCCAGCAGGACGATCAGCGTATTGCGCCGCATGCGTCAATGCCCTCCCCGGGCCATGCGCCAGCGCCGCCAGAGCCAGCCGAGCAGCACGCCGACCGTGAGCAACGAGGGAACCAGGGCGATATTGACCAGCTTCAGGGTGCGGCCCAGTGCGTCGATATCGGCGTTCAACTGGTACTGCACCTCGCGCAGCTCCTTGCGGATGCGCAGCTTCTCCTGCATGTACTGGCGCACCGTGGCCTGCTGTTCGGGCGTCAGTTCGACGGCCTTCTCCGGGGCGGCGCCCTGCTGGAGGGCGGCGAGTTGCTGCTCGGTATCGGCGAGGCGCTGCTTGAGCTGGTCCTCCTTTTGCCGGAAGCTCGTCTCGGCCTCGCGCTGCAGGCGCTCGACCACCACGAACGGCCGGCTGAACCGGCCGCGGGAGCGCACGCTGATCAGCGCGTCGGTGCCCGACAGGTTGTCCAGCGCGTTGACCACCAGCGCGCCGTTGTCGGCCCAGGGCTGCGGCACGCGCTGGCCGAAGAAGTCCTGCACCTGGACCCACATGCGATCGCTGAGCAGGTCGGTATCGGCCACGACGATGACATTGATGTTGCGCGCCTCCTTCAGGCCTTCCCGATGCCCCTCGATGCCCTCCGCGAAGGCACTCTTCGCCGGCCCCTGGATACGGGCGGCGAGAGTATGCCGTCGGCCGCTCGGGCGCAGCTCGCGCATCAGATCGCCGGGGTCGCGCAGCAGGCCGAAGCGCGAGGCGTCGAATGGCATCGCCTGGGTCGAGCTTTGCAGCAAAGGCGTGAAGCTGGTGCTCGCTCCGGGGAGCCTTTCGAGGATACCGGGCGTCGCCAGGGTCAGGCTTTCCAGGCCAGCAGTGGCGATGTCGTCCTGGTCCAGCGCCTCGCGCGGCAAGCTGAGCCAGGCCGGATGCCGGGCCGGACGCTGGTCCCGGCCAAGACTGATGGACATCGCATAGGCGCCGTCGCCGAGCACCTTGCCCGGCAGCAGCCGCAGCCCCCAGGCCTCGAACAGCGGCGCGAGGTCGGACGACTTGTCGCCATCCAGCGTAGCGGCGAAATCGCTGCCGCTGTCGGCCTCGCTGAAGGGGTCGACGAACGCCAGCAGCTTGCCCCCGCGCAGGACGAACTGGTCGATGGCGTATAGCGTCTGCTCGGGTAACTGCTTGGGATGCACCAGCAGCAGCACCGAGACCTCCGGCGGGATTTCCGTGGCATCGCTCTTGAGGCTGCGCAGGTCGAATTGCTGGCGGATTTCCTCCATGACCATCCACGGCGAGGTCGGCTGCCGGCTGGCCATGTCGAAGCCGCCATTGAGCGGCAGCGACGACATCAGGCCGACCACCGGCCGCTGCGGCTGGGCCAGGGTCTGCACCAGACGGCTGATGTCGTATTCGAGGAACTCCTCCTGATCGAGCGGGAAGAAGGGTATGACCTGGACTCCGTCCAGGGCGTTGCTGCCGGCCAGGCCGAAGTACAGGTTGTCGCCGCCCTGCTGCAGGGGAACTCCTTGCAGGCCGAACTCGGTGGCCTTGTCCTCGTTCTCGGAGAACGGCTCGGGATCGATCACCTGCAGGCGAATCCTGCCGTTCGCCTCGCGCTCGTAGGCGCGCAGCAGTTCCTCGACGCGCCTGGCGTAGTTGCGCAGCGGCACCAGTTCCCGGGCACCGCTATCCGAATAGAAGAAGTACAGGTTGATCGGCTCGTCGAGGCCGGCCAGGATCCGCTTGGTGCCGGGGCTGATGGTGTAGAGCTTCTGCTCGGTCAGGTCGAGCCGCGCGCCGCTGAACAGCAGGCCGGAGACCATGTTGAAGGCCAGGAACGCCAGCGCGATCAGCAACAGCCCGGCGCCAGAGGACAACACGCGTTTCATCGACTCCCCCTCATTCGGCTTTCTTCAGCTCGACCGCCACCGCCGTGGCGGCCAGCCAGGCGACGATCAGGCTGACGAAATACAGCAGGTCGCGCAGGTCGATGACGCCCTTGCTGACGGCATCGAAGCGGGTCAGCAGGCTCAGCGAGGCCACCGCATCGAGCAACCACTGCGGCGCCCACTGGCTGAACGCATCGAGCACCAGCGGAAAGCCGCTGAGCATGAACAGGAAGCAGGCGGCCACGGCGAGGATGAAAGCGATCACCTGGTTCTTCGCCAGGGCCGACATGCACGAACCGATGGCCAGGTAGCCGCCGGCCAGCAGCCAACTGCCCAGGTAGCCGGCGAGAATCGCACCGTTGTCCGGCTCGCCCAGGTAGTTCACCGTGAGCACCATGGGGAAGGTCAGCAGCAGTGCGATTCCGGCGAACGCCCAGGCGGCCAGGAACTTGCCGGCCACGGCTTCGAAGCGGGTCAGCGGCAGGGTCATCAGCAGCTCGATCGAGCCGGACTTGCGCTCCTCCGCCCACAGGCGCATGGCCAGCGCGGGAACCAGGAACAGGTAGAGCCAGGGATGGAAGGCGAAGAAGGAGGCCAGGTCGGCCTGGTTGCGTTCGTAGAAGTTGCCCAGGTAGAAGGTGAACACGCCCGCCAGGACCAGGAAGATCACGATGAACACATAGGCCAGCGGCGTGGCGAAATAACTCGCCAGCTCGCGCTTGAAGATCACCGGCAGTTGCTTCATGCCTCCGTCCCCCGGGTCAGGTTGCGGAATACCTCGTCGAGCCGGCCGCGCTCCACGTCCAGTTCGCGGATCCGCCAGCCGCGCTCGGCGACCAGCCCGCTGACCTGGGGGAAGATCACCGCGCCCGGCTGCGCCAGGACGGTCAGGCTGCCTTCGGCGGGGTTCTCCTCGATGCCCGCCACGCCCGGCAGCACCGCCAGCGCCACGGCATCCAGGGGCTCGTCGCTGTAGAGCGTCACCGCCTGGTGGTAGCGCGAGCGGCTGGCCAGCTCCAGCGGCGTGCTGTCCGCCAGCAGCCGCCCGCCGCCGATCACCAGGGCGCGGCTGCACAGCGCCGAGACTTCCTCGAGGATATGGGTGGAGATGATCACGATGCGCTCCTGCGCGAGGCCGCGGATCAGTTCGCGGACCTGGTGCTTCTGGTTCGGATCGAGCCCGTCGGTGGGCTCGTCGAGCACCAGCGCCCGCGGTTCGTGGAGGATCGCCTGGGCCAGGCCGACACGCCGGCGGAAGCCCTTGGAGAGGGTTTCGATGGTCTGCCGGCGCACCTCGTCCAGTTCCAGCAGCCCCAGTGCCCGGGCGACCCGCTCGCGCTTGCCGGCACCACGGTAGCCACGGATCTCGGCGATGAAATCGAGGAAGCCCTGCACGGTCATTTCCGCGTAGCAGGGCGAACCTTCCGGGAGGTAGCCGATCAGCCGCTGCGCCTGCAGCGTGCGGTTGCGGATGTCGAAGCCGAAGATGCTCGCGGTGCCGGCGCTGGGCGCCAGGAAGCCGGTGAGCATCTTCATGGTGGTGGACTTGCCGGCGCCGTTCGGACCGAGGAAGCCCAGTACCTCCCCCGTCGCCACCTGGAAGGACAGGTCGTCCACCGCCACCCGCGAGCCGAAGCGTTTGCCGAGGTTTCTTGTTTCGATCATGGTCCCCTACCTGTTCCGGCGGCCGCCGCCATGTCCGGCCAGGGCCGCGAAAAACGCGCAGGGACTATAGCCGAAGCGCCCCGCCGCCTGGCAATACGGGGCATCGGGAGAACCTTGGCAAAACGTGACAGAACCCGAACGCCTGCCGAAGGTTCTACATTCGCAACCTGTTCGCCGCCGTTCGCCGTAGGACGCGTTGCGTTCTTTTGCGGCCCTCCGGGGATTGCGGCAAACTAGCCGCGCCCGTCACGCCGGGTCCCGATCAACTGCCAGTAGACACCGTATGCCCCGCTACCCTTTCCGCCGCTTTGGTTTTGGCGCCCTGCGCCGCCTGCTGTACCTCTGGGTACGCTCGGAAACCATCAACCAATCGGCCTTCACCCTGAAGATCGACCGCAGCAAGCCGGTGCTCTACGTGCTGCAACAGCCTTCGGTCAGCGATCTCGCGGTAGTGGATACCGAATGCCGCAAGGCCGGGCTGCCGCGTCCGGTGATGCCGGTAGCGGTAGGCGACGCCATCGAGCCGGCGGCGTTCTTCTACCTGACGCCCGAACCCGACTGGCTCGGCCGCCAGGATAAGCGCGGCGCCTCGCCGACCCTGGTGCGCATGCTCGCCGCGGTCGGCCAGAACGGTCTCGACGACGCGCAGATCATTCCGGTCAGCGTGTTCTGGGGACAATCGCCGGACAGCGAATCGAGCCCCTGGAAGCTGCTGTTCGCCGACAACTGGGCGGTCACCGGGCGCCTGCGCAAGCTGGCGCGCATCCTGATCCTCGGACGCAAGACCCGTGTGCAGTTCTCAGCGCCGATCCACCTGCGCGAGCTGGTGGAACAGGGCAAGGGCCACGAGCGCACGCTGCGCATGGTCAACCGTATCCTCCGGGTGCACTTCCGCAACCTGAAGACCGCGGTGATCGGTCCCGACCTGTCGCACCGCCGCAACCTGGTCAAGGGCCTGCTGCGCGCGCCGCTGGTACGCCAGGCGATCAGCGAGGAATGCGAGAGCGAACGGATATCCCAGGAGAAGGCCGAAGGCATCGCGCTGCGCTACGCCAATGAAATCGCCTCGGACTTCTCCTATCCGGTGATCCGCTTCCTCGAAGTCATCCTCAGCTGGTTCTGGAACAAGCTGTACGAAGGTGTCAAGGTCAACCACATCGAGCGGGTGCAGGACGTGGCCCAGGGCAACGAGATCGTCTACGTGCCCTGCCACCGCAGCCACATCGACTACCTGCTGCTCTCCTACCTGCTGTTCCGCAACGGCCTGACCCCGCCGCACATCGCCGCCGGGATCAACCTGAACATGCCGGTGATCGGCTCGATCCTGCGCCGCGGCGGGGCCTTCTTCATGCGCCGCAGCTTCAAGGGCAACCAGCTCTACACCGCGGTGTTCAACGAGTACCTGCACACCCTGTTCTCCCGCGGCTTCTCCACCGAGTACTTCGTCGAGGGCGGCCGTTCGCGCACCGGGCGCATGCTCCACCCACGCACCGGCATGCTCGCCATCACCCTGCGCAGCTTCCTCCGTGACTCGCGCCGGCCGATCGTCTTCGTGCCGGTCTACATCGGCTACGAGCGCGTGCTGGAAGGCCGCACCTACCTCGGCGAACTGCGCGGCGCGACCAAGAAGAAGGAGTCGATCTTCGACCTGTTCAAGGTGGTCGGCGCCCTGAAGCAGCGTTTTGGCCAGGTCTGGGTGAACTTCGGCGAGCCGATCCATCTCGACCAGTTCCTCGACCGCCACCAGCCCGACTGGCAGGACCAGGACCTCGGCCCGGAATACCGCCCCGACTGGCTGCCGCAGACCACCAACCTGCTGGCCAAGGACGTCGCCCGCCACCTCAACGACGCGGCGGCGATCAACCCGGTCAACCTGGTCGCCCTGGCGCTGCTCTCCACCAGCCGACAGGCCCTCGACGAAAGCGCCCTGGCGCGAATCCTCGACCTCTACCTGGCGTTGCTGCGCAAGGTGCCCTACTCGCCCAGCGCGACCCTGCCGGACGGCGACGGCCAGGCCCTGATCGAATACGTGAAGAGCATGAACCTGCTGGCCGAGCAGAAGGACGCGCTGGGCCGCATCCTCTATCTCGACGAACAGAACGCGGTGCTGGCGACCTACTACCGCAACAACGTCCTCCACGTCTTCGCCCTGCCGGCGCTGATCGCCAGCTTCTTCCAGAGCAACTCGCGGATCAGCCGCGAACAGTTGCTGCGCTTCGCCCGCGCGCTCTATCCCTACCTGCAGGCGGAACTGTTCATCCGCTGGAGCCTGGACGAACTCGACGCGGTGATCGACCAGTGGCTGGCGGCCCTGGTGGAACAGGACCTGCTGCGCCAGGAGAACGACACCTTCATCCGCCCGGCGCCAAGCTCGCGGCAATACGTGCTGCTGATCCTCCTCGCTCGTTCGGTAACCCAGACCCTGCAGCGCTTCTACATGGCCATCGCCCTGCTGCTCAACGCCGGGCAGAACGCCCTGACCGCCGAGGAACTGGAGAACCTCTGCACCGTGATGGCCCAACGCCTGTCGATCCTGCATGGCCTGAACGCCCCGGAGTTCTTCGACAAGAGCCTGTTCCGCCACTTCATCCAGACCCTTCTCGACCTGCGCGTGCTGCGCAAGGACGAGGCCGGCAAGCTGAGCTACCACGAACTGCTCGGCGAACTGGCCGAAGGCGCCGCCAAGCGCGTGCTGCCGGCGGAGATCCGTCTGTCGATCCGCCAGGTGGCGCTGGAGCGCCCCGCCGAGGAAGCCGCCGCCGAAAGCAACGACGCGGCCGCCAACTGAAGCCCGGCGCCCGCCCCGCGAGGGACGGGCGTCGCTCCGCTGAAATATCCTGCGACCTTTCCCTGTTCCGGCCCGGCAACCTATGCTGGTTTCCCGGGTCAGAGGCCCGCTCGTTTTTTTGTTCCGTCTGAAAGGAGGCTCCCATGAAAAAACTGCCATTGCTGCTCGCCGCCAGCATTCTCGCCGGCTGCGGTACCCAGCAATCGACTTCGAACGCCAGCTTCGATGGTGAGGTCTTCTACCGCGAGCGTATCGCCCTGCCGCCCTCGGCGCGCCTGAGCGTGAGCCTGGAAGACGTGTCCCTGGCCGACGCCCCCTCGGTGCAGTTGGCCAGCCAGACCCGCGAGATCACCAGCCAGGTGCCGCTGGCGTTCCACCTGGAGTACGACCCGAAGCAGGTCAAGCCGGGCCACAGCTATGCGGTGAGCGCGCGCATCGAGCTGAACGGCCAGTTGCTGTTCATCAACACCACCCGCCACTCGGTGAAACTCGACGGCAGCGACCCGCAGCCCTATCGCGTGCAGGTCGAATCGGCGCGCTGAAGCACACCGCGGCATGCCGCCGGTGCGAACCGGCGGTTCCCTCCAGTACACTCCACCTCCTATTCGCTACCGGTTGCCGATCCACCTCACGACGAGCGGCCGGATACCCCGTACGTTCCACATCAAGGACGCTGTCATGTTCCGACTCACTGCCCTCTGCGCCGGCCTGCTGCTCTCGGCCAACGCCCTCGCCCTGTCCCTCGCCGACCTGTCGCAGAACGACGCCTCCAGCGGCCTGAAGGACGCCCTGACCCAGGGCGCGCAGATCGCCGTCCGCCAGCTTGGCCAGCCGGGCGGCTTCAACAACAACCCGGACGTGCGCATCGAACTGCCCGGCAAGCTGGGCAAGGCGGCGAAGCTGATGAAGCAGTTCGGCATGGGCGCCCAGGTCGACCAGCTCGAGGCGAGCATGAACCGCGCCGCCGAGGCTGCCGTGCCGCAGGCCCAGGGCCTGCTGGTGGAGGCGGTGAAGAAGATGACCGTGGCCGACGCCAAGGGCATCCTCAAGGGCGGTGACGACGCCGCCACCGAATACCTGGACAAGTCCAGCCGCGAACAGCTGCGCGCGAAGTTCCTGCCGATCGTCAAGCAGGCCACCGACGAGGTCGGCCTGGTCAAGCAGTACAACGCCTTCGCCAGCCAGGCGGCGACCCTTGGGGTGGTCGATGCGAAGAGCGCCAACGTCGAGGGCTATGTCACCGAGCAGGCCCTCGACGGGCTCTTCGAGATGATCGCCAGGCAGGAGAAGAGCATCCGCCAGAACCCGGCGGCTGCCGCCACCGGCCTGGCCAAGAAGGTCTTCGGCGCGGCCAGGTGAGTCGACGGACGGGGCGCGATCGCCCCGTCCCCTTCTCCCGTCAGGCCCGCGCCTCGTCCTTCTTCACGCGGAACCAGGCGGCATAGAGCGCCGGCAGGAACAGCAGGGTGAGCACGGTGGCGACGATCAGCCCGCCCATGATCGCCACCGCCATCGGCCCGAAGAACACGCTGCGCGACAGCGGGATCATCGCCAGCACCGCCGCCAGCGCGGTCAGCACGATGGGCCTGAAACGCCGCACGGTAGCCTCGATGATGGCGTGCCAGCGATCCAGTCCATGGCTGATGTCCTGTTCGATCTGGTCCACCAGGATCACCGAGTTGCGCATGATCATGCCGGCCAGGGCGATGGTCCCGAGCATCGCCACGAAGCCGAACGGCTGGCGGAACAGCAGCAGGAACAGGGTCACGCCGATCAGGCCCAGCGGTGCGGTGAGGAATACCATCGCCATCCGCGAGAAGCTGCGCAACTGCACCATCAGCAGGCTCAACACCACCACGATGAACAGCGGCACGCCGGCGTTCACCGAACTCTGGCCCTTCGCCGCGTCCTCCACCGTGCCGCCCACCTCCAGCAGGTAGCCGTCCGGCAGCTCGGCGCGGATCGGTTCCAGGGTCGGGGCGATCTGCGCGACCAGGGTCGCCGGCAGCGAATCGTCGTAGATATCGGCGCGCACGGTGACCGTCGGCAGGCGGTTGCGGTGCCAGATGATGCCCTCTTCGAAGCCGTATTCGAGCGTAGCGATCTGCGACAGCGCCACGCTCCGGCCATTCTCGGTCGGCACCGCCAGGCTCGGCAGCAACGACAGGTCACGACGCTCCTGCTCGGTGCCGCGCAGGAGGATCTCGATCAGCTCGTTGTCTTCGCGGAAGAAGCTCACGTGCGAACCGGTCAGCGCGCTCTGCAGGAACTGCGACAGGCTGGCGGTGCTCACCCCCAGGGCACGGGCGCGCTCCTGGTCGATGCTCAGGTACACCACCTTGCTCGGCTCTTCCCAATCCAGGTGCACATTCACCACGTGCGGGTTCTCGCGCATCTTGTCGGCGACCTTGCGCGCCAGTTCGCGAACCTGCGGGATGTCCTCGCCGGAAACCCGGAACTGCACCGGATAGCCCACCGGCGGCCCGTTCTCCAGGCGACTGATGCGGCTGCGCAGGTGCGGGAAGTCCTCGTTCATCCGCTCGATCAGCCACTTGCGCAGCGCCTCGCGGCTCTCCAGGTCCTTGGCCAGCACCACCACCTGGGCGAAGCTGGCCGCCGGCAATTGCTGGTCCAGCGGCAGGTAGAAGCGGGGCGAGCCGGTGCCGACGTAGGCCACGTAGTTGTCGATGCCGTCATGGCCCTGCAGCATTTTTTCCAGGCGCTGGACTTCCTCGCCGGTAGAGCGCAGTGAGGCGCCCTCCGCCAGCTTGATGTCCAGCAGCAGCTCCAGGCGCGCCGAGGGCGGGAAGAACTGCTGCGGCACCAGGCGGAACAGCAGCAGCGCGCCGACGAAGGCGGCGAGGGTCAGGACGATCACCGTCTTGCGGTAGCGCACGCACCACTCCACCAGACGCCGGAAGCGCTGGTAGAAGGCCGTAGCATAGGGATCGTAGCCATCGGCGCTGCCGCCGTGCTTCTGCGCGTGCAACCTGGCCAGGTCCGGCAGCAGCTTGGCCCCCAGGTAGGGAACGAAGACCACCGCGGCGAACCAGGAGACCACCAGGGCGATGGTCACCACCTGGAACAGCGAGCGGGTGTATTCGCCGGTGCCGGACTGCGCGGTGGCGATCGGCAGGAAGCCGGCGGCGGTGATCAGGGTGCCGGTGAGCATCGGGAAGGCGGTACTGGTCCAGGCGAAGGCGGCCGCCTTGAGACGGTCGTAGCCCTGCTCCATCTTCACCGCCATCATCTCCACCGCGATGATCGCGTCGTCCACCAGCAATCCCAGCGCCAGCACCAGGGCGCCGAGGGAGATCTTGTGCAGGCCGATGCCGAAGTAATGCATGGCGGCGAAGGTCATCGCCAGCACCAGCGGGATCGACAGCGCCACCACCAGGCCGGTGCGCAGGCCGAGGGAGAAGAAGCTCACCAGCAGGACGATCACCAGCGCCTCGGCCAGCACCCGGATGAACTCGCCGACCCCGGTACGTACCGCCGCCGGCTGGTCGGACACCTTGCGCAGTTCCAGTCCGGCCGGCAGCGACTGCTGCAGGCGGGCGAACTCGGTTTCCAGGGCCTTGCCCAGCACCAGGATGTCGCCGCCCGGCTTCATCGCTACCGCCAGGCCGATGGCGTCCTCGCCCATGAAGCGCATGCGCGGCGCCGGCGGATCGTTGAAGCCGCGGCGAACCTCGGCCACGTCGCCGATGCGGAAGGTGCGGTCGCCGACGCGGATGGGGAAGTCGCGGATCTCCTCCACCGAATCGAAACGCCCGGAAACGCGCAACTGCACGCGGTCGCTGGCGGTCTCGAAGAACCCGGAGGAGGCCACCGCGTTCTGTTCCTCCAGCGCCTTCTGTACCGCCGCCAGGGGCAGGCCGAGGGTGGCCAGCTTGGTGTTGGACAGGTCGATCCAGATCTTCTCGTCCTGCAGGCCGATCAGCTCGACCTTGCCGACGTTCCTGATCCGCTGCAATTGCAGTTGCAGGCGGTCGGCATAGTCCTTCATCACCGCGTAGTCGAAGCCCTTGCCGGTGAGCGCATAGATGTTGCCGTAGGTGGTGCCGAACTCGTCGTTGAAGAACGGGCCCTGGATGCTTTGCGGCAAGGTGGCGCGAATGTCGCTGATCTTCTTGCGGATCTGGTACCAGAGTTCGGGGATCTCGCTGGAATGGATGTCCTCGCGGGCCATGAAGGTCACCTGCGAGACGCCGGGGCGGGAGAAGGACACGATGCGATCGTAGTCGCCGGTTTCCATCAGCTTCTTCTCGATACGCTCGGTGACCTGCCGGGCCACCTCTTCGGCGCTGGCGCCCGGCCAGTTGGTCTGCACCACCATGGCCTTGAAGGTGAACGGCGGGTCTTCGCTCTGCCCCAGCTTGCTGTAGGACAGCGCGCCGACCGCGCCAAGCAGGATCATCAGGTACAGGACGATCTGGCGATTCTGCAACGCCCAGGCGGAAAGGTTGAAGGACATGCGACTACTCCTTGGCCGCCAGTTTCACCGTGCGGTTGGCCCGGTCGATCGGACGCACCTGCTGCCCTTCGCGAAGCACCTGGACCCCGGTGGCCACCACCCAGTCGCCAGCCTTCAGGCCTTCGAGCACCGGCACCCGGTCCTCGGCATAGGGACCGGTGCGCACCGCCTGCCGGCGCAGGGTCGAGCTGCCCGGCTCGACCACCCAGACGAACGCCTGGCCGGCCTCTGCGGTCAGCGCCGACAAGGGAACCGATAACGGCACCGCCTCGGCGGCGGCGACGTAGACCCGCGCGCTCTGGCCCAGTTCGGCCGGAGTCGCGCGGTCGTCGAAGGCCACCCGGGCGGCGAAGGTACGCGATTGCGGATCGGCCGCGGGCGAGAGCTCGCGGATATGCCCGGCGAAGCGTCTGTCGCGTTGCGACCAGAGTTCGACCGACACCGGCTGGCCGATGCGGAAACGTTCGAAGCTGTGTTCCGGCAGGCCGATCAGCACCTCGCGTTCGCCGTCGGCGGCCAGGCTGAAGACCGTCTGTCCGGCCGCCACCACCTGGCCCACCTCGACGCGCCGGCTGGCGATCACGCCATCCTGGGGCGAGCGCAGCACGGCGTAGCCGGCCTGGTTGTCGGCGACGTTGAATTCGGCGCGGATCTGCTTCAGCCGCGCCTCGCCGGCGCGGTAGCTGTTCTGGATGTTCTCGAACTGGGAATGGCTGACCAGGTTGCGGTCGAGCAAGGTGCGGTAGCGCCGGTACTCGGCGCGCACGGTCTGCAAGTTGGCCTCGGCGGCACTGACCTGGGCCCGCGCCGCCTCCAGTTGCAGGCGCACGTCCTGGGGATCGAGTTCGGCCAGGGGCTGGTCCTTCTTTACCCGCTCGCCGACTTCCACCAGCCGGCGGATGACCTTGCCGCCGATGCGGAAGGCCAGCTCCGGCTCGTGGCGGGCGCGGATCTCGCCGGGAAAGGCCTGGCTCACCTCCCCCGCCGGCTGGGGCTGGACGACGATCGCCGGACGCGCCGCGGCTGGCGGCGGCGTGCCGTTGCCGCAGGCGGCGAGGAACAGGGAGGAAAACAGGGACAGGGCGACGAGCGGGATATGGCGGTACATGTGACACCTTCCGCAAACTGCGTTCGAGTTCTTATACTGGGCGGTATAGTAAAAATACAGAACCCATCAGTCCAGTATTTCAATTGTATAAGCGCATGTCAGAATCCACCTCCTCCGTCGGTCCCGGCCGGCCCAAGGACCCGGCCAAACGGGAAGCCATTCTCGAGGCGGCCAAGCGCCTGTTCCTCTGCAACGGCTACGACGGCAGCAGCATGGAAGCCATCGCCTCGGAAGCCGGCGTTTCCAAGCTCACCGTCTACAGCCACTTCACCGACAAGGAAACCCTGTTCAGCGAAGCGGTGAAGGCCAAGTGCGCCGAGCAGCTTCCCGCCCTGTACTTCCAGCTGGCCGAAGGCGCGCCACTGGAAAAGGTCCTGCTGAATATCGCCCGCGGCTTCCACCGGCTGATCAACAGCCACGAGGCGATCGCCCTGACCCGCCTGATGGCCGCGCAGGCCGGGCAGAACCCCAAGCTTTCCGAGCTGTTCTTCGAGGCCGGGCCGAAGCAGGTGATCGACGAGATGGAACGCCTCCTCGAGCAGGCCCGCCGCAGCGGCAAGCTGGCGTTCCCGGACGCGCGCCACGCCGCCGAACACTTCTTCATGCTGGTCAAGGGCTGCGCCAATTACCGTCTGTTGATCGGCTGCGCCGAACCGCTGGACGAGGCCGAAGGCGAGCGGCACGTGGAAGAAGTGGTGGCGCTGTTCCTGCGCGCCTTCGCCGCGGGCGGCTGAGGCAGCTCAGGCGCGACGGCGGAAACGCACCCGCGCTCGCTGCGGACGCAGGGAAAACCAGCCGCGCGGCGCCAGGTCGCCGTCGTGCATGATGTCCCAGTGCTCGACCCAGTAGGCCAGCGCCGCCGCCAGATCGATCATCGCCATCGCGGTGCCGGGGCAGGCGCGGTCGCCGAGGCCGAAGGGGAAGTAGGCGCCGCGCGGCCAGCGCGCCGGTTCGAGGAAGCGCTCGGGACGGAACTCCAGCGGCGCCTCGAACCAACGGGGATCGCGCTGGGTGATCCAGCTCGAGACCATGGTCACGTCGCCGCGCTTCAGCCGCTGGCCGAACACCTCGATGTCCGCCGTCACCTGCCGCGGCGCCAGGCCGTAGGCCGGCGGGTACAGGCGCAGGCACTCCTGCAGGACCGCCCTGAGCAGCGCGCAATCGCGCAGGTCGGCGACCGAGCGGATCGCCGTCCAATTCACTCGCGCCAGCTCGGCGCGTAGCCGCGCGAGCAACTCGGGACGCTGGGCCAGCAGCAACAGGCTCCAGGTCAGGGTCACGCCGGTGGACTGGTGGGACGCCATGAGCAGGGTGCAGAGTTCATCGCGCAGGTCCGCCAGCGGCCGCGGCGAGCGCTCCGCCACCTCGCCCACCGCCTCGCGCAACTGGCCCAGCGCCCAGCGCTTGCGCGGGCACAGTTTGCTCGGGAACCAGTGGCCCAGCGGCAGGCCGGTGCTCATTTCCAGCAATGCCACCCGCGACAGCAGGCGCACCGCCTTGGCGATCCGATAGGCCGACGGTTGCAGGTCGACGTCGAACAGCGCGTGACCGCTGAGGGTGACGCTGAACGCAGCCATTTCCAGGTCGAGGTCGTATTCGCGCCCCTCCTCCACCCGCTCGCCCCACTCCGCGGCCAGGCGGCGAACCTCGCTGGCCGGCGGCGGCGCCAGGTGCGGCCGTACTTCTTTGCGCCGGGCCTGGGCGGGGGCGCCCTCGCGCATCATGAAGCTGCGCCCGTTCCACTGTTTCAGCATGCACAGCGCCGGCTGCCAGCGTTGCAGGTCATCGCGGCGATCGACCATCAATTCCTGCACCGCCTGCGGATGGAACAGGCACCAGAGGCGCTGCGGGCCCATGCGGGCAACCGCGAGGTCCGGCTGCGCGACGTGCATCTTCTGCAACCAGGCCAGCGGATCGCGCTGCATCTCCAGCCAGTGGCGGACACCGGCACGCCCGTCGTTGGCCCAGGGCAGGTGCGCCAGGCGCCGGCGAATCGGACAATCGATGGTCTGCTGCATGCTCGCCGCCTCCCTGCGGTGTCGACACTCAGCCCTTGCCCAGGGCCTTCTTCGGATAGATGTCGTAGCGGCTGGACTTGCCTTCCAGGCTATAGCCGGGCTTGGGCCCTTCGATGATCGGCGCCTTGCGCGGGCGCTTCACCACCACCCGGTGGCTGGCCAGGGCCAGGGCCGCCTGCAACAGCGCCGGGGCGTCGAGATCGTCGCCCACCAGCGGCCGGAACAGACGCATTTCCTTCTTCACCAATGCGCTCTTGTCGCGATGGGGAAACATCGGGTCGAGGTAGATCACCTGCGGCGCCTCGCCATCCCAGGCGCGCATCAGGTCCGCCGAGTTGCCGCCGAGCAGACGCATCCGCGCGGCGATCGGCGCCACGTCGGGATCGCGCCGGGCGCGCTCCAGGCCATCCTCGAGCAGGGCGGCGATCAGCGGCTGGCGCTCGACCAGGGTAACCTCGCAGCCCAGGCTGGCGAGGACGAACCCATCCCGGCCCAAGCCGGCCGTGGCGTCCAGGATCCGCGGACGGATGCCTGGCTGGACGCCGACCGCCTTGGCGATCATCTGTCCGCTGCCGCCGCCGAACTTGCGCCGGTGGGCGCTGGCGCCCTCGACGAAATCGACCCGCACCGGACCGGGGGAGTCCGCCCCCAGTTGCAAGACCTGCAAGCCCTGCTCGCCGACCTGCACGGCGAACTCCGCCTCGTCGTCCGCCGCCAGCGGCAGGCCGAGCCGCTCCGCCCAGCGCCGCGCAGCCTCGGCGCAACCGGCGGACAGGGCTTGGACATGCAGGCGAGGAGCGGCGGAATCGGTCATGGTCGGGCAATCGTCGGGGAAAGCGCGGATTTTGCCAGAGTTGACCCGCACGCGCTCACCGGCAGACCTTCCATAGGCCCATGTCGAGGTGGAAGTGATCCCGGTGGGCGGCGTTGTAGTCGGGCCCCAGCACCGCATTGAAACTGGCGCAGGCGCCGTCCCGCACGCGGCGCAGGAAGCGCCCGTCGGCGCTCTCGCCGGCCCAGTCCGTGGCCAGGCGGATCCGCCTCCCGTCGACCAGGCGAAAGCCGCTGATGTCCAGGGCATTGGCCGAGGCATGCTGGCTGCGCCGACCGTCCTCGCGGTTGTAGACGTTGCGGCAGGCGAAGCTGCCGACATGCTCGACCCGCGCCAGCGGCTGGCCATAGATGTCCAGGGCTGCCGGTTGCAGCACGTGCCGCTCGAACAACGCATAGCTCACCGCCAGCGGGCAACTGGCGAGAAAGCTGCTGCTCAACTCCAGCGCCGCCCCACGCACGCGCAGGCTGTTGCTCAACGGGCAGGTAGCCGATGGCGGGTCGTCGGCTACCCGCTGGTAGCGCAGTTGCGAGGTGGCCAGGGCGGCGTCGCAGAGGCTCCGGTCGTCGGCCAGCCGCCATAGCTTGTAGCGGGTCAGCAGGTTCGGCGGTTCGCGCACGTCCAGCGGCAGCCAGGGATTCCAGCGCGCCGGCAGATCGAGCCACTGGTAGCGCAGGGCGCCGATGGCCCCCGCCAGCAGCAGTAATGGCAGCAACCAGGCCAGGCGGCGCACGGGTTCAGCGGAACAGGTCGTTGATACGGTCGAAAGGCATCGCCGCACGGGTCGCTTCCAGGTCGCGCCGCGCCAGCGCCTGCGCCGCCTGATGGAAAGCGCCGAAGGCGACCCGGGCAAGATTCGAGCCCAGGCTCACGCGCTTGACGCCGAGGGCTTCCAGCTCGTCCAGCGACAGCTCCAGGCGCGGCGAACCGACCAGCACGTTGATCGGCTTCGGCGCCACCGCTTCGAGCACCGCGACGATCTGTTCGCGGCGGTTCAAACCGGGCGCGTAGAGCACATCGGCGCCGGCATCGGCGTAGGCGCGCAGACGCCGCAGGGTGTCGTCGAGATCCTCGCGACCATGCAGGAAGTTCTCCGCGCGGGCGCAGAGGGTGAACGGAAATGGCAACGCACGGGCCGCCTCGACCGCGGCAGCGACCCGCTCCAGCGCGGCGGAGAACTCATAGATGGGCTGTCCGGCGCGCCCGCTGGCATCCTCGATGGAACCACCGACCAGACCGGCCTCGGCGGCCAGGCGGATGGTCGTGGCGCAGTCTTGCGGAGCATCGCCGTAGCCGTTTTCCAGGTCGGCGGCGACCGGCAGATCGGTGGCAGCGACGATCGCCCGGGCGTTTTCCAGCGCCTCGGTCCGGCTCACCGCGCCTTCCGCGTCGCGCCGGCCCAGGGAGAACGCCAGGCCTGCGCTGGTGGTGGCAAGGGCGTCGAAGCCGAGGCTGGCGAGCATCTTCGCCGAACCGGCATCCCAGGGATTGGGCAGGACCAGCATGCCGGGCCCCTGGTGCAGGTCGCGGAAACGTTCGGCGCGTTGGCGTTGGCTGGTCATGGCGGCGGGCTCCGTGGCGGGGAAAGGACTCCCTAGCCTAGGCGCAGGCCGGCGGAGCGTCGAGCGCCGCGCTCAGAGCAGGCCCAGTTGCTCCACTTCCGGGGCCGGGATCGGCTCGGGTAGCGCCGGCAAGCCTGGCAGGCGCTGGTCCAGCAGCGCATGGAAACGCTGGGCCTGCTGGGCCGCCAGGTGATTGTCGGGGGTATGCAGGAATACGTATGGAGTCAGGCCGGCCTCGATCCAGTCGGCCACCTTGTCGACCCAGGGCAAAAGGAACACCTCGTTGGCCGGCAGGTCGGGACCGCCGATGAAACGCACCTGTGGCGTATCGCTGAAGGCCGCCGGACGGATCGGCAGGCGCGGCTTCTTCGACTGGGCGTGGAGCACCGCCGGATCGTCCGAACGGCAACTGAACAGCGCCCGCGAATCCAGGCAGATGCGCTCCACGCCACGCTCGCGCAGGTGGCGGTTGAGCAGGCGCTCGTCCTCGCCTTTGTCGAAGAACGCCGGGTGGCGTACTTCCACGGCAATCCGTCGCGGACTCAGCTCATCGAGGAAATACAGCAGTTCGCCCAGGCGCTGCGGGGTGAACGCCGCCGACAGTTGCAGCCACAGCGGGCTGACCCTTTCGCCAAGCGGCGCCAGCAGTTCGAGGAAGTCGCCGGCGGCCTCGAGCCGTTCGCGCAGGTCGCCTTCGTGACTGATATCGCGGGGAAACTTGGCACAGAAGCGGAACCCCGCCGGCATCGTCTCGGCCCAGCGCCGCACGGTTTCCGCCGAAGGCCGGGCATAGAAAGTGGTATTGCCCTCGACCGCGTTGAAGATGCCGCCGTAGTGTCCGAGGTAGTCGGCGGAACACAATTCGCGCGGATAGAAGCTGCCGCGCCAGGCCGCCTCGTTCCAGGATGGACAACCGAGGAAATAAGGAAGGGAAACCACGGGAGCGCAGGGAACCGCTCAGGCGTAGAGGTCGAGGCCGAGGACATCCTCGGCGCCGGCGTCGATGTTGAGGCTGGCGGTGGAGTTGTAGCTGGCCAGGGCCATCGCCGCATGGCTGCTTACCGGGCGCTGGAACGCCAGCAGGTCGCGGGCGCTGACCGGCAGGCTGTCGCCGCCCGCCGAACTGGCCTGGACCTTGCGCGCCTGCGGCGCCTGCTCGAAGCCCTGGCTGCCGGAAACCGGCGCCGGCTGCTCGCGCCGCGCCTCGACCTCGCGCTGCACGTCGCTATACGGCGTGACCGCGGAGCCCGGTCGGGCGCTGCGCTCCAGCGGCAACGAAGAGGAAGAAAGTCCGTCGATACGCATGATCAAAACCCGGGGAAGTCTCCACACTCTAGCCAGCCCCGAAAGGCTTGGCAATTACCGCTGCGCGGCATTTTCAGGGCGCTTTTTTCGGCGTCGCCACGTTGTCGCGCAGGTACACCGGCAGCGCCTGTTCCGCCTCCACGCCTTCGCCGCGCGCCCAGGCGAAGCCGGCCAGGCTGAGCAAGTCCTCGGCATGCGGCAGCAGGCTCGCGTCCAGCGCGGCCGGGCGCTGCGGCATGCGCTCGACGTAGCCCCAGCCGGTGCCGGCGCCGAACCAGTCCGCGGCAGCGGCGTCCCACGGTACGGCGACCCGCTCGGGCGGCAGTACCGCTTCGCTGCCGGCCAGGCGCATCTCGCCCTGTTGCAACTGGTAGCAACCCCAGTAGACCTCGTCCATCCGCGCGTCGATGGCCGCGGCGACCCACTCCGCACCCTGCTCGCGGTAGGCCCGCTGGGCCAGGATCGCCAGGTCGGAGACCGCCAGTACCGGGCGCTGCAGGGCGAAGGCCAGGCCCTGGACCACGCCGATGGCGATGCGCACGCCGGTGAAGGCGCCCGGACCGCGCCCGAAGGCGATGGCGTCCACCGCGGACAGGGCGACGCCGGCCTCGTCGAGCAGGTCGCGGACCATCGGCAGCAGGCGCTGGGCGTGCAGGCGCGGGATCACCTCGTAGTGACTGAGCGCCCGCCCCTCGTGGAGCAGGGCGACGGAGCAGGCTTCGGTGGAGGTATCCAGGGCCAACAGAGTGGACATCGACGGTTCCGCGTGGTGAAAAAGACGCCGATTGTACCAGCCTTCGCCGCCCCGGAAACGCCGACGGCCCGCAAGCGGGCCGTCGGTGCTACAGCGCTGCGGATCAGCTCAGGGCCGAAAGCACTTTCGCGGTGATCTGCTCGACCGAGCCGACGCCGGCGATGCTGTGGTATTTCGGGGTGCCTTCGGCGGCCGACAGCTTCTGGTAGAAGTCGACCAGCGGCTTGGTCTGCGAATGATAGACCGACAGGCGGTGACGCACGGTCTCTTCCTTGTCGTCCTCGCGCTGGATCAGCTCTTCGCCGGTAACGTCGTCCTTGCCGGCGACCTTCGGCGGGTTGTGCTCGGTGTGGTACACGCGGCCGGAGGCCGGATGCACGCGACGACCGGCGATACGCGACACGATCTCCTCGTCGTCGACGGCGATCTCGACCACGTGGTCGATGGTCACACCGGCGTCCTTCAGCGCTTCGGCCTGCGGGATGGTCCGCGGGAAGCCGTCGAACAGGAAGCCCTTGGCGCAATCGGCCTCGGTGATGCGTTCCTTGATCAGGGCGATGATGATGTCGTCGGATACCAGGCCGCCGCTGTCCATCACGCCTTTCACCTGCTGGCCGAGCGGGCTGCCGGCCTTGACTGCGGCGCGCAGCATGTCGCCGGTGGAGATCTGCGGAATGCCGAACTTCTCGGTGATGAACCGTGCCTGGGTGCCTTTGCCGGCACCGGGTGCCCCGAGCAGAATCACACGCATCGATATGCTCCTTAGAATTGGTAAGCGAAAGTCTGGATCCGCCTCGTGGGGCCAATCTCGTATTTGCAGGAAACGGCACTGTATGGCGCCGAAAAGGCTGTCCAAGATACACAGCGCCCCCCCACCGCACAAGACACCGAAAGTTGCCCCCCGCCTTCCCTCATCCGGTGTTGCGCAGTCCGGCGGCGACCCCCGCGACCGTCACCAGCAGCGCCTGCTCCAGGCCGCCGCAGGCGTCGCCCCGGCAGCGCCGCGAACGGGCCAGAAGCTCAGCCTGGAGCAGGTGCAGCGGGTCTAGATAGCTGTTGCGCACGCTGATCGACTCGCGGGTCTCGCTGGCGTGGGCGAGCAGCAGCGACTGCCCGGTCAGTCCCAGTACCACGCGCACCGCCTGCGACAATAGGTCGCGTAAACGACGCCCCAGCGGACGCAGCTCGAGCGGCACTAGACGTTCGTCGTAGAGCCGCGCGATATCCGCGTCGGCCTTGGCCAGGACCATTTCCAGCATGTCGATGCGGGTGGTGAAGAACGGCCATCGCTCGCGCATCTGCCCGAGCAGCGCGCCCTCGCCACGCTCGATGGCGTTCAGCAAGGCGGTCTCCCAGCCAAGCCATGCCGGCAGCATCAGGCGCGTCTGGGTCCAGGCGAAGATCCAGGGAATCGCCCGCAGGCTCTCCACCCCGCCTTCGCGGCGCTTGGCCGGGCGGCTGCCCAGCGGCAGACGGCCCAGTTCCTGCTCGGGCGTGGCCAGGCGGAAATACTCGACGAACTGCGGATCGTCGCGCACCACCCTGCGGTAGGCCAGCAGCGCGTCCTTCGCCAGGCGGTCCATCTGCGCGCGCCAGGCCGGCTCCGGAGCCGGCGGCGGCATCAGGGTCGCTTCCAGCACTGCGGCGAGGTAGAGATTGAGGTTCTGTTCGGCGATGTCCGGCAGACCGAACTTGAAGCGGATCATCTCGCCCTGTTCGGTGACCCGGAAGCGCCCGGCCACCGAACCCGGCGGCTGCGACAGGATCGCCGCGTGGGCCGGCCCGCCGCCGCGACCGACGGTACCGCCGCGGCCGTGGAAGAGCAGCAACTCGACCTCGTGCTGGCGGCAGATCTCCACCAGTTTCTCCTGCGCCCGGTACTGCGCCCAGGCCGCCGTGAGGGTACCGGCGTCCTTGGCCGAATCGGAGTAGCCGATCATCACTTCCTGCACCCCGGACAGCCGCGAACGGTAGCCCGGCAGCGTCAGCAGGCGCTCCATGCAGGGGCCGGCGTTGTCCAGGTCGTCGAGGGTCTCGAACAGCGGCACCACGCGCATCGGCCAGTCGACGCCGCTTTCCTTTAGCAGCAGTTGCACCGCCAGCACGTCGGACGGCTGGCCGGCCATCGAGATCACGTAGGACCCCAGCGACGCCGGTGGTGCGGCGGCGATCGCCCGGCAGGTGGCGAGCACCTCGGCGGTATCCGCCGAAGGCTGGTAGTGCGCCGGCAGCAGGGGGCGGCGGCTGTTCAGTTCCTCGAGAAGGAATTCCAGGCGGGTCTTCTCGTCCCACTCGTCGTAGCTGCCCAGCTCCAGGTACTCGGTGATCTCGCTCAGCGCGGCGGCATGGCGGGCCGAGTCCTGGCGCACGTCCAGGCGTACCAGGAACAGGCCGAAGGTGGCGGCGCGGCGCAGGCAGTCGAGCAACGCGCCATCGGCGATCACGCCCATGCCGCAGGCGTGCAGCGACTCGTGGCACAGTTGCAGCGGCTCGACCAGGTCGCGGTTGTGCTCCAGGACGCCCTCCGCGGCCGGCACCTCGCCGGCCAGGGCCTGGTGGGTCCAGTTGCGGGTCACGCGCAGGCGCTCGCGCAATTGCTTGAGCAGGGCGCGATAGGGCTCGGCGCTATCGCCGACCCGCGCCAGCAGCTGCGGCGAGGCCTGCTGCATGGACAGCTCGGCGGCCAGTCGGTCGATATCGCGCAGGTACAGGTCGGCGGCCATCCAGCGCGCCAGCAGCAGGACCTCGCGGGTCACGCTGGCGGTGACGTTGGGATTGCCGTCGCGGTCGCCCCCCATCCAGGACGCGAAGCGCAGCGGCGCGGCGGTCAACGGCAGGCGTTCGCCGGTGCTGCGCAGGAGTACCTCGTCGACGTGCCGAAGGACGTTCGGCAAGGCCTGCCAGAGAGAATGCTCGATCACCGCGAAGCCCCATTTCGCCTCGTCCACAGGGGTCGGCCGGACCTTGCGGATCTCGTCGGTATGCCAGGCCTCGGCCACCAGCCGCTGCAGGCGCTGCTGGATGCGACTGCGCTCCTCCGGCAGCAGGTCGGCATGGTCCTTGGCCGCCAGCTGCGCGGTGATCGCATCGTATTTCTGGATCAGCGTGCGCCGCGCCACCTCGGTGGGATGGGCGGTCAGCACCAGTTCGATCTCCAGCCCGGCGAGCTGGCGAGCCAGTTGCCCGGGGGCATGCCCGGCGTCCTTGAGACGCCCCAGCAGCTCTTCCAGCACCAGGTTCTCGAAGGGTTCCGGCTCGTTCGGCCGGCGCCGGCGGATACGGTGGTATTGCTCGGCGATATTGGCCAGGTTGAGGAACTGGTTGAAGGCCCGCGCCACCGGCAGCAGTTCGTCTTCCTCGAGCCCGTCGAGGGTGGCGGTGAGCTGCTGGGCGCCCTCCGCTGAACCGCGGCGGGCAGCCTTGGCGCCCTTGCGGATCAGCTCGATCTTGTCGAGGAACCGCGGGCCGTACTGCTCGCGGATGGTGTCGCCGAGCAATTCGCCCAGTTGGTGGACGTCCTCGCGCAGGCGCGCATCGATTTCCGGCATGACCTGTCTCCACTGCGGGTGGGAAACCAGCTTGGCTCAGGCGCCCCCGCGCTTACAAGCCCGCAGGGTGCCAGTACGGCGCCGCCGGGCCGGAAGCGAGGCTGCCGGCGCCGATCGGGTCTAGTCTGAAGGAAGTGCCCGCACCGAGGCACGGCCCCACGAGGGCACCCCCAACACGCCCGCCACGACCGGGCTGAAGAGGTCAGCATGAAGATCCGTGAGCTTGTCCGCCATTGGGAACACACCGCCAAGGGCCGCATGGCCCGCAACCACTACAGCATCCCGCTGGACGTCGAAAGCGCCGCGCGCCTCGCCGCGCTGCACGAGATGTATCCGCGGCGCAGCGTCGAGGAACTACTGGGCGAGCTGGTCGGCGCCGCCCTGGAAGAACTGGAGGCGAGCTTTCCCTACGTGAAGGGGAGTCAGGTGGTGGCCACCGACGAACAGGGCGATCCGCTCTATGAGGATGTCGGCCCTACCCCACGCTTCCTGTCGCTCTCGCGCAAGTACCTGCACGAACTGGTCGCGCAACAGGACACCTCCAGTCACTGAGCGCGGCTTCAGCCATGCCGGCGGTGCACGCCGGGAACGTGCATGTGCCCGGCCTCGGCGCATTCCTCGGGGATAGGCGACAGCGGCGCGGGCTGCTCCAGTTCGCGGAGGATGCCGCAGGCCTGGCTGTTGCCGGCGACCGTACAGCGTGAGCCGAGATCCCGCAGTTGCTCGCGCAATGCCTGGAGTTCGGCGATGCGCACCTCGACGTGATGCAGGTGCTCGTCGATCAGCCGGTTGGCGGTGCCGCAATCCGCCTCGGGACGGTCGCGCAACGCCAGCAGGGTACGGATTTCCTCCTGGGTCATGTCCAGCGAGCGGCAGTGACGGATGAACGACAGGCGCTCGACATGCGCCAGGGTGTATTGCCGATAGTTGCCTTCGCTACGCGCGGGCTCGGGCAACAGGCCTTCGCGCTCGTAGTAGCGGATGGTCTCCACCGGGCAACCGGTTCTCTTCGCCAGCTCACCGATCTTCATGCCAACCCTCCTCCAATCGCCGACGCGGCTACCCGAATTGGCAGTACCGCTTGACTCTGTAGTTGCTACAGGGTGTGCAATCGCACCCAACACGTCAAACGGGAATTGTTTCCATGAGCCACGAACACGCCGACACTTGCTGTCACGGTCACGGACATGATCATGGGCACCGCCACGCGCCTCGCCCGGCAGTGGCCGCCATCGGAACCCTGGCCGGCAACGCCGAGTTGCGCTGGAGCGACCTACGCATCGAAGCGATGGACTGCCCGACCGAGGAACGCCTGATCCGCGACGCCCTCGGTCGCCAGCCGGCAGTGGAGTCGCTGGAATTCAACCTGATGCAGCGCCTGCTGCGCGTCCAGCATCGCTTCGACAGCGTCGAGCCGCTGCAGAAGCTGATCGCCGGCCTCGGCATGCAGGCGGTGCCGCTGGATGCCGGCGAAAATACCGACGGCCCCTCGCAAGCGCCGGCGAAGCCCTGGTGGCCGCTGGCCCTGGCCGGCGCGATGGCGCTGGCCTCGGAGATCGTCGAATGGTTCGGCCTGGCGCCGGACTGGGTGGTCGCCGGCCTCGCCCTGCTGGCCATCCTCGGCGCCGGCCTGCCGACCTACCGCAAGGGCTGGATCGCACTGAAGAACCGCAACCTGAACATCAACGCCCTGATGAGTATCGCCGTGACCGGCGCCGTGCTCATCGGCCAGTGGCCGGAAGCGGCGATGGTCAGCGTGCTGTTCGCCATCGCCGAGTTGATCGAGGCGAAGTCCCTGGATCGCGCGCGCAACGCCATCCGCGGCCTGCTGCAACTGGCTCCGGAACAGGCCACCGTGCTGGTCGGCGGCGAATGGAAGGAGCTGCCGGCCAAGCAAGTGGAACTGGAAGCCACCGTGCGCGTGAAGCCCGGCGAACGCATCGCCCTCGACGGCGAGGTGACCAGCGGCCGCTCCAGCGTCAACCAGGCGCCGATCACCGGCGAAAGCCTGCCGGTGGAGAAGGAGGTCGGCGAGCCGGTGTTCGCCGGCAGCATCAACGGCGAGGGAGCGCTGGAGTACCGCGTCACCCGCCGCGCCGACGACAGCACCCTGGCCCGGATCATCCACGCCGTGGAGGAAGCCCAGGGTTCCCGCGCACCGACCCAGCGTTTCGTCGACAGTTTCGCCCGCGTCTACACCCCGGTGGTATTCCTCATCGCCCTCGCCACCGCGGTGCTGCCGCCGCTGCTGTTCGGCGGCGCCTGGCTGGACTGGATCTACCGCGCCCTGGTGCTGCTGGTGATCGCCTGTCCCTGCGCGCTGGTGATCTCCACCCCGGTGACCATCGTCAGCGGCCTTTCCGCCGCGGCGCGCCTGGGCATCCTGATCAAGGGCGGGGTGTTCCTCGAACTCGGGCGCAAGCTGTCCTGGGTCGCCCTCGACAAGACCGGCACCATCACCCATGGCAAACCGCAACAGACCGACTACCTGCCGATCGCGGAGGCTGACGGGACGGATGCGCGCCTGCTCGCCGCCAGCCTGGCCGCGCGTTCCGACCACCCGGTATCGCGCGCCGTGGCCAACGCAGCGGAAGAGGACGGCCTTGCCCTGGGCGTGGTCGAGGACCTCGCTGCCTTGCCGGGACGAGGCGTCAGCGGACGCATCGACGGCGTCCTCTACCACCTCGGCAACCATCGCCTGGTGGAGGAACTGGGCCTCTGCTCGCCGGCCCTGGAAGAGCGCCTGGACGCCCTGGAGCGCCAGGGCAAGACGGTCATCGCGCTGTGTGATCCGCAGCGCGTGCGGGCCCTCTTCGCCGTCGCCGACGGGGTCAAGGACAGCAGCCGCGAGGCGATCCGCGAGCTGCACGCGCTGGACGTGAAGACCCTGATGCTCACCGGCGACAACCCGCACACCGCAGCCGCCATCGCTGCCCAGGTAGGCATCGACGCAGCTCGCGGCAACCTCCTGCCGGAGGACAAGCTGCGTGAAGTGGAAGCGCGCCAGGCCGACGGCTCGCGGGTCGGCATGGTCGGCGACGGGATCAACGACGCGCCGGCCCTGGCCCGCGCCGACATCGGCTTCGCCATGGGCGCGGCGGGCACCGACACGGCCATCGAGACCGCCGGCGTCGCGCTGATGGACGACGACCTGCGCAAGTTGCCGCAATTCGTCCGGCTGTCGCGCACCACCCACGCGATCCTGGTCCAGAACATCACCCTGGCCCTGGGCATCAAGGCGGTGTTCCTCGCCCTTACCCTGGCAGGCGAAGGCACCCTATGGATGGCGGTATTCGCCGACATGGGCGCCAGCCTGCTGGTGGTGTTCAACGGTCTGCGACTGTTGCGCAAGCGTTTCTAAAAGGCCCCACTGGCCTCCTCCAGCCCCACTCAGGTGGGGCTTTTTTCTGCCCGAGTGTTCCATCCTGGAGCGCTGCGGCAGTTGTGCGTTTCGTGGACTAGAGCCCTGTAGGACGGGCTTTAGTGAGCAGAGGTGGCGTTCTGCGACCACGCCGGAAGCCGACTGTTCAGTCAGAAAATTTCAGATTTTTTTTTGAACCCCTGAACCAGCGGGGGAGTCACTAAAAGTACATGGCCAATCGCCAAGCCCCTGAAACAGAGGCCTGGCAGAGGCTTGCTCAGTGAGCAGGAAGAAAAGACCGGAGGGCCGGAAACGCGCCCACGGTAATGGCCAGAGATGAAAGCCAAGGAATCAGCATCCCTGTCAGAGGAAATTTCCCATGGAGCAAAAAGCGATGAGCAAGCAACACACCGGTTCCCTGCGTGGCCTCAAGCTGGCCCTGCTGGCCGTAGGCAGCAGCCTGGTCCTGGCCGGCTGCGCCGGCAACCCGCCGACCGAGCAGTTCGCCGTGACCGAATCCGCGGTGAATAACGCGGTGAGCGCCGGCGGCCCGGAATATGCCCCGGTCGAGATGAAGTCCGCTCAGGACAAGCTGAGCCAGGCGCGCATCGCCATGAACGACAAGGAATACGACCAGGCCAAGCGCCTGGCGCAGCAGGCCGAGTGGGACGCCCGGGTCGCCGAGCGCAAGACCCAGGCCGCCAAGGCGCAGAAAGCCGTGAAGGATGCCCAGCAGGGCGTCATGGAACTGCGTGAGGAAGGCATGCGCGATACGCAGCACTAAGCCGGATTCCGCCCTTCTTTCGTCGATTCGTGATTAAGGATGACCCCTATGCGTAAGTACATTGCCCTCCCCGCCGTATCCCTGCTGGCCCTGGCGCTGGCCGCCTGCTCCACGCCGCCGAACGCCAACCTGGAACAGGCCCGCAGCAACTTCTCCGCGCTGCAGTCGCAGCCCGACGCGACCAAGGTCGCGGCCCTGGAAACCAAGGACGCCGGCGACTGGCTGGCCAAGGCCGACAAGGCCTACCAGGATGGCGAAGACCAGCGCGACGTGGACCAACTGGCCTACCTGACCAACCAGCGCATCGAACTGGCCAAGCAGACCATCGTCCTGCGCAATGCCGAGGCGCAGTTGCAGAACGCCTCCGCCCAGCGCGCCCAGGCCCGCCTCGACGCGCGCACCGCGCAACTGGACAAGCTGCGTAGCCAACTGAATGCCAAGCAGACCTCGCGCGGCACCATGGTGACCTTCGGCGACGTTCTGTTCGATCTCGACAAGTCCGACCTGAAGCCCGGCGCCATGCGCAACATCCAGCAACTGGCCGAGTTCCTCCAGCAGAACCCGGAGCGCCAGGTGATCGTAGAGGGCTACACCGATAGCACCGGTTCCGCCAACTACAACCAGCGCCTGTCCGAGCGTCGTGCCGACTCGGTGCGCATGGCCCTGCTCAGCCGCGGCATCAGCCCGGAACGCGTAGCCACCCGTGGCTACGGCAAGGAATATCCGGTGGCCAGCAACGGCACCAGCTCCGGCCGTGCCATGAACCGTCGGGTGGAAGTCACCATTTCCAACGACGCCAAGCCGGTCGCGCCACGCTCCTCCGTCAGCGGCTGATAAGCCCTACGGAAGCCCAAAAGCCCCGCCATCCGGCGGGGCTTTTTCATGGGCGGGGCTTGAGCTTTCCAGGTATCAGCGGGCCACAGGCCGCTCGCCGAGCAAGCGCTGGTAGCGCTCGGCCATCGAGCTATCGAAGGCAACCAGGACGATTTCCTCCAGGCTGCTGTGCGCCGGGCGTTGCCGGCAGACCTCTTCGACGGCAATGGCCGCGGCCTGCTCCAAGGGATAGCCGTAGATGCCGCAGCTGATGGCGGGGAACGCGACGCTGGCCGCCCCGGCCTGCTCGGCCAGCGCCAGGCTGCGCCGGTAGCAGCTGGCCAGCAGCTCCGCTTCGCCGTTGTCGCCGCCGCGCCAGACCGGGCCGACGGTGTGGATCACGTGGGCCGCCGACAGACGGAACCCACGGGTGATCTTCGCCTCGCCGGTCTTGCAACCGTGCAGCAGGCGGCAGGCCGCCACCAGTTCGGCACCGGCGGCGCGGTGGATGGCGCCGTCGACACCGCCCCCACCGAGCAGCGAGGAGTTCGCCGCGTTGACGATGGCATCCACCGCAAGACGGGTGATGTCTCCCTGCCAGACGCGGACCTCGGTCATTTCACTTCCTGCGGGACTTCCTGTCCGGCGCAGCGCACGGCGTGCTTCCTGTTGTCCACCAGCACGCCGGAAAGGCCCTTCTGCTCGGTGTCGAACAGCACCAGGACGCCATCGATGCACTGCGCGACCTGCTTGGCCGGCTCCAGGGACAGCTTCACATCTTCGCCGGGCAGGCTCTTCAGCATGGTGAAGTCGGCCAGCAACAGGGCGTCCTGCGGCTTGGCGAAATGCAGGTAGCCGTAGTACCAGAGCACGCCGACGGTGACGAAGATGGTACCGATGCCGGTCAGGATGCAGGGGAGTACGTTACGGTCGCTCATGGATTGCCTTCGGGTTTCGCGGATTCGCGGTTCGGGATTTCGGCCAGCCGGCGCAGGCCGGTGAAGCCATGGGGATCGTCGAGGAAGCGCAGCATCACTTCCTGCCAGGTCGCTTCGGCGAAGGTCTGCACGTGGCCGCCTCGGGTCAGTTGCAGGACCTTCGGCGGCCGCGCCTGGCGGTACAGGGCGATGCCGTTCTCGAGGGGCACAATGGTATCGTCGATGCTGTGAAAGAACAGCATGGGTGCGCCAGAAAGCCGCGCCACCGAATGGATGGCGCTGTCGTCGTCGGGCACCAGCCAGGACAGCGGCACCTGCAGCGGCCAGGTCAGCCAGGAACCGTCCAGCATGTGCCGGGCGATGCCGCGGTAGCTCGCCGGTACCCCGTCGAACACCAGCGCCTTGAACTGGCCCTGGCGCTGCGGATGCTCGGCCAGGTAGTGGATCGCCAGCGCGCCGCCGAGACTCTGCCCCAGCAGCACGCGCTCGGTGCCCTTCACCTCCGGCGCCTGGTCGAGCCAGGCGAACGCCGCGTCGATGTCGCGGTAGACCTCCGGCAGTCCCGGCTGGCCCTCCGACTGGCCGTAGCCGCGATAGTCGAGCATCAGCACCTGGTAGCCCTCGGCGGGCAGCCACCACGTGCCGCCGAGGTGCCAGGACAGGTTGCCGCCGTTGCCGTGCAGGTAGAGCACGGTGCCTTTCACCGGCACGCCTTTCTTCGCCGGCAGCCACCAGGCGCGCAGGCGCACGCCGTCGGCGGTGGTCAGGGTGACGTCGCGGTACTCCAGCCCGGCGCGCGCCGGAGTGATCTGCACCACCGGCTCGGGATAGAACAGCAGCGAACTGCAGCCACCGAGGAACAGCGCGCCGAGTACCAGCAGCGGGATCAGCAGGCGCTTCATCCGTTGTTGGTCCTTACCTCTTCGCGGGCGCGAAAGGTGGCGTCGTAGATGCGCCCGGCCAGGCGCGAGAACGGCAGGCTCTGCAGCCAGACGGTGCCGCTGCCCTTGAGGGTGGTCAGCAGCAATCCTTCGCCGCCGAACAGCATGCTCTTCAGGCCGCCGGCCAGTTGCACGTCGTAGTCGATGCCGTCGGTGAAGGCCACCAGGCAACCGGTGTCGACCCGCAGCGTCTCGCCATTCAACTGGCGGCGGATCAGCGTGCCGCCGGCGTGGACGAAGACCAGGCCATCGCCCTCGAGCTTCTGCAGGATGAAGCCCTCGCCGCCGAAGAAACCGGCGCCCAGGCGCTTGGTGAAGGCGATGCCGACCCGGGTGCCATAGGCTGCGCAGAGGAACGAGTCCTTCTGGCAGAACAGGCGCCCGCCGACATCGTCCAGGTCCACCGCCACCACGCTGCCCGGATAGGGCGCGGCAAAGGCCACGTGCTGCTTGCCCTGGCCTTCGTTGGTGAAGTGGGTCATGAACACCGACTCGCCACCGAGCTTGCGCTTGCCGGCGCTCCACAGCTTGCCCAGCAGGCTGCCGTCGGAGCCGTCGCCCATCCGCGCGGTGAAGCGGATGTCGCCGGTCATGTAGTTCATCGCCCCGGCCTCGGCGATCACGGTTTCCCCGGGGTCGAGTTCGATCTCCACGGTCTGCATGGATTCGCCGAGGATGCGGTAGTCGAGTTCGTGGCTGGCCATCGCCGTTCTCCTTGCTTGCCGGCCGACCGCCCGCGCGCACCGGGAAAGACCGGCACGGCGGGGAACGGTCAGAGGATGTTCGCGTAGTCCGCTTCGATGCGGTCCAGGCTGAGGTGGTTGAGGAAGTTCGAGAAGCACATCCAGGCCGACAGCGCGTTGAGGTCGCGGAACTGCGGCGGCAGGTACTTCGGCGGCGCCACCAGGCCCTCGTCCACCAGTTGGCGCAGGGTGCGCATGTCTTCCAGGGTGGTCTTGCCGCAGAACAGCAGGGGGATCTGTTCGAGCTTGCCCTTGCGCACGGCGAGCTGGATGTAGTTGTAGATGAGGATGAAGCCCTTCAGGTAGGACAGGTCCTTGGTGAACGGCAGGCCATCCGGGGTCGAGCCGCGGAAGACCCGGCTGGCGTTCTGGTAGCTGTCCTCCAGGCTGTAGCCCTGCTCGCGGTAGAAGTGGAACACGTCGAGGAAATCGGCGCCCTCCTCGGCCATGTGGATCGCCCGGGTGCGATTGGTCAGCTTGCGCAGGCGGGTCGGGTAGGAGGCGAAGGCGATCACCTCCATCAGGATCGCCAGGCCTTCCTGGGTCACGGTGGAGGACGGCGGTCCCTTGGCGAGGAAGGTGCAGATCGGCTGGCTCAGGCCGTTCAGGGTGGTGCCGACGTGCACCAGGCCCTCGTGGACCTCCAGCGCGCGCACGTCGCGCTCGTTGAACAGGGCGTCGGCGCGTACCTTGATGTAGTCGGCGCCGGCCGCCGCGTCGGCGACGATGCCGTCGGACTCGAACACGCGGATGGTGCCCTCCTCCTCGCCGAACACGGTGTTCAGCCGCGCCTGGAGGATCGGTACGACCTCCTTGGCGGTCAGGGTCTTGGGTTCGTCCTTGAGATCGCCGCGGTCGGCGATGTTGTTCAGGTAGTCGGAGAGCATCAGGCCGAGGTCGGCCAGGGTCGGATCGCCGGCATGGAAGGCGTCCGAGGCCGAGCCGTAGAGTTCCTGGGAGATCAGCCCGAGGTCCGGGGTGCCGCGCGCCTCGAGCATGCGAATGACCATCCGGTATTCCTTGCACATCCGCCGCATGATCTGCCCGACCGGGTTGAACTGGCCCAACTGGCGGGTGATGTCGCGCTCGATGTTCTGGAATTCCTGCTTCTTGGCGCTGGCGTCGAAGGCCAGCGGGCGGCTGTCGTAGTAGCCGCGATCGACCTTCGGCGCATGCTTGCCGCGGCCCTTGAGGAAGTCCTGGCGGATCCCGTCGTCCCATTTGATCGCATCCAGCACGCGGATCGGCGTCTGCGCCTCGACGATGCGATCGGACAGGGAGCGGATGATCTTCTGGTAGTCGTTCTGCGCCTTGCGCTGGCTCATCGGCAATCTCATTGGGTGACCCGCTGGAAGCGGGCGGCCTCGACGAACACGTCGGAATTGGCGGGATCGTTCAGGTAGGCGAAGACCTTCGCCAACGGGCTGCGCACCAGCGCGCCCTTGCCCTGATCGCTGTCGACGGTCTCGCCGTCGAGCTGGCCGGCGCCGAGGTCCTCGACGATGCGCTCGACGTCGAGGTTGTAGATCACCAGCTCGTCACCGTCGGTGATCTCGAAGCCGGCGATGATGAAGTTGCCGCCCAGGCTCTTCGGCAGGCCGGCCGACAGGTACCAGCGCTTGCCCTGGTGGGAGACGGTGAAGCCGTAGTCTTCCAGGCTCTCGGTATTGTCCTTGCTGTCCACGTAGCTGAGCGCACGGTAGACATTGCTGCCGGAACGGGTGATCTCCAGGAATTGTTCTTCCTTCCACTCGTTCTCGCGGCTCCAGGTCCCGAGCAGATGGCTCGGCGCCGCCTCGCGCGGCGGTATCGGCTCCTTGAAGGTGACCAGGCAACCGCCCAACAGCAGGAAACTCAGGACCACCAGGCAACGCCAGGCTTTCATCACACGCTCCTTAGGAACCCTCCGCAACCTGCGACCGGCTGGCCGAGGGAAGGTTCGGGTATGAAAAACCCCGCCATGGCGGGGTTGACGCTCAGGTCACAGGCCCATGACCAGATTCAGGTACCGTCTGAGTATGGCGCGCATTTCGTCCACGGCCAGATGCTCGACCCCGTCCACGAGGCCCTGATATTCCATCTGCAGAATAATCGACGTCAACACCTTGGCGTCCTGCTCGGGCTGCCCGGAACCGAGCACCTGGAAGAAATGCACGGCGCCGAGGGAGAGAATCCGCTGGTGGGCATCGGCCAGTTCGCGCAGGCGCGGGTTGAGCAACGCCTCCTGGCGGAAGGCCTGCTCGGCCAGCAGGTGCTCGCGGCGCTCGGTGAGCTGGACCTGGACATACTGCACGGCAAGCTCGACGATCCGTTCCACCAGCGAGCCACGGGCGCCGGGGTCGTCGGCCAGCACCGCGGCCATCTCCTGGAGGTCGCCCTCCACGCTGCTCCAGAACGCCGACAGCGCCTCTGCGTTGCGCTCGACGAAGAGGGCGAAGGTGTCGGTGATGAGATCGTCGATGTCCTTGAAGTAGTAGGTGGTGGCCGACAACGGCACCTGGGCCTCGGCGGCCACCGCGCGGTGGCGCACGGCCCGTACGCCGTCGCGGACGATCAGGCGCATGGCGGCATCGAGAATCGCCTGGCGCCGCTGCTCGCTGCCCTGGCGGCTGGCCTTGCGGCCCTGGTAACGAACGCTTTCGGCTACCGCGCTGGCGGCCTGCGCGGCGCTGTCTCTGGGAGCTACTCGGGACACGGTGTTTCCTCCGCTCGCGGACGATGGGGCATTGTTCGGACTTTTTCGCGTGGAATCAATCGGCCGCTATCGGGGAAGCTCCGATCCCACCCGCACCTTCCGTGGTCAGCCGGCGGATCGGCGGCTATCGGCCCCTGGCCCGGCGGCCGGGACACCGCGCGGCCATGAAAAAACCGCCCGAAGGCGGCTTTTCCATGGACTGTTGCGGCGCTCAGGCCTGCGGGCGCATGTGCGGGAACAGGATCACGTCGCGGATCGACGGCGAGTTGGTCAGCAGCATCACCAGGCGGTCGATGCCGATGCCTTCGCCGGCGGTCGGCGGCATGCCGTATTCCAGGGCATTGATGAAGTCGGCGTCGTAGTGCATCGCCTCGTCGTCGCCGGCGTCCTTCTCCTTGACCTGCAACATGAAGCGCTCGGCCTGGTCCTCGGCGTCGTTCAGCTCGGAATAGGCATTGGCGATCTCGCGGCCGCCGATGAACAGCTCGAAGCGGTCGGTGACGCTCGGGTCTTCGTCGTTGCGGCGGGCCAGCGGCGAAACCTCGAAGGGGTAGCGGGTGATGAAGTGCGGCTGCTCCAGCTTGTGCTCCACCAGTTCCTCGAAAATCATCACCTGCAGCTTGCCCAGGCCTTCGTGGCCGAGGACCTTGGCGCCGGCCTTCTTGGCGATGGCCCGCGCCTTCTCGACGTCGTTGAGGTCGGCGGCGGTGATCTCCGGGTTGTACTTGAGGATCGAATCGAACACCGACAGGCGCACGAACGGCTCGCCGAAGTGGAAGACCTTGTCGCCGTAGGGCACGTCGGTGGTACCGAGTACCGCCTGGGCCAGTTCGCGGAACAGTTCCTCGGTCAGGTCCATGTTGTCTTCGTAGTCGGCGTAGGCCTGGTAGAACTCGAGCATGGTGAACTCGGGGTTGTGCCGGGTCGAGACGCCTTCGTTACGGAAGTTGCGGTTGATCTCGAAGACCTTCTCGAAACCGCCGACCACCAGGCGCTTGAGGTACAGCTCCGGGGCGATGCGCAGGAACATGGCCATGTCCAGCGCGTTGTGATGGGTCTCGAACGGCTTGGCCGCGGCGCCGCCGGGGATGGTCTGCAGCATCGGGGTCTCCACTTCGAGGAAACCGCGCTCGCTGAGGAAACGGCGGATGTGGGCGATGACCTGGGAACGCACGCGGAAGGTGTGGCGGGTTTCCTCGTTGACCATCAGGTCGACGTAGCGCTGGCGGTAGCGCTGCTCGGTGTCGGTCAGGCCATGGTGCTTGTCCGGCAGCGGACGCAGCGACTTGGTCAGCAGGCGCACGCTGGTCATGTCGACGTACAGGTCGCCCTTGCCCGAGCGGGCCAGCACGCCTTCGGCGCCGATGATGTCGCCCAGGTCCCAGGTCTTGATCTCGGCCAGGGTTTCTTCCGGCAGGGTCTTGCGGTTGACGTAGACCTGCAGGCGCTCGCTGCTGTCCTGGAGGACGATGAAGGAACCGCGGTTGAGCATGATCCGACCGGCCACCTTGACCGGGATCGCTGCGGCTTCCAGCTCTTCCTTGGTCTTGTCGGCGTACTGTTTCTGCAGGTCCGCGAAGTAGGCGTCGCGGCGGAAGTCGTTGGGGAAGGCGATGGCCCGGGCTTCGCGCACGGCGGCAAGTTTTTCCTTGCGCTGGGCGATCAGCTTGTTTTCTTCCTGTTGCAGTTCGTGCTGGTCGAGTTGTTGGTCGCTCATGGTCTTGGTGGTTCCTGGTTAGGCTCTCTTGCCTGTGGAAACGGATTGCGCAACAGGGGCGAAAAGCGTAGCGAACGCCGGCCAGGCAAGGCGGGAAATGGCGAGGACACGGAGTTCACGATCGTAAAAAACGAGCAGTCCGAACCATTTTCCAACGCGGCCTGGCCAGGCGCAGCAGCTTTACAGCCCCTGTTTGAGGCTGGCTTCGAGGTATTCGTCTAGATCGCCGTCGAGCACCTTGTCGCAGTCGCTGCGCTCGATACCGGTACGCAGGTCCTTGATCCGCGACTGGTCGAGCACGTAGGAGCGGATCTGGTGGCCCCAGCCGATGTCGGACTTGGAGTCCTCCAGGGCCTGGGACGCGGCGGTACGCTTCTGCATTTCCAGCTCGTACAACTTGGCCCGCAGCATCTTCATCGCGGTGTCCTTGTTGGCGTGCTGGGAGCGTTCGTTCTGGCACGCCACCACGGTATTGGTCGGCACGTGGGTGATCCGCACCGCCGAATCGGTGGTGTTCACGTGCTGACCGCCCGCGCCGGAGGAGCGGTAGGTATCGATGCGCAGGTCGGCCGGGTTGATCTCGATCTCGATGTTGTCGTCGATTTCCGGCGATACGAACACCGCGGTGAACGAGGTGTGGCGACGGTTGCCGGAGTCGAACGGACTCTTGCGCACCAGGCGGTGCACGCCGATCTCGGTGCGCAGCCAGCCGAAGGCGTACTCGCCCTTGATGTGCACGGTGGCGCCCTTGATGCCGGCGACCTCGCCCTCGGACAGCTCGATGATAGTGGCGTCGAAGCCGTGCTTGTCGGCCCAGCGCAGGTACATGCGCAGCAGCATGTTGGCCCAGTCCTGGGCCTCGGTGCCGCCGGAGCCGGCCTGGATGTCCAGGTAGGCGTTGTTCGGGTCCATCTCGCCGCTGAACATGCGGCGGAACTCCAGCTTCTCGAGGATCTCGCGCAGACGCTCGACTTCGTTGGCAACGTCGTCGACGGCGCCCTCGTCGTCTTCCTCGACCGCCATGTCCAGCAGGTCGCGGGAGTCGGCCAGGCCGCTGGTCAGGTCGTCCAGGGTTTCCACCACCTGCGCCAGCTGGGCGCGCTCGCGGCCGAGGTTCTGGGCGTATTCGGGGTTGTTCCAGACGTTGGGGTCTTCGAGCTCGCGGTTTACTTCGACCAGGCGATCATGCTTCTGATCGTAGTCAAAGATACCCCCGAATGGTCTGGGTGCGCTCGGAGAGGTCCTTGATGCTGTTGAGGATCGGGTTGATTTCCATGGCTGGCGCTCACTCGCGGGAAAACGTCGAAAAGCTGCGAAGTATACTGCACTTGCGCCCCACAGGCAGTACGCCGGCCTCTATTTAATGCCGGCCGGCGACGCATGGCCGCCGCGCGCCGCTCAGCCCGCCGGGGCCGGCGGCACCGGCTGTTCCATCAGGCCGACCTGGTTGCGGCCATTGTTCTTGGCCTGGTAGAGCGCCTGGTCGGCCATCTCGATGAGAACCCGGAAGGTTTGCCCGCCGCCGCCCGGCACCAGGGTGCTGACGCCGATGCTGACGGTCAGGTGCGAGCCCGGGCGTGGCTGGTCGTGGCTGATCTGCAGGCTCTCCACCGTGCGCCGGACCTTCTCCGCCAGCAACCGTGCGCCGCCCGGCGAGGTGCCCGGGAGGACCATGGCGAACTCCTCGCCGCCGTACCGAGCCGCCAGGTCCGAGGAGCGACTGCAGCCCTCGCGGATGGCCCCGGCGACCTGGCGCAGGGCCTCGTCGCCGGCGACGTGGCCGAAGGTGTCGTTGTAGCTCTTGAAATAGTCCACGTCGATCATCAGCAGCGACAGTTGCGACTGCTCGCGCAGCGAGCGGCGCCACTCCATCTCCAGGTATTCGTCGAAGTGACGACGGTTGGAGAGCCCGGTCAGGCCGTCGGAGTTCATCAGCCGCTGCAGCACCAGGTTGGTCTCCAGCAACTGCTGCTGGCTCTCGCGCAGCGCCCGATAGGCCTCGTCGCGTTGCTGCAGGGCGATGTACGAACGCGAGTGGTAGCGGATCCGCGCCACCAGCTCGATGGCGTCAGGCAGCTTGACCAGGTAGTCGTTGGCGCCGGCGGCGAACGCCGCGCTCTTCACCGTCGGCTCTTCCTTGGTCGACAGGACGATGATCGGGATGTCGCGGGTCGCCGGGTTGCCGCGGTAGGCGGCGAGCAGCGTGAGGCCGTCGACGCCGGGCATCACCAGGTCCTGGAGGATCACCGTCGGCTTGATCTGGTTGGCCACCGCCACCGCCTGCTGCGGATCGGAACAGAAATGGAAGTCGATGCCCGCCTCGCTCGCCAGTGAGCGACGCACAGCCTCTCCGATCATGGCCTGATCATCGACAAGCAGTACCATGACCGCGCCGTCCAGAGGGGCGCCCAGGTCGGTCTTGCTCTCATGAGGGTTGTGCATGTTTCTCTCCGGGACCGGGGCCCCTCGTATCAAATTGAATGCTGTTCCACGCACCGCCGCGGCGGGCGCCGGCGCCTACCCTGGCGCCTGGCCGGAGTCGAACCCGGCTAATCGAATACCTCCGCCAGGCGCGGGGCGATCTTTTCCAGGGAAAGGATCTGCACCGCTGCATCGATCGCCGCCGCAGCCTTCGGCATCCCGTAGACTGCGCAACTGGCCTGGTCCTGGGCGATGGTGAGGAAACCGCGCTCGCGCATCTGCTTGAGGCCCTGGGCGCCGTCGCGGCCCATGCCGGTCAGCAGCACGCCCACGGCATCGCCACGCCAATAATTCGCCACGCTCTCGAAAAACACGTCGATGGACGGCCGGTAGACGAAAGAACGCGGTTCGGCGGTGTACACCAGCGAACCGTTGCGCAGCAGGCGGATGTGATTGTTGGTCCCCGCCAGCAGGATCTGCCCCGGTATCGGCGGCTCGCCATCGCGCGCCAGGCGCACCGGCAGCTTCGATTCGCTGGCCAGCCATTCGGCCATGCCGGCGGCGAATACCTCGTCGACATGCTGCACCAGCACCACTGCGGCATTGAAACTGGCCGGCAGTTGCTTGAGCAACACCGCGAGCGACGCCGGACCGCCAGCCGAGGCGCCGATCGCCACCAGACGCTGGCGCGCCCCGCCGGCCTTCGGCGGCACCACCTGGACCTTGCCACGGTTATCGCGCTGGCCGATCAGCCAGCCGACGTTCTGAATCTTGCGCAACAACGGCGCCGCCGCCGTTTGCGGGTTGCCGATGCCCAGCGCCGGCGTGTTCACCGCATCGAGCGCCCCATATCCCATCGCTTCGAAAACCCGGTGCACATTCTGCTCGATATCGACGGTAACAATCACGATCGCGCAAGGACTTTCCGCCATGATCCGACGAGTTGCCTCGACGCCGTCCATCACCGGCATGAGCAGGTCCATCAGCACCACGTCGGGCGTATCGGCGGCGCACTGGGTCACCGCCTCGGCACCGTTGCTGGCGACCCAGACGATCTGGTGCTGCGGCTCGAAGGCCAGCGCGCGGCGCAGCGCCTCGACGGCCAACGGCATGTCATTGACGATTCCGATCCTCAACCCTGTGCTTCTCCGATCAGGACGACGACGGCATCCAGCAAGGCCTCATCGTGGAAACTGGCCTTCGCCAGATAATAGTCGGCGCCGGCGTCGAGACCGCGCCGACGGTCCTCCTCACGATCCTTGTAGGACACCACCATCACCGGCAGCGACTGCAGGCGGCTGTCGCGACGCACCAGGGTGACCAGTTCGATACCGTCCATGCGCGGCATGTCGATATCGGTGATGAGCAGGTCGAAATGCTCCGAGCGCAGGGCGTTCCAGCCGTCCATGCCATCCACCGCCACTGCCACGTCGTAGCCGCGGCCGAGCAGGAGCTTGCGTTCCAGCTCACGCACCGTGAGCGAGTCGTCGACCACCAGGATGCGCTTGCGTTGCGCCCGCCGGCCTGCCGCCGGCTGCGATCGATGCGCTCCAGGCGGCCGCTGCTGAGCAGCTTGCCGACCGAATGCAGGAGGTCCTCGACGTCCAGGATCAGCACTGGCGAACCGTCGTCCAGCAAGGCGCCGGCGGAAACGTCGCGCACCTTGCCCAGGCGCGGATCGAGAGGCATCACCACCAGGGTACGCTCGCCGACGAAACGCTCCACGGCGACGCCGTAGACCGCATCGCGGTCGCGCACCACCACTACCGGGATGGCCCCTTCGGTGCGGCTGCTCTCGGGCCGCTGCAGCAGTTGCGCAGCCGAGACCAGGCCGACATGGCGACCCTCGTACCAGAAGTGCTGGCGACCTTCGAGCTGGACGATCTCCTCCGCTTCCAGCTCGCACATGCGCTCGATGTGCGCCAGCGGGAAGGCGTAGGCCTCCTCGCCGATCTCCACCACCAGGCTGCGCACCACGGACAGGGTCAGCGGCACCTCGACGTGAAACAGCGCTCCCTGCCCCTGGCGTTGCTCCATGCGCACGCCGCCGCGCAACTGGCGGACCATGTGCTGCACGGCGTCCAGTCCGACGCCGCGACCGGACACCTCGGTGACCTGCTCGCGCATGCTGAAGCCGGGCAGGAAGAGAAACGCCAGGAGTTCCTCCTCGCTCAGTTGCGCCACGGTCTCGGCGGTGGCGAACTGGCGATTGAGCACGGTCTCGCGCAGGCGCTGCAGATCGATGCCGCCGCCGTCGTCGCTCAGTTCCAGGACCAGCATGCCGGCGTGGTGGCGGGCGCGGATGGTGATCCTGCCCTCGGCCGGCTTGCCGGCGGCGAGGCGGGTTTCCGGCGCCTCGATACCGTGATCGACGGCATTGCGCAGCAGGTGGGTGAGCGGCGCTTCGAGTTTTTCCAGGACATCCCGGTCGACCTGGGTGCTTTCGCCCTCGACCAGCAGGCGCACCTGCTTGCCCAGCGAGCGGCCCAGGTCGCGAACCATCCGCGCCTGGCCGCTAAGGACGTCGGCGAATGGCCGCATCCGCGAGGCCAGCGCCGCGTCGTAGAGCACCTGGGCACGCTGGCCGCCCTGCCAGGCGAACTCGTCGAGATCGGCGATGTGCTGCACCAGCATCTGCTGGCATTCGCCAATCAGTTGCCGCGCCTCGCCGAGCATGGCCTGGGCCTGCGGGTCGAGGGCGGTTTCCTGGACCGTCTCGCGTACCACGTCGAGCGCGCGGCTGGCGCTGGACTGCAGGCGACGCAGGCGTTGCAGGGAATCGGCCAGCGGCTTGATGCGCTGGAACTCCACCAGCGACTTGCTGGAGATATCCAGCAGCCTGTCCAGGCGTTCGGCGGTGACCCGCAGGACCCGGCTGCGGCGCTCCTCGGCCTGTTCGCCGCCCGCCTGCCCGGCGGGCTCCTCGTCGTTGTCGTCGCTGGCGGCCGCTGACGCCGCTGGCGGCGCCTCGGGGACCGCTTCCGGCAGACCGGGAGTCGTCGCCGGCAGCTCCGCGCGGGCCAGCGGCAGGCCGCTGCGCACCAGGCCTTCGAGGCGCAGCACCAGGCCGTCGATCTCTTCCCGCCCGGCGCCTTCGGCCCAGCCTGCGTCGCCGGCGGGCGGGGTGCCGATACGCAGCAACAGGTCGCAGCCCTGGAGCAACGCATCGATATGTTCCGATTGCAGGAGCAGGCGTCCGTCCTGCGCCTCCACCAGGCAATCCTCCATGACGTGCGCCACGCGCACGCCGGCGTCCAGCCCGACGATACGCGCCGCGCCTTTCAGCGAGTGCGCGGCGCGCATGCAGGCTTCCAGTTGGTCGGCCTGGGTCGGGCTGCGCTCCAGCGCCATCAGGCCGGCGTTGAGCACCTGGGTCTGGGCCTCCGCCTCGAGCCGGAACAGCTCGAGCAGCGACGCGTCTCTCATCTGGTCCGGGGTCATGCCAGGCTCCGCGCTACGGCTTGCAGGAGAGGGCCTTCGTCGAGCAGGGTGATGCTCCGCTCGCGCCATTGCAGCACGCCGGCCACGTGCCGGCGCGAGGCCTGGCCGTCGGCGTGGTTGGGCGGCAGTATCCGCGCCAGCGGAATCGCATGGATGCCGTCGACTTCCTCCACCGGCGCCACCACCGGACCGCCGGCGGCGGAAATGATCAGCATGCGCGGAACTACCCGTCGCTCGCTGACCGGCGCGGCGCCGGGTTCGAGATCCAGCAGTTCGCCGAGGGAAAGGCAGGCGACCAGCGCGCCGCGCACGTTGGTCACCCCTTGCAGGGCGCGCGAGCGCTGGTGCGGCAGGGAATGGATAGGATTCATCGGCGCCACTTCCACCAGGCTGCCGGTGGCCAGGCCGAACCACTCTTCGCCCAGGCGGAACACCAGGATCGAACGCGTCTCGCCGAGGTCGCTCTGTTCGCGCTGGCTGTCCATCGTTTCGGCGCTGTCGAGCTGGTCCTGGCGCAGGGCGATGCGGTCCAGCAAGTAGGTCGCCGCGGCAGCGTAAACCTCGCAGTTGCGGCAATGGACATGCTCGGCCAGGCGTTCGCAGGACTTGTCGCCATGCACGCCGATGCGGTTCCAGCAGTCATCCACCTGTTGGGTATCGAGCAAGGTCAGGCTCGCCTCAACCATCTTTGTTCACTCCACGGGCCGCACGTTGCTGCAGGCGCCGGGCGCCGGCATGGTCGCCGCGAGCGGCGAGCAGCGCCGCCAGGTGCGCCAGCGCCTCGGCGTGCTGCGGCTCCAGGTACAGGGCCTTGCGGTAGAAATCCTGGGCTTCCTGCTCCTGCCCGGCGACATCGCTGAGCAGCCCGAGCCAGTAGAAGACCGTGGCCGACGGCCCACGCGCGGCCAGTTGGCGCTCGCAGGCGGCGCGCGCCTCGCGGTGCTGGCCGGCATCCGCCAGGCGGGCGATTTCGTCGAATTCGCCGACGGGACTGGCGAGGGGCTGGCCGCTGGCTGGCGGAACCAGGCTGGACAGCCGCTGGCGCGGTTTCGCCGGTGGCGGCGGCGAAGGCCGAATACTCGCACGCTCCACGGCGGCGGCAACGACCGGGCGCGCTCCGTCGCTCACCGCTTTGGGCCGCGCGCCGCGGGGCGCCTCGCTGGTCCGGCGGAACACGAAAGACAGCGGCACGCCGATCGGCTGCATGCCATGCTGGCTGAGCAGGCTCGCCTCGGCTGGTCCGATGAACATCGCGCCGTCCGGCCGCAACAGGCGCTTGAGCACCTCGACCACCTCGCTCTGGGTCGGGCGGTCGAAATAGATCAGCAGGTTGCGACAGAACACGAAATCGTAGGGTGCCTCGCCCGCCAGTAGCCCGGGATCGAGCAAATTGCCGCAGCGGAAGCGCACCTTGCGGCGAACCTGCTCGGCCAACTGGTAGCCATCGGCAACCTCGCTGAAATGGCGGTCGCGAAACCCCAGTTCATCGCCGCGAAAGGAATTCCTGCCGTACACCCCGAGGCTGGCGCGCTCGATCACCCGAGCGCTGACGTCGAGGGCGTCGACCTCGAACAGGTACTCGGAGAGCCCGGCATCGAGCAAGGCCATGACGATGGAATACGGCTCCTCGCCGGTGGAACAGGGCAGGCTGAGGATCCTTAGCGCGCGTCCGCCGCCCAGGCTCGGCAGGCGCTCGAAGGCCAGCCTGGCGAGGGTGGTGAACGACTCCGGGTAGCGGAAGAACCAGGTCTCCGGCACCACCACCGCTTCGATCAGCGCCTGCACCTCGCCCGGCGAGCCGTTCAGGCGCATCCAGTATTCGTCCTCGTCGTGCAGCGCGAGGCCGCTCATGCGCTGGCGTACCGCGCGCTCGATCACCGCGCTGCCCACCGAGCTGGCATCCAGGCCGATCCTGCTCTTGAGCAGGCGTTCGAAGCGATCGTTCATGCCGTCCCCTCGCCGCACTCCGGCGGGAACAGCAGGGCGCGCACTTCGTCGGGCAGCAATGCCTCGACCCGCACCCATTGCACCAGTCCCCGTGGTCCTTCATAGACCGGACCGAGATAGCGGGCCCCGCCGTTGTCCAGGCCATAGTCGCGGAACGCCGACGGTTCGCAGCGCAGGGTATCGGTGGCCTGTTCGAGGATCAGTCCGAGCCAGACCGGCTCCCGGTCCTGGCGGGCGCGGTATTCGACCAGCACGATGCGCGTGCTGGTGCGGGCCAGCGCCGCGCGGCCGAAGGCCATTGCGCAGAGGTCGAGCACCGGGACCAGGACGCCGCGATGGGAGAACACCCCGGCGACCCATTCCGGCGCCTCCGGAATGCGCTTCAGGCGCAGCAGCGGCAGCACTTCGACCACTTCGCGGGCATCCAGGGCATAGCGGTCGCCTTCCATGCGGAACAGCAGGAACAGCTTGCTGGTGCGTCGATGATCGCCGGTGGAGCGGGACACGGTCACAGCCTCAGACTTTGAAGCGGGATACGCCGTTGCGCAGCCCGTTCGCCACCAGGTTCAGCTCATCGATGGCGAAGCTGGCCTGGCGCAGCGACTCCACGGTCTGCCCGGTGGCCTCGCCCAGTTGCACCAGCGCCTGGTTGATCTGCTCGGCACCGGTAGCCTGGGCCTGCATACCCTCGTTGACCATCTGCACCCGCGGCGCCAGCGCCTGCACCTGCTGGATGATCTGCGACAGTTGCTCGCCGACCTGGCCGACCTCGGCGATACCGCGGCGGACCTCCTCGGAGAACTTGTCCATGCCCATCACCCCGGCCGATACCGCCGACTGGATCTCGCGCACCATCTGCTCGATGTCGTAGGTGGCGACCGCGGTCTGGTCCGCCAGCCGGCGCACCTCGGTGGCCACCACGGCGAACCCGCGGCCGTACTCGCCGGCTTTCTCCGCCTCGATGGCGGCGTTCAGCGAGAGCAGGTTGGTCTGGTCGGCGACCTTGACGATGGTGGTGACCACCTGGTTGATGTTGCCGGCCTTCTCGTTGAGGATCGCCAGCTTGGCGTTGACCAGGTCGGCCGCACCCATCACGTGGTGCATGGTTTCCTCCATGCGCGCCAGGCCCAACTGGCCGGAACCGGCCAGGGTCGAAGTCTGCTCGGCGGCGCCGGAGACTTCGCTCATGGTCCGCACCAGGTCGCGCGAGGTGGCGGCGATCTCGCGAGAAGTGGCGCCGATCTCCGTGGTGGTCGCGGCGGTTTCGGTGGCGGTGGCCTGCTGCTGCTTGGAGGTCGCGGCGATCTCGGTGACCGAGGTGGTGACCTGCACCGAAGAACGCTGGGCCTGCGACACCAGGCCCTTGAGCTCTTCGGCCATGCCGTTGAAACCGGTCTCGATGGCGCCGAATTCGTCACGCCGGCCGAGGTTCAGGCGTGCGGTGAGGTCGCCACCGGCCATCAGGTCGAGGCTGCGGACGATCTTCTGGATCGGCTGGGTGATCGCCCGCAACAGCAGGAACCCGCAGATGCCGGCTACCACCACCGCCAGCAGCAGGGTCACCAGCATGCTCAGTTCGGCATCGTCCACCGCGTTTACGATGTTGTCCGAGGCGCGGTCGGCGATGTCCTTGTTCAGCTCGATCATCTCGTTGAGGTACTTGCGGCCCTCGCGCCAGTGCTCGGTCAACGGGCCGGCGACGAGCTTGCCGGCTTCCTCGAAGCGCTTCTCGCGGTAAAGCTCGAGCACCTTGTCGTGCTGCTCCAGGTAGTTCTTGCGCACGGCCTGGAAACCGGCGAGCAACTCGTGGTCGCGGGCCTCGTCCGGGTTCATGGTCTTCTGGTAGGAGGCGATCTGCTGGTCCAGGCGCTCCTCGCTGGCGAGGATACTGTCGGCCTCGGCCTTGCTCAGCTCGTGGTCGTCGGTGATGCCGAACAGTTCCTGGGTCTGCAAGTAGTTGTCGGTCCACGAACTGCGTACCAGCGTGATGAAGTACATCCCCGGCATGGCGTCGTCCTGGACACGGTAGGCGCCCTTTTCCACCGTCAACATCTTCACGTACGCAGTAGCGGCCATCAGCAGCATGATCGCGATGATCACGGCGAAACTTGCCAGGATTCGCTGGCGAACAGTCCAGTTCTTCACATTTTTCCCCAAGACTCGAGTCCGGATTCGTTCCTGCCGCCACAACGGCCCGTCAATCGCGCGGACTGTATAGGCCGTCCCCGGCACCGGCAAGCAGCGCCATAGGGTTTTCCCGCTATTGTAGGCGCTGGAAAGGCGTTTTTTGACGCCAGAAGTGTGGCAGAAAGACAAAGAAAGAAAACTGGCAAGCCAGACTTTTCTGAGAAGACAGGCTCATCACGGAGGGAATGTGCGCCCCGTCCCCATGCCGGGAACGGGGCGCGATTTCACCGGTGGATGTCGGTATGGCGGGTTTCGCGGAGGAACAGCAAGGCGCAGACCAGGCTACCGCCGGTGATCAGCACCGGATACCAGAGGCCGTAGAAGATGTCGCCGGTGTACACCACCAGGGCGAACGAGACCGTGGGCAGGAAGCCGCCGAACCAGCCATTGCCGATGTGGTACGGCAGGGACAGCGAGGAATAGCGGATGCGGGTCGGGAACAGTTCGACCATCAGCGCCGCCAGCGGGCCGTAGCAGAGGGTGGAGATCAGTACCAGGGCGAAGATGATGGCGATCACCATCGGCTTGTTCACCTGGCTGCCGTCGGCCTGCTGCGGATAGCCTGCCGTCTTCACCGCGGCCGCCATCGCTTCGGCGTCGAAGCCGGCGATCTCGGTCTCGCCGATCCGCACCCTGACGTCGCTGCCGGCGGGCGCCGCCACCGTCGAGTAGGGCAGGCCGGCCTTGACCAGGAAGGTCTTGACCTTGTCGCAGGGGCTGTCGAAGGTCGCCTTGCCTACCGGGTCGAACTGGAAAGTGCAGGTCGCCGGGTCGGCCACCACGCTGATCGGCGACTGCCGGCTGGCCTGGTCGATGGCCGGGTTGGCGTAGTGGGTCAGGCCCTTGAACAGCGGGAAGTAGAACAGCGTGGCGAGCAACAGTCCGGCCAGCAGCACCGGCTTGCGGCCGATGCGGTCGGACAGCCAGCCGGCGACGATGAAGAACGGCGCGCCAAGCACCAGGGCGACGATCAGCAGACCGTTGGCGGTGCCGCCATCGACCTTGAGCACCTGGGTAAGGAAGAACAGCACGTAGAACTGCGCCGTGTAGAAGGTCACCGCCTGGCCGGCATTGATGCTGAACAGCGCGGTCAGCACCACCTTCAGGTTGCCCCACTGGGTGAAGGACTCGCGCAGCGGCGCCTTGCTGACCTTGCCCTCGGCCTTCATCTTGAGGAACGCCGGCGACTCGCGCATGGACAGGCGGATCCAGGTGGAGATGCCCAGCAGGACGATGGACAGCAGGAATGGCAGGCGCCAGCCCCAGGTCTCGAACTCGTCGCCGGTCAACTGGCGACAGGCCAGGATCACCAGCAGCGAGAGCAACAGGCCGAGGGTCGCGGTGGACTGGATCCAACTGGTGTAGCTACCGCGCTTGTTCGCCGGGGCGTGCTCGGCGACATAGATCGCCGCGCCGCCGTACTCGCCGCCCAGGGCCAGGCCCTGGAGCATGCGCAAGGTGACCAGGATGATCGGCGCGGCGACCCCGATCGAGGCATAGGTGGGCAGCAGGCCGACAGCGAAGGTCGACAACCCCATCAACAGGATGGTCACCAGGAAGGTGTACTTGCGCCCGATCATGTCGCCCAGGCGGCCGAACACCAGCGCGCCGAAGGGCCGCACCAGGAAGCCGGCGGCGAAGGCCATCAGGGCGAAGATGAAGGCCGTGGTGTCGTTGACGCCGGCGAAGAACTGCTTGCTGATCACCGCCGCCAGGGCGCCGTAGAGGAAGAAGTCGTACCACTCGAAGACCGTGCCCAGCGAGGAGGCGAAGATCACCTTGCGCTCCTCCTGGGGCGTGGTCGCAGGCACTGTGTAGGAAGGGGTCGTTGCGTACTCGGTCATTGCGGCTCTCCCGCCCCTTGTGGGGGCTCTTATTGTTGTCTGCCATTTCCGTTTTCAGCGTCGACCGCTGCGGCGCCGGGCGCCACGCGATACGGGGTGTAGCGATCCTCAGGCCTCCACCGCCTCCTTGCCGCCGGCCGCCATGGCGCTTTCGACGACCTGCGGCGCGGCCTCGCGGCGGCGCTCGGCGAGAATCATCTGCGCCGCCTTCTCGGCGATCACCAGCACCGGCGAACAGGTGTTGCCGGAGGTCAGGCTGGGCATGATCGAGGCATCGGCGATGCGCAGGCCGGGGATTCCGTGCACCCTCAATTGCGCATCCACCACCGCTTGCGGCCCCTGGCCCATGCGGCAGGTGCCGGCAGGGTGGAAGATGGTGGTGCCGATCTCCGCCGCAGCGCGCTGCAGATCCTCTTCGCTGCGGTATTCCGGGCCGGGCTTGTATTCCTGCGGACGGAAGGCGGCCAGCGCCGGTGCGGCGGCGATGCGGCGGGTCAGGCGTATGGCGTCGGCGGCGACCTTCAGGTCGCGCGGATCGCTCAGGTAGTTGGGCTGGATCGACGGCGCCTCGCCCGGGTCGAGCGAGCGGATGCGCACCGTCCCCCGGCTGTGCGGGCGCAGGTCGCAGACCGACGCGGTGAACGCAGGGAAGGCATGCAGCGGCTCGCCGAAGCGATCCAGCGAGAGCGGCTGGACATGGTATTCGAGGTTGGCCGAGGGCTGCTGCGGATCGGAGCGGGCGAAGGCGCCCAGTTGGCTCGGCGCCATCGACAACGGCCCGCTGCGGCTCGCCAGGTAGCGCAGGCCCATGCCCAGCTTGCCCCATAGGCTGCCGGCGATCTGGTTGAGGGTGGGAACGCCGTCGACCTTGTAGATCATGCGCAGCTGCAGGTGATCCTGGAGATTGCCACCAACCCCGGGCAACTCGTGGACGACCCCGGCGCCGAGCTGCTCCAGCAGGTCCCGCGGGCCGATCCCGGAGCGTTGCAGCAGGCACGGCGAACCGATCGCGCCGGCGCTCAGGACGATCTCGCGGCGCGCCTCGAAGCGCTGCTCGCGGCCCTGCCAACGGACCGACAGGGCCCTGGCGCGGCCGTCCTCGAGGAGCACTCGCTGGACTTCGGCATGGGTCAGAACCGTCAGGTTGGCGCGCTGGGCGATGCCGCGCAGGAAGCCTTTCGAGGCATTCCAGCGCACCCCGCCGCGCTGGTTGACCTGGAAGTAGCCGCAGCCTTCGTTGTCGCCACCGTTGAAATCCTCGACGCTGGCGATGCCGGTCTGCGCCGCCGCCTGCTGGAAGGCATCGAGCAGCTTCCAGGAGAGCCGCTGGCGTTCTACCCGCCATTCGCCGCCGGCGCCGTGCATTTCGCTGGTCCCGGCGAAATGGTCCTCCATCCTGCGGAACAGCGGCAGCAGCTCTCTCCAGCTCCAGCCCGGATTGCCTTCGGCCACCCACTGGTCGTAGTCGCGGGCCTGGCCACGCATGTAGATCATGCCATTGATCGAGGAGCATCCTCCGAGCACCTTGCCGCGCGGGTACTTCAGGGAACGACCGTTGAGCCCGGGGACCTCGTCGGTGTCGAAGCACCAGTCGGTACGCGGGTTGCCGATGCAGTAGAGGTAGCCGACGGGAATGTGGATCCAGGGATAGTTGTCCGGGCCGCCGGCTTCCAGCAGCAGGACACGGTTGGCAGGGTCGGCGGAAAGCCGGTTGGCCAGCAGGCAGCCGGCAGGTCCGGCGCCAACGATGAGGTAGTCGTAGGTATCCAGTACCTCGGGCATGGCGAGCCTCGTCTTGTCGTTCTTGTGATGGGCCGTCGGACCTGCGGATGACTGGCAAGTCTCGAACGGCTTGAGGCTAGTCGTTCATTCGCGATAAAAAAACAAACGTTTCGGGGCAGCTATTGTTCGTTTTCTAACAGCCCCCCCCTCGGCCCGGCAGAAGGCGCTCCCCATGTTCGACTGGAATGACCTGCGTTTCTTCCTCGAGTTGCAGCGCAGCGGTCGCCTGCTGACCGCCGCCAAGCGTCTCGGCACCACTCACGCCACGGTGGCCCGGCACATCGAGAACATCGAGCGCGACCTCGGCACCCAACTGTTCGCCCAGCACACCGGCGGCTACCAGTTGACTCCGGCCGGCCAGGCGCTGCTCAAGCACGCCGAGGCGATGGAGAACACCGCGCTGCTCGCCCAGGAAGAAATGAGCCAGAGCATCTCGCCGCTGGGGCAGATCCGCATCGGCGTCACCGAAGGCCTCGGCAGCGTCTTCCTCGCTCCGCGCCTGGCGCAATTGATGCGCCACTACCCGGGCCTGGAGGTCGAGCTGGTCTCGGTGCCGCGCTTCGTCAGCATCACCAACCGCGAAGCGGACATCGCCATCTCCCTCGACCGGCCGAGCGCCGACCTGGTGATCACCCGCCTGCTGACCCGCTATCGCCTGGCGTTGTTCGCCAGCCCCGCCTACCTGGAACAGGCGCCGCCGCTGCGCGACCGCGACGACCTCGGCAGGCACCAGTGGATCGGCTACGTCGACGACCTGCTGTTCAGCCAGGAACTGATGTTCCACCACAGTTTCTGCCGCCACCCGCAGGTCGTGTTCCGCAGCACCAGCGTGGTCGCCCAGCAGCAGGCGGCACAGGCCGGCATCGGCCTGGCGATCCTGCCGCACTTCATGGGTAGCCGCGATCCGTTGCTGGTACCGGTGCTGCCCGAGGAAAGCATCCAGCGCGAGTACTGGATGAGCACCCGGCGGGAGCTGCACCGCTCGGTGCGCCTGCGGGTGGTCTGGGACTTCCTGCTGGAGCTGTGCCAGCGCGAGCGAGAGGTTCTGCTCGGCCCTTCGACAACGCCGCCGCCATGATGGCGGCGGTTATCCGCGGAACGACGCTCCGCCGTCTCAGGCCAGGCGTTGCAGCGCCTGTCTGGCCTGGTTCTCCAGCTCCAGCTTGAACGAGGGTTCCAGGCGCAGCTGCCGCGCCAGCTCCTCGAGGTAGGAGCGCTCCATGAAGCTTTCCTCGTCGACCATCAGCAGGCTGGCCAGGTACATCTCCGCGGCGATCTCCGGGGTGCTCGCGGCACGGGCGATCTCGGCCGGGTCCAGCGGCTTGTTCAGCTCGCGCTCCAGCCAGCCCTGCACCTCGCGGTCGCTGGTCAGCTTGGCCACCTCGCCTTCGATCATCTGCCGTTCGCGCTCGTCGATGTGGCCGTCGGCCTTGGCCGCACCGACGATGGCCTGGAGGATCGCGTGGCTATGCACTTCGGCCTGGGCTTCCGGCAGGCGGTCGACGGTCTGCGGCTGCGCCTGCGGCGCGGCGCCGTTCTGTTGCTGCTGCCAGTTGTTGTAGGCCTTGTAGGCGATCACCCCGAGCGCGGCGAGGCCGCCGTAGGTGATCGCCTTGCCGCCGAACTTGCGCGCCTTCTTGTTTCCCAGCAGCAGGCCGATGGCGCCGGCCGCCAGGGCTCCGCCGCCGGCGCCGGAAAGCAGGCTGCCGAGCTGTCCGCCGCCGCTGGCGCCGGGCTTGCCGCCGGACTTGTTCTGCAACATTTCCTGCCCGGACTTGAGCAATTGGTCGAGCAAACCACGGGTATTCATGAGGAACCTCCAGGACGTTCGGTAACAACCGGATTCGACCGACTCTAGCCCTTCGCGTCCGCGCTGCCCGCCGGGAGTTTGCTTCGAGATATTGCCGGCCTCCCCGGACACCGTGGCAAAGCGCGACACATGTCACATTTCTCCAGATAGAGGCCTAGTGCCAGCAGAAAGCCCTTCGACGCGCCGGCATGGCCCTCTAAACTCCGCGCCCGCCCGCGACTGCGGGTCGGCGTCCGACGCCAGCCGCTCCGCGCGCATTCGCAACAGCAATCTGTGAACATGGCTCCCCCGAGCCACCCACTGCCTCGCAAAGGACTTCCCATGACCATCTCCCGCCGCGACTTCCTGAACGGCGTAGCCCTGACCATCGCCGCAGGCCTGACCCCCGCCGAGATCCTCCGCGCCGCCCCCGGCGGCCGCTACTATCCGCCCGCGCTCACCGGCCTGCGCGGTAGCCATCCGGGCGCCTTCGAAGTCGCACACCAGATGGGCTGGGAGAAGAAGACCTTCGATGTCGACCACCTGCCAATCGAAGAGGAATACGACCTGGTGGTGGTCGGCGGCGGCATCAGCGGCCTCGCCGCCGCCTGGTTCTATCGCGAACGGCACCCCGCGGCGCGCATCCTGGTCATCGAGAACCACGACGACTTCGGCGGCCATGCCAAGCGCAACGAATTCCAGGCCGGCGGGCGCACTATCCTCGGCTACGGCGGCAGCGAGTCGCTGCAATCGCCGAACGCCCTCTATAGCGAAGACGCCAAACACCTGCTGAAACGCCTGGGCGTCGAGCTCAAGCGCTTCGAGACAGCCTTCGACACCGACTTCTACCCCGGCCTGGGCCTGTCCCGCGCGGTGTTCTTCGACAAGGCCAGCTTCGGCGTGGACAAGCTGGTCAGCGGCGACCCGACGCCGATGGTTGCCGACGAGGTCCCCCGCGATCGTCTCAATGCCCGCTCCTGGCGCGCCTTCATCGGCGACTTCCCGCTGAGCCGCGAAGACCGGGAGGCGCTCATCGCGCTGTACGAGTCACCTCGCGACTATCTTGCCGGCAAGAGCGTGGAAGAGAAGGAAACCTACCTGGCGAAGACCAGCTACCGCGACTACCTGCTCAAGAACGTCGGGCTCTCGGAAACCTCGGTGAAGTACTTCCAGGGCCGCAGCAACGACTTCTCTGCCCTCGGCGCCGACGCCCTGCCGGCGGCCGACGCATACGCCGCCGGCTTCCCCGGCTTCGACGCCCTCGGCCTGCCGCAACCCAGCGAGGAGGCCCAGGCGGAAATGGACGAGCCGTACATCTACCATTTCCCCGACGGCAACGCCTCGCTGGCTCGGCTCATGGTGCGCGACCTGATCCCCGCGGTGGCGCCGGGCCGAGGCATGGAGGACATCGTCATGGCCCGCTTCGACTACTCGAAGCTGGACCTCGCCGGGCACCCGGTGCGCCTGCGCCTGAACAGCACCGCCGTCAGCGTGCGCAACCGCGCCGGCGGCGTCGATGTCGGCTACAGCCGCGCCGGCCACCTGCACCGGGTACGCGGCAAGCACTGCGTGATGGCCTGCTACAACATGATGGTGCCGTACCTGCTGCGCGACCTCTCCGAGGAGCAGGCCCACGCGCTGAGCCAGAACGTCAAGTTCCCGCTGGTGTACACCAAGGTATTGCTGCGCAACTGGCAGGCCTGGAAGACCCTCGGCATCCACGAGATCTACGCGCCGACCCTGCCCTACTCGCGGATCAAGCTGGACTTCCCGGTCGACCTCGGCAGCTACCGGCATCCACGCGACCCGCGGCAGCCGATCGGCGTGCACATGGTCTACGTGCCGACCACCCCGAACGCCGGCATGGACGCCCGCACCCAGGCTCGCGTAGGCCGCAGCAAGCTCTACGCGATGAGCTTCGAGCAACTGGAAAAGGACATCCGCGACCAGCTCCAGGCCATGCTCGGCCCGGCGGGCTTCGACCACCGCCGCGACATCACCGGCATCACCGTGAACCGCTGGTCGCACGGCTACTCCTACTTCATGAATACCCTCTACGACGACGAGGCGGAAAGCGAAGCGCTGATGGAACTGGCGCGAAGCAAGGTCGGCAATGTCGCCATCGCCAACTCGGATGCGGCCTGGGATGCCTACGCCCATGCCGCCATCGACCAGGCGGTGCGGGCAGTCCGCGAACTGGGTTGAAGGACGGCGACGGCAGCGGAACCCGCGCTGCCGTCGCGCCCTTCCGATGTCCAGCAAGACTGACAGAAATGTACTGACAGCGATTTCAACCCCTACTCCACGAAAGCCGTTCAAAGACCCTATGTTTCTCGGCCTCCCCTCGAAATAACCTAGGGAAAACACATAGGAAATTTCCTACTAGCATTCAGAAAAGTCCTGATTAAACCGACAGACACCATCGCTAGAATTCGAGCCCGTCCGGAGCTGCCTCCTGGCGGATTATCCGCCTGCCGGCGTTGCCGGTAGCCGCTGCGGAAACCTCCACCTCGATCGGGTTCGATTTCATGAAAACACGCGTCATCCTCGTCGACGACCACGCCCTCACCCTGATCGGCATGCGCTATCTGCTGAGTGCGTACGACGACCTGCGGATCGTCGCCCAGGCCCAGGACGCCGATGGCTTGCTGGCGCAGCTCGAAGCGCACCCCTGCGACCTGCTGATCACCGACCTGATGATGCCCGGCAGCCAGCAGGCCGACGGCTTGCGCCTGGTGCAGAAGGTCCGGCGGCGCTATCCGGACCTGCCGATCATCGTCGTCACCATGCTCGGCAACCCGGCACTCGTTTCATCCCTGCTCAAGCTGGGCATTCACGGCCTGGTGAGCAAACGCGGCATGCTCGACGATCTGCCCAAGGCGATCCGCCACGCCGGCCGTCGACCATTCATCTCGCGCTCCATCGCACACCTGCTGGAAGTGGGCGAAGCCGAGCACGGCAAGCCGCTGGCCAGCCTCGAACAACTCACCCCGCGCGAAGTGGAAGTGCTGCGCCTGTACGGCAGCGGCCTGGCGGTCGGGGAAATCGCCATCCGACTGTGCCGCAGCAAGCAGACCATCAGCGCGCAAAAGAGCAGCGCCATGCGCAAGCTTGGCCTGGACAGCAATGCCGGACTCTTTATCTACATCCGGGAAAACGGCCTGGCCTGAGCAGCGCGGCCGCGATATGTCCGCCCCGCCAGCCCGCTTCGCAAGGTCCGCGCAGCCGCTAGAATGTCCCGCAGCGCCGGGCGTCTTCCGTGCCCGCCTCCGCCAAAGGACTCTTTTCACATGGACCGTAACCGCCGCCTCTCCGCCCGACTCTGCCTCCTGCTGCTGGGACTCGCCAGCCAGGCCGAAGCCCGCGAACCGCAGCCCTGCGCGTCGCGACTGCTTGACGCCGTAGCCAGGCAGGTCGGCCACGATGGCTGGATAGCCCCTTCGTACGAATCTTCCGGTCCGTTCCTCGCCGTGGCCTGCAAGCCCTGGCCGGACGACCCCGCGCAGACGGTGATCGCCATGGCCTACCTGGATCCGGGCGACACCGCCGTGGAAGGCGAACGCCACCCGCATCTGCTATTGGCCAAGGCCGACAGCCGCAGCGGCAGGCTGCTCGAACGCTACGACAGCGACTTCGAAGAAGACGCCTCCGTCGCCGTCGGCAGCGACAGCCTCTGGCTGGACACCGCGCGCTATCGCCTGAGCCCGACGGTGCGCGCCTTCGGCGTGGTATTCCATAGCGTGGCGCGTGGCGCCAGTTGTCCGGAAGCCGGCTTCGACAACCTGCTGACCCTGGTGGTGCCGGCCGGCGAAGGCAAGCTGCGGCCGGTGCTCAATACCTACCTGGACCAGTGGAGGACGCTGAAAGGCTCGGTCTGCTCCGCCGAGCCCGGGTTCGAACAGGAAGTCTCGCACCTGACCCTGGAACTCGGCCGCGGACGCTCCAACGGCTTTGCCGACCTGGTCATCACCTCGCGGGTCAGCGACGGCGAAACGGAGAACGGCAAACCCTTGCGCACGGTGAAGCGCACGCTGCGCTATGACGGCGAGCGCTACCCGTTAGAGGAGTATTCGGACTTCTGGCACCGCCAGTGAGGGGAGACCGTGGCCAGCAGCCACGGCGAAACAGCGGAACCGCGCGCCCGCCGCAAGGGACGGACGCGCTCGGGGAACTCAGCTCTCGCTGGTTTCCTCGCTCTCTTCGACGGGCGCCGGCTCCTGCTCCGGCTCGCCTTCGTCGTCCTGCTCGTCGTCCGACTGGCAATACGGGGTCGGGTCCTGCGGCCAGATCGCCTTGCCATTGCCGTCGAGCAACTGTTCGGCGCCGCAATCGGTGGTGGCCACGGTGAAGCGCGGCTTGCCGTTCAGGTCGTACAGTGCGCGCAAGGTTTCCGTCGCCTCGTCGCCAGTGCCGCTGACTTCGTAGCCCAGGATGTAACCCTGCTGCGGATTCACCTCCAGCTTCTGCCAGAGCGCTGGAACCAGCGTGCGTCCCTGGCGATCGAGCAACACGGTGTGGGCAGCGTTGTCCATACCGTCGAGACCTTCCAGGAAACGACCGTCATACGCAGACTGGATGCTGATCAGTTCGCCCGGCTCCAGCAGCATCTTGCCGCTGCGGTCCATCAGGCCCACCACCGGCACCTGGCTTTCCGAACCCATGAAGCTGACGGTCTTCTGCGGCCCGCCCTTCTTCGCCACGACGAACAGGTCGTTGCCCAGCGCGCCGATCTGCGCATAACCCGGCTTCACCCACTCGCTGCCTTCGTCGAGGTTGAAGATGCCGAAGTCGGCGCTGAACAGGCCGGTGCTCACGCCGACGGCAGCCAGGCCGGGCACGTCGACGGTGTAGCCAAGCGCGGTGAGGCCGGCGCTGTCGGCCGAATCGTACTGCGGCTGCACCTTCCAGGCGCCGCTGCGATCGATCAGGCCGTATTTGCCCGACGAGCCATCTTCCATGCGCTGCTGGGCCAGCCCACCCTGCTTGCCGAAGGCGCCGCAACCGGCGAACTGGGCGGCGATCGCCACCTTGCCCTGGTAGTCGAGGTAGCCACAGGGGCTGTCGTACTTCTCGCGGAACGCGACCAGGCCGTTGGCCGGGGTGCCCAGGTAATCGTAGCTCTTGCCGTCACCGACCACGTCGCCCTTGGCATCCACCAGTTGGGAGCCCTTGCCGATGACGCTGGCGCTCATCACGCCGTCGTGGAGGTCGCCCAGGCTCTCGTAGGCCACGGCCTTCTGTTCGCCGGTAGCGAGGTTGATGATCCACTTCTCCTCGCCACGCTCGGCGCTGATCAAGCCGCCGTGTTCGGCGACGCTGCCGTTGACCAGGGTGGTGTCGTAGAGCGCCTCGGTGAGCTGCTTGCCCTTGGCATCGAGGATGCCGCGCTTGCCATCGATCTCGTAGATGATGAATTCGTTGGCACTGTTGGGGTAGATGTCGTCGAAACGCGGCGCCTGGACTTCCTTGCCCTGGCCGTCGACCACGCCGTACTTGCCATCGCGGACGAAGCCATAGAGGTTGGGGGTGAGCAGCGACAGGGCTTCGCCGATATCGTCGCGCAACACCTTGCCGTCCTTCGCCTGGATCAGGTTCCAGCGCTCCTCGCGCGCCGCCATCAGGGTGCCCTGGTAGGCGCTGGCGACGATATTGTCGTAGTCGTTGTCGAACGGCACGAGCAGCTTGGCGTCCTGGTCGATCACCGCGCACTGGCCGTTGAGGCATAGCGGGATGCTCAGTGCAGCCATGCTCGGTGCGGCCGGTTGCGGCGCGACCGCCGCAGGCTTCGGCGCATCGTCGCCCTGGTTGCAGGCGCTGAGGAGCAAGGTGGAAACGGAGACGGCGAGGGTGTTGCGGCCGATACGCGACAGTCTTTGCATGCGGATATGTTCTCGTATGATCCCTGAGATATGTGTCCAGCCGCGATGCGCGCGACATCGCGGAACGCGGTAGCCTTCCCGACAGAAAGGCGCGGGCATGATGCCCGTGCCGCGGACCGCCTGGCAATGCCCTGATCCGTCGGCTCGGCGACAGGCGGCGCGCTTGCTGGCAGAATCGCGGCTTTCCGCAAACCGCGCAGGTACCGCCCCATGAACGACCGACTGCAGATCGAAGACCTCCTCCTGGGCGACGGCAAGGAGGTAGTGAAGGGTGCGCTGATCACCACCCAGTACAAGGGCACCCTGGAAGACGGCACGCTGTTCGACTCCTCCTACGAGCGCGGCCGGCCATTCCAGTGCGTGATCGGCACCGGACGAGTGATCAAGGGTTGGGACCAGGGCCTGATGGGCATGAAGGTCGGTGGCAAGCGACGGCTGTTCGTCCCTTCCCACCTGGCCTACGGCGAACGGCAGGTCGGCGCGCACATCAAGCCCCACTCCAACCTGCTGTTCGAGATCGAACTGCTGGAAGTGCTCACCCGCGACGACTGAGCCGAGGGACGGCGGCGGCCTCTGGCCGCCCGTGCCGAACCAATGCGCAGGACGAATAGTCGCTCGGCTACCCGCCCTGCACGAAGCCGGTTTCTCTTCTAATCCGCGGGGCGAGCCGCGGAACCCGTGGCAATGGCGCGAGGCAGGCCGTCCAGCGCACGCAGCAGGCAGAACCCCAGGACGGCCCCCGCCGCGCCCGCGACCAGCATCAGGCCGATCGCGCCCGACCAGTCGAAACGGCTGACGATCAGGCCGATCAGCAAGGGGCCGATCACCTGCCCCAGGTAGTTGCCCTGCATTACCCAGCCGATGGCCAGTGGCGTCAGCGAAGGCGCGGGCGAGGCCAGCGGCGCGGTCGCCAGCACGGTGGTGGGGAGCATGCCGGCGACCGCCGAGAAGACGAACCCCAGCGCAATCGCCAGGAGTCCCGGCGTCGCGGCATGGAAGAACGCCGCACCGGTGAGTCCCATCAGGATCGCGGTGCTCGCCAGCAAGGCGCCGGGACGTATGCCGCGGGAAAGGATGAAGCCCGCCGCGACATTGCCCAGGGCGTTCGCCGCGACGATGGCCGCGCCGATGAGTCCCGCAGTCTCCAGGGCGACGCCCAGGCGCTGCATGAGGAACACGGGGAGGAACGTCATCAGGGCGAAGAACTGCAGGTTGTAGGTGGTGAAGCCGAGCGCCAGCAGGGTGATCGCCGGAACCTTGAGCAACGTGCCAAGACCGGCCGGCCTCACGCCTGCCGCCCTGCACCCATCGTCGGCAGGGACGCTGAGCGGCAGCAGCAGCGCCGCGACCAGTACCAGCAGTGCGCTCAGTTGCCAGTCGGCACGCCAGTCCGCGAGCAGCGGCCCGAACAGCATCGAGAGGGCGATTCCGCCTGCCATGAAGGTGCTCCACAGACCGAACACCACGCTGCGCCGCGTCTCGCTGGTGATCCTGTGCAACACGGCGGGCGCCGCCACTACCACGATGAGGAAACCGAGCCCCTCGACGAAGCGAGTGGCAAGCAACCAGGCGAAGTCCTGCATCGACGCACCGAGCAGGCTCGCCCCGCCGAGAATCGCCAGCCCAACGGTCAGCAGCCGGCGATCTCCCCAACGACGCACCAGGAGGCCGGCGGCGATGCCGCCGAATACGCCGACGAACGGAAAGGCGGACATGATCCAGCTCAGCGCGGCGAGGTCGCCGCCGAAGCTCCGTTGCAGCGACGGCAGGGCGATGGTCGCCTTGCCGACATGCAGGGCAGCGGCGATGCCGGCGAAGATCACATTGGCAACTGCCAGCCATCGCGGGCTGGCCTGGGGGTGCGGACGAGCGAGAGTGGACGGGCTATCCATCGTTGCCTCCGGGCATGGAGTGGCGCCCGGCAAGATCGCCAGACGCTCTGCGCGGATTCTGATAGCTCAAGTTAACTTGAGGTAAAGAGCCCAGGAATCAAACGATGTGTTCCATCGCCCGCACCAATGGCAATCCGGCACGCCCGCTCAGTAGAAGTGCTCGCCGTAGAGGTCCCAGGCATTGCGCCGGGCTGCCCGGCGCAGCTGCTCGGTGTAATCCCGCCGGCCGACGGCGGATCGTCCCGAGCTGGCAGCGACAGCTTCGGTCTCGGTGCGGGACGGTTTGTTGCGCGGAGTGTTCAGGGACATGGCGGCGTCACCAGTTCATCCCCGTCGCCGGCCCGCTCAGCAGTGCCTTCGCCATACCGCGGGCGGACGCCAGGTCCGGCGCCACGCTCACCGGCGGGCCGTAGACAGCCTGCAGCACCGGCGCCAGTTGCTGCAGGTCGGCGAGGTTGTCCGGCTGGCCGTTGGCACTGAGCAGGATGCCCCGGCAATGCTCGACGAAGCGCTGGCGATTTTCCTTGAGCCACAACACCAGGCGCTTGCGCGCCTGCTGGTCGCCTTCAGCTGTTTCCTGCGGGAGCGGCGGATAGACCAGGGCGAAATCGCGCTCGACGGCCAGCAGCGCCTCGACCTCCTCCAACCAGCGCTCGACATCGGCCAGCTCGCGGGGCATCTCGCGGACCTGGACCAAGGGAAAGGCATCGATATCCAACAGGCTCTTAGCGGGGGCATTCATGGGGGGACTCCTGCGGGGAGGCAAGGCGGAGGAATGAGCGGAAGTGCTTGCCAAAACAGTACTGTACGATACAGTTCTTAAATGACCAGCGTCAACCCTAACGAGAAACGCTCTCAGCAAACCGCCTGGAGGCTTGAACGGACCGTCCCGACGGCCCACCATGCGCACCTTCCGACCGCCACCCCGCGAGGCCCGATACCGCTCATGAACGATGCTTCTCCCCGTCTGACCGAACGCGGCAGGCAACGCCGCCGCGCCATGCTCGACGCCGCCACCCAGGCCTTTCTCGAACACGGTTTCGAAGGCACCACCCTGGACATGGTGATAGAACGGGCCGGTGGTTCACGGGGGACCCTGTACAGCTCCTTCGGCGGCAAGGAGGGCCTGTTCGCCGCGGTGATCGCCCACATGATCGAGGAAATCTTCGACGACAGCGCCGATCAGCCGCGCCCCGCCGCCACGCTGAGCGCCACCCTCGAGCATTTCGGCCGGCGCTTTCTCACCAGCCTGCTCGATCCCCGCTGCCAGAGCCTCTATCGCCTGGTGGTGGCGGAATCCCCTCGGTTTCCGGCGATCGGCAAGTCCTTCTACGAGCAGGGGCCGCAGCAGAGCTATCTGCTGCTCAGCGAGCGACTGGCCGCGGTCGCTCCTCACATGGACGAGGAAACGCTCTACGCGGTGGCCTGCCAGTTTCTCGAGATGCTCAAGGCCGACCTGTTCCTCAAGGCCCTCAGCGTGGCCGACTTCCAGCCGACCATGGCGCTGCTGGAAACCCGCCTCAAGCTGTCGGTGGACATCATCGCCTGCTACCTGGAACACCTGTCGCAGCGCCCCGCGCAGGGCTGAGCGACGCGCAGTTCAGGCGGAGGGCGGCAGCGCCTGGCCCGGCAGTTCGGTGAGGTGGATCTCGGTGACCAGGGGTTCCTGGCGCGGCAGGGTACGTTCGAGCAGGGGTGAGAAACGCGCCAGCGCGCCGATCAGGTCCCACTGGGTCTCCAGGGCGGCCCCCAGCTCCGAGAGTTCGTTCAGGACCCGATGACCGACCCGTTGCAGGCGTGGCTCTTCGCTCTGGCTGAGCTCCACCGAAAGGTGCGCCAGCATGGTGGTCATGTTGTTCATGTTGCGTGTCGCCAGGACCAGGATATTGGCCAGCAGGGCGACATCGCTGTCAGGCAGGGAGGCGTGGGGAGAACCGGCGTTGGCGTGCATGCGAGCATCCTTTCTCGAAGTGCGGTCCGGAGCGAACGTCGCGGGAGAATAACATCATATTGCCATTACGCAATATCTCCCACGAAACGCTCAGGTTGATTTCCTGATGCCAGGCAGACCGCCAAGGTCGGCAAAGGTTTCCATCAGGTGGGCCGCCAGCGCCTCGCCGCGCCGACGGCCCCGACGGCTCACTGCATTTCCAGGGATTTGCGCGGCGGCGTGCTGCGATGAGCGGCTCGCAGGTACTGCGGCGGCCAGGGCATCTGCTCGTTGCGCAGTTCGTCGGCGGCGTGCAACGGCCAGTACGGATCGCGCAGCAGTTCACGGGCAAGCAGGATCAGGTCGGCCTGACCGGTGCGCAGGATATGCTCGGCCTGCACAGGCTCGGTGATCATGCCCACCGTGCCGCTGGCGATGCCGGCTTCCTTCTTCACCCGTTCGGCGAACTCGGTCTGGTAGCCCGGTCCTACCGGGATTTCCGCATTCGCCGCGGTACCGCCGGAAGACACGTCGATCAGGTCCACGCCCAGGTCCTTCAGGCGCCGGGCCAGTTCCACGGTCTCGTCGGGGTTCCAGCCATCCTCCACCCAGTCGGTGGCGGACAGCCGCACGAATAGCGGCAACTCTTGCGGCCAGGCCTTGCGCACCGCGGCGGTGACCTGCAGAAGCAGGCGGATGCGGTTCTCGAAGCAGCCGCCGTACTGGTCGCGACGCTGGTTCGACAGCGGCGAGAGGAACTGATGCAACAGGTAGCCGTGGGCCGCATGCACCTCCGCGACCTTGAAGCCGGCAGCCAGGGAGCGCTCGGCGGCGCGTACGAAGGCCTGCACCAGCGCCTCGATCTGCGCCTCGCTCAGGGCCTCGGGGGTCGTGTGCTGGGGATCGAACGGGATCGCCGACGGCGCCACCGGTATCCAGCCGCCGTCGCTGATCGGCACGCTGCCGTGCTTGCCCAGCCACGGCCGCCAGGTACTCGCCTTGCGCCCGGCGTGGGCCAGCTGGACCCCGGCGACCGCGCCCTGGGACTCGATGAAACGGGTGATGCGATGCAACGGCTCGACATGCGCGTCGCTCCAGATGCCGAGGTCGTCAGCGGTGATGCGCCCCTCGGGCAACACCGCGGTGGCTTCGACTATCACTAGGCCGGCGCCGCCCACCGCGCGGCTGCCCAGGTGCACGAGATGCCAGTCGTTGGCCAGGCCCTCCTGCGCCGAGTACTGGCACATGGGCGATACGGCGATGCGGTTGGGCAAGGTGATTTGACGCAGGCTAAGAGGCTCGAACAGCAGACTCATGGCAGGACTCCCGGTCGGTCTTGGAATAAAGCTCACACCTGAACTTTAGACCGGGTTCGCGGAGGCCAACGGCCCAAGCGACATAAAGCAGCCGCCCTCCTGGCGGAAGACGGCTTGAGCGACCCCGACCGGCATTCCTTCCTGGAGTGCCAGCCGGGACCACCGAGCTTACAACGCGCTCGGGCAGGTCACGCCGACGATGCTGAACGCCCGGGTGACGTCAGCCGCCGAGTAGTTGCGGTTCTGCGCCGAGCGAATCACCCCGCAGGCGCCGCTGTTGTAGTTGCTGGTGGCGGTCCAGTAGTAGCGGTTGGCGTCGACGAACACCTCGAAGGCCTTGCGGGTATCCCAGCCCGGCGAATTGGCCAACAGGTAGAACGCACGGTTGTACACGCCGCTGGAGTGGTGCACGTCGATGCCGTTGTAGTACTGCGACGCGTTGTCGATGGATCGCCCGTCGCGGCTGGGCTGGTCCATGTAGCGCAGCGCACCGCTGCCCTTCTTGATGTCGTAGCCGATCAGGAAGTCGTTCTTGCCGCGCATGTAGAACTCGGCTGCCTCGCCGGCCATGTCGGAGAACGCTTCGTTCATTCCGCCTGATTGCCCGCGGTAGATCAGCCCGGAGTTCTGCTCGGTAAAGCCGTGGCTGACCTCGTGGGCCGCCACGTCCAGCGACACCAGCGGATAGAACATGGTGGCGCCGTCGCCGAAGAGCATCGCCGTGCCGTCCCAGTAGGCGTTCTCCACGCTGCGCCCGTAGTGCACCTTCATGTACAGCTTGTGGGTCAGCGGGCTGGTGCCGAACCAGTCCCGGTACAGTTTGAACACCACGCCGCCGAAGAAATGCGCGTCGTTCAGCGGCGAATAGGCGCCGTTGACCTGCTTGTAGGTGTTGGTCGGGCAGGCGAAGCGGAACGGCGTGGTCTTGCTGTCGTCGGTGCTGCCGTTCATGTCGACGGTGATGACGTTGCCGTCGTCCATCTCGCAGCGGTCGTTGACGATCAGCGGACCGTAGTCGCTACCGTAGGTGTACTTGCCGATCTTCTGGTTGCCGCCGGGGCCGCCCGCCTCGGCGTGGGCCAGGCCTTCCCACTGATCGAGCACTTCGCCGGTCTTGGCGTCGATGACGAAATGCGGCCGCGACAGTCCCTCGCCGGGAATCAGGTAGGAGACGTTGTAGACCAGTTGGGCGATGTTGTTCTCGCCCAGGCGGATCACCAGTTCCACTTTGTCATTCTCGGTCTTGCGGCCCTGGGCCTTCAGGCTCTTGGCCTGGGCCAGCACCTGCTCGGCGGATACCGCCGCGGTGGTGCTGCCCGGCAGGTCGGCAGCGATGTTGGCGACGAAATGGCCGCTGCGCTGCGCCGCCACGCTCTTGCCGGGACCCTTGACTTCGGTGATGGCTTCGCCGACCACCCGTACGCCGTTGTGGAATTGCTCGTAGCGGGTGACCTGCTTGCCGTTGGGCAGGGTCGTGCTGCGGATCGCTTTCAGTTCGTCGGCACCGCCAGCGCCGACCGCGGCTTGCAAGGTGACTGGGCCGGGCGCGCCCTGGGCAGCCTTGCTGGGGAGTTTGGACACGTCGATCAGGTCGGCGGCAAAAGCGGCCGGCGAAACACCCATGATCGCAACGAACAACAGGTCAAGCGTAGAAACCTTCTTCATCTTGTTCAGTTCTCCTGGTTTTTTCAGGCCGAAGTACTCGGCCGACGCTTACCGCCGCCTTGTGGGCTGATCGGAACAGCCGTATCAGTCCTTCGGGTAGAAGGAACTGCACTCCCCTGGCTCGGTCCCGTTTTCGACGGTGCTTTCGTGTACCAAAAAGAACCCGCGGCCAAACCTGCCAGAACTGGCAGGTAGCCTTGATTTCGCCGGAAATCTGTATGTTTTCGCTGGAATAGCTAACAGAAAAGCAGGGGGCAGCTAGGTTGCCCGTGGCCCCGTGGCGCGTTCAGCGAGGAGCCATGTGGACGATCATCAGTTGCACGCTTTCCTGGCCGCGGAATTCGTTGACGTCGAGCTTGTAGGCCAGCTCGGCCCAGCGCACGGTAGGGTTGGGCCACTGCTCGCGGTCGATGTTGAAGGCAATGCCATCCAGTTGCAGCGAGCCGCATTCGCTTTTCAGCACCAGCTTCAGGTGACGCTCGCCGACGATCCGCTGCTGCACCAGCTGGAACACCCCGTGGAACATCGGCTCGGGAAAGTGCTGGCCCCAGGGACCGGCCTGGCGCAACGCGCGCGCCAACTCCAGGTGGAACTCCTGGATGCTCAACTGGCCATCGGAGAGCAGGCGCCCGGCCAGGTCCTCCTCGGCCAGTTGGCGGCGTACTTCGGCATCGAAGGCGGCGGAGAAAGCGCCGAAGTTTTCCTGCGGCAACGATAGTCCGGCAGCCATCGCGTGGCCGCCGAACTTGCTGATCAGCCCGGGATGACGGGCGGCTACCGCGTCCAGCGCGTCGCGGATGTGGAAGCCGGGAATCGACCGTGCCGAGCCTTTCAGGCTGCCGTCGCCGGCATCGGCGAAGGCGATGGTCGGCCGGTGGTAACGCTCCTTCAGGCGCGAGGCGAGGATTCCGATCACGCCCTGGTGCCAGTCGGCGTCGAACAGGCACAAGCCGAACGGCAGTTGCTCCAGGCTCAGCTCCTTGAGCTGCGCCAGCGCCTCGCGCTGCATACCCTGCTCGATGGCCTTGCGGTCCTGGTTCAACTGGTCGAGCTGCACCGCCATGTCGCGGGCCAGCGCTTCGTCGTCGCAGAGCAGGCATTCGATGCCGAGGGACATGTCGTCGAGCCGACCCGCCGCGTTCAGGCGCGGACCGAGGATGAAACCCAGGTCGGTGGAGGTGATCCGTACCGGAGGCCGCCCGGCCACCTCCAGCAGCGCGCGCAAGCCCGGCCGGGCGCGGCCGGCGCGGATGCGCGCGAGGCCCTGGTGGACCAGGATGCGGTTGTTGGCATCGAGCGGCACCACATCGGCGACGCTGCCCAGCGCCACCAGGTCGAGCAGCTCGGCGAGGTTCGGTTCCTTCAGCCCGCGCCGGGCGAACCAGTCCAGCTCGCGCAGGCGCGCCCGCAACGCCAGCATCACATAGAAGATCACCCCGACCCCGGCCATGGCCTTGCTGGGGAATTCGCAGCCCGGCTGGTTGGGGTTGATGATCGCATCCGCCGCCGGCAGTTCCGGGCCAGGCAGGTGGTGGTCGGTGACCAGCACCTTGAGCCCCGCGGCTTTCGCCGCCTGGACGCCGTCCACGCTGGAGATGCCGTTGTCCACCGTCACCAGCAGGTCGGGACGCTTCTCCAGGGCCACGCCGACGATCTCCGGGGTCAGGCCGTAGCCGTACTCGAAGCGGTTCGGCACCAGGTAATCGACCCAGGCCGCGCCGAGCATGCGCAGGGCCAGCACGCCGACGCTGCTGGCGGTGGCGCCGTCGGCGTCGAAGTCGCCGACGATGAGAATCCGCTGGCCGCCCTCCAGGGCGTCCACCAGCAGCGCCACGCCCTCTTCGATGCCTTTCAGCCGCTGGTAGGGAATCAGCCGCGCCAGGCCCTTGTCCAGCTCCTCGGCGCAACGCACGCCACGAGCCGCGTACAGGCGCGCCAGCAATGGCGGAAGGTCGCCGAGATCGGGCAGGGTTTCGGGCAGGGGGCGGGGTTCGATACGCATCAGGTCACTCGTTCGGCTCGACGGAAGGAAACGGCGGCGGCGATCAACGCTCGCCCTGCAGCCACTCCAGCTGCAACTCGTGCTGGCCGTTCTCGTCGGTGACGAACAGGGTGCCCTCGCTGATCATCACGGTCCAGTTGATCGAACGCGGCAGGTCGCGGGACAGGCTCTCCAGGGGTTCCTGGGGCACTGCCGCGACGTTGATGTTCTTCAGGCTGCGCACGCTGTCCAGCACCTTGGTCTGCCAGACCCGCAGGTTGCCATAGGCGAGCAGGCTGAAGCGCTCGCAGCGACGCGAGCACCAGGTGATGCGCTCGGCGTCCGGCTGGCCGACTTCGATCCAGTGCAGGACCCGGCCGTCCAGGCTCTTTTCCCAGAGCGCCGGTTCGTCCACGTCCGACAGGCCACGCCCGAAGGCGATCTGCTCGCCGTACCACAGCACGTAGGCCAGCAAGCGCACGGCCAGGCGCTCCTCGGTCTCGGAGGGGTGCCGGGCCACGGTCAGGCGCAACGTCTCGTAGACCCCGCGGTCCAGGTCGGTGAGGGAAATATCGGCTTTATAGGGCGTGGATTGCAGGGCCATGGGAATACCGGCGTGGGAAGCGAAAGGGCGCAAGTCTAACCTGAAACCCGCCCGCGTGCGGTCCGCCGGCCGACCGCCTGCCCTGCCTTTCTCGCGTCGCTGCCGCTCAGCGCGGGGCGTAGCGGCCCCAGAGTTCCTCGAACTCGCGCCGATAGGCGCCGATCAGCACGGCGTCGTCGGTTACCAGCAGGTTCTCTTCGTTGTTGACGCTGGCGCTGCGGGTCCAGTTGAAACTGCCGTTGAGCAGCCAGGCGCCATCCACCAGGGCGAACTTGTGGTGCATGTGGAAGGGACTGTCGTCGATTCGCAGCGGCACGCCGGCCTCGCGCAGCGCATGGATGTCGCTGCCTTCGTCGAACTGCTTGTCATCGTCGCTGATGATCCGCACCGGAACGCCGCGCCGATGGCAGGCCAGGATTTCCGCACTGAGCTGGTCGTCGGAGATGGTGAACACGCAGATGTCCAGGCTCTGCCTGGCCTGCCGGCACAGTTCGCGGATCTTCCGCCGACACTCCTCGCCGGGACTGAAATAGGCGCTGGCGCGGCTGCGCGGCGGCGCCGCGGTAACCTCCAGGGTGCGCACCACCTGCTCCAGCCACTTCAGGGCGGCTATCCGTTCGCCCTGCTCCTCCAGGAGGACCAGCTCACGCACCAGGTCGAAGGCACGGTTGCGCAGGAAACGCACCTGGTCGGGTGCCAGCTCGCTGCCCAGTTGGCGCAGTTCGTCCCGCTCCTCGTTGCTCAGCTTCAGATCGGCCAGGCTGTCGCGCAGCTGGCGGTCCAATCCGTCGAAGTCCATTTCCCGCTCCTCGTGTCCTCAGGGTTGATCGTTCTCCAGCGGCCTCTGCTCGCCGCCCAGCAACCGGCCCAGTTCGTCGAGGCGGCTGGATATCTCGTTGATGCGGTTGTGCGTGCGCAGGTCGACGTCGATCTTGCGGTCCATCACCTTGATCAGCGGCAGGAAACTGTCCTGCAGGCAGGCGGCAAGGCTCTCCAGCACCTGCTGCACGCCCGGCTGCGCAGGCGCCGTCACCTCGACGTTCAGCGCCGGCGCACCCTGGCCGAGCTGGCGCAATCCAGCCAACAACTCGTCCCAGGGCGCCGGTTGTACCGGCTGGGGTTCGCGAGCCAGGCCACGGACGCTTTCCACAAGGTCGTTGAGCTGCGCAACCAGCCGTCCGCCGACGTCGGCGTCGCTGCCGCCCATGGACTTGTTGCGCAGGAAGTCACGCTTGATCTGCGCCCAGCGCTCGGCCTGCTCGGGGCTCTGGTTGCCGCGCAGTTCGGCGAGCTTCAGCAGGTTCTCCTCGGCTCCGGTGGTCAGCAGTTGCGACTCGCCCTGGTAGTGGTCGGCGATCAGTTGCAGCAGCTCGGCATCGTTCATCACCGCGGAGATCTTCTCCGCCATCTTGTTCATGTTGCGGTAGCTGCCCTGCAGCTTGAACGGCGGCTCGCTGCGGTACTGGTCGGCCTGGGCGGCGCTGGCGATGTACTGCTGGTTGACCTTGAGCACCACGTCGCGCACCTGCATGAGGCGTTGCAGGGTGCTGCTGATCTCGTTGATCTCGGCACCGCTGTAGCCGTGGGCCAGCTCGTTGCTGGAGAACGGCTTGCCCTCGGCCTTGGCGACGAAGCGATAGACGTCGGCCATGTCGCGGGTGGCCAGCGGCGCGAGAACCGGGTTGGAGGTCAGGGCGTTCTCGATGTAGCTGAGGGAGAACGCCTCCTGCATGCCGCTGAGGGTGTCGCCGAGGTTGTAGATGTCGGCGCGGTTGGCGAGCATGTCGGGAATGCGGAAGACCTCGCCGGACTCGGTGTAGGGGTTGCCCGCCATCACCACGCAGAACTTCCGCCCACGCATGTCGTAGGTCTTGGTCCAGCCCTTCCACACCCCTTCCACCCGGCGCGTGCCGTCGCAGAGGGAGATGAACTTCTGCAGGAACTCCGGATGGGTGTGCTGGATGTCGTCGACATAGAGCATCACGTTGTTGCCCATCTCCAGCGCCAGGTTGAGCTTCTCCAGTTCCTGCCGCGAAGTCGCGTCCGGCGCCTGCCCGGGGTCGAGCGAGCGCACCTCGTGGCCGAGGGCAGGACCGTTGATCTTCATGAAGATCAGCCCCAGGCGATGCGCCACGTACTCCATCAGGGTGGTCTTGCCGTAGCCTGGCGGGGAGATCAGCATCAGCAGGCCCATCAGGTCGGTGCGCTTGTTCTCGCCCACCGTCCCCATCTGCTTGGCCAGGTTGTCGCCGATGACACCCAGGTAGACGTCATTGATCAGCTTGTTGCGAACGAACGAGGACAGCGGTCGCGGCTTGAACTCGGCCAGGCGCAATGCCTCGCGCTCGCGTTCGACGATCTCCTGGCGCAGCGCCTGGTAGCGCCGCAGCCCCGGCAGGAACTGCTGGCGATGGCGACGCAGGCGGCCGAAGAAGTCGTCCACCGCCAGCGCCAGGCCGCGTTCGACGATGCGCGGATGCTCGCCCATCAGGCCGTCGACCTGGAAGCGCAGGTCGACCTCGGTGATCCGTCGTGGCATCTCCTCGTCCAGCAACGAGAGCGCCACCGCCTCGTCCAGGTAGGCCGCCAGCGGCTGGAACTCGGCGTCGCCACATAGTCCGCGCAGCCAGTTGCCGGCCAGTTCCCACTGGGCGGCGGGCCGCTCGCCGAGACGCTCCAGGGTCTGCCGGTAGTCGTCCCATAGACGCGCGCCTTGCAGGCGCAGCTTGAGTCCTTCCTGCAATTGCCGGGCATATTTGCTGAAGGTGAATTCGGGACGCTCGGCGGACAATTCCCAGACCAGGTACTCGGCCGCCTCGTCGATATGCTGCGGGTCCAGCGCGATGGGCTGTCCGGCGAGCAGCGCACGCATCGCCGCGGCCACTTCGCCGCGAAGGGCGAGCAGGCCGTCGTCACGACCGAACATCTGCTGGATGCTGCGGCTGCTGCGTGCCCGCTCGGGCCAGCCGGCGACTTCCCGCTCCTCGCGCCGGCGGCTCCAGAACAGGCTGGCGAAGGCCCGCGCCGAGGGTGCGTAGCGTAGCAGTCCGGCGCTCTCGCGCAACGGCAGCAGGCGAACCAGGATCGCCGCCGCATCGTGGTCGTGAATGCCTTTCTCGTAGCCCTCCTTGTAGCGCGGTGCGGCGAAATCGCGGATCGCCCGCGCCAGCTCGTCCGGCTGCGCCAGCAGCGCCTGCAAGCGCTCCAGGCTGAAGCCATCGCGGCCCGCGTCGGCGGCGGCGAGCACTTCGCCGGCGAGATATTCGGCGCGGTACAGCGTCTCCGATTCGGATTCCAGGTTCACCTGCCAGAACTCGCGCAACTCATCGAGCCGCGGGTCCTGCAGCGGTTCGAGGAAATCGGTGCCGGTCAGGTGCAGGTACAGCGCGTCGCCGCGCGGCATCAGGGTCAGGTCGAGTTCCTGGGTGTTGACGCTGAAGCGGTGGCGCGGGCCCAGGCGGATGACGTCGCCGCCCTCCTCGAACAGCTCGCTCTTGTCGCGCAATGCGCGGACCGCCTGGTCGCGCGCGGCCTTCAGGCGCGCCTCGACGTCGTCGGCCTTGACGCTGTCCTTCAATTCGCGAAGACGTTCGGCCAGTTCGCGCAACTTGAGGATCAGCGGGTCGGCGGCGAAGAACGCGTTCAGTTCCTCCGCCTGGGTGAAGCGCGCGGTGCGTCGTTGCAGGCTGTCGAGAATTCGCCGGGCGGCGTCGAGCAGTCCCTGGGCCTTGCGCTGGCGCTCGTCGAGCAGGGTCTGCTTGTGCGCTTCGAAGGTTTCCAGCAGCTCCTCGCGCTTGGCCAGGATGTCGCCGAGGAACTGCTCATGGTCGCCGAACTGGCTTTCCAGTTCCTCCAGTTGCACCAGCAGGCGCGACAGTTGCTCGTCGCAGCGCTCGGGGTCCTGGGCCTGGGCCAGGGCGTTGGTGATGCCCTGGCCGAACAGTTTGAACTGGGCGCCGAACTGGGCCACGGTCTCGCTCGAACCGAGTCCCTTGCGCCGCTGCTCGGCGCGCGCCTTGGCCTGGTTCAGGCGGGCGTAGATCTCCGAGATCGACTCGATGATGCGGGTCCGCTGGGTCGCGTCGTCGATGCGCAGCGAAGCCATCAGCGAGGACAGCATGTCGAGGTCGCCGGCCATCGCCTCCAGGGCCGCCAGCGGCTCGCCGAGCTGGGCCACGGTCTCGGCTTTCTGCGCCTCGCCATCGAGGCTCTGCAGGCGCTCCAGCAAGGGCTGCAGGGCCTGTTCGCTGGCGAGGAAGGTCGCGGTGGCGGCGGCCACCCGCTCGTGGGCCGCGAGCAGTTCGGCCTCCATGGCGTCGAGTCGCGCCACGTCGATGTAGCGGTACTCGCGGATGGTCAGCAGCAACCCACGCTGGGCGGTGATGCCGTTGAGCCCGTCGACGAACTGCTGCACCCGGTCCCAGCCGTCGGGCAGCAAGCCGGAGAGGAGCGCCTTGTGCCGCTCCTCCGCGTCGACCATCGCCTGGGCCGACTGGCGGCGGATACTTTCGACCTTCTCGTACTCGTCGAGCACCAGCTCGGCGGTCGCCGCCACTTCGCGCAACAGCGGCGCCAAGCCGTCCAGTTGGTCGCTGCCGAGCCAGTGGTAGACGTCGAACAGGCGCTGGGTGTTCTGGCACAGCAGCGAGTAGCGCTGGATCGAAACCGCCGGGGTCTCGATCTCCCGGCACAAGTCGTAGAGGTCGGAGACGCCGCGCACCAGCTCGGCATTGCCGATCCGCCCGAGAAAACCGCTACGCGCCGGTTGGCGGGCCGCGTACTCCTCGGTGCAGAACGGCGTCTGCCAGACCTGCATCGGATGGATGCGGGTCGGTTCCTCGCCTTCGGCGGCGAAGATCACCATGCGCCCGTCCTCCAGGCGCGCGTAGCCGTGGCCGAACAGCGGATTCTGCAACTGGCGGTTGATCAGGTTGTAGGTGAGCAGCACGTTCCGCCCCTGCTCGGGATGGTAGAAAACGTACTGCACGTCCTCGCCGTTGGGCGAGCGTACCGAGCGCTTGAAGCGCATGCCTTCCATGGATTGCTCGAAGGTGCGGTACTCGCCGTTCTGCAGGTAGTAGCCGCCGGGGAAGATGATCCCGTGGTCCTCCGGCAACTGGATGCAGGCCAGGCCGATGGCGTCGATGCGCTCGACCTTGCCGGTCAGGCTGTTGAACACCAGGTAGCGCCACTGCTCCTCGCGATAGGGCAGGACCTTGAGCAGCAGCAGGCTGCCGAGGCGGGCGAACTCAACCTGCGCGTCGTCCAGCGACTGGGTCTTGTCCATCACCTCTTCGCGATAGATGCCCAGGCCGACCTCGGTGTTGTTCTCGACCTTGATGGTCAGGTCGCCGCCAATGGTCTCGACGAACAGGGTGTCGAGGATGTTCAGGTGCGGGAAGCGGCCCTCCACCACCATCTCGCGGGTAGCCCGCTGCCATTCGAAGTCGAACGGTGCCGGCAAGGCGATGTCGCGCTCGCCGCGGTTGTCGATGTAGCGGACTTCGCTACCGTCGCTGGAGATCGACCAGCGGAACACGCGGATGTCGGTGATCCGCTCGCCGATCTGGAAGCTGGCCAGCAGCTTGCCGTCGCGGATCGCCAGTTGCAGCAGGCGGGTGTTCTTGTAGTAGGTGTAAAGCTCGTTGAAGTCGTTGACGAAGCCCGGCGCGGCGAGAAAGCTGTCCCCCAGTGGCACAGGCTCCGCCTCGTAGCCTTCGCTGCCCTCCACCAGGCGGTAGAGGGAGAACACGTCGGCCACGCCGGTTTCCTTGCGCAGGCCGATGAACACGTTGTAGCCGAACAGCAGGCAATCGCCGACCTGGACGATATCGCGGGCGATGCAGTTGTTCTCGGTACGGATGCGGACCCGGCCGATCACATCCATCTGGCTGTCGCCGAACTCCTCCAGGCGACTGGCGTTGAGCCTTTCGGCGGTCTGCCGCAGGCGCTGGCCCTGCTCCAGCAGGCGCTTGTGCAGCACCTCGTAGGCGCCGCCCTCGGCAACGGCCTTGTCCAATACGTCCTGCGCGGGAGTTGCGGCTTGAGTGTCCGACATCCTGGTCTTCCTGGGTCTACGGCGGTCATCGATGGAAACCGGCCCGAGCGGCCTGCCCCGGGCGCAGCCAACAGGCCACGCCAGGGGCTGCGCCGCTCAGGGCGCGGGCGGAACGCCTCCGCAGTTGGCGGAGGAGGCTGCGGGTCGACTCAGACTTCCGCCGCCGGCTCGTTCTCGTGGCCGCTCTTGCGTTCCGGCATCACCGCAGCGGCTGCGCCACGGCCGTTGAGCAGGCGGGCGAGAACGTCCTGCACCACCGGGCTCTTGCCGACCACACCTTCGATGGCCTTGCCCACCGACAGCGACTTGGCGAAGGAGTTGAAGAAGTCGCCCTCGCCGCCGACGATCTCGATGTTCGCCTTGCCCAGCGCGGTGGCGAGCACCTCGGCCTGGTCCTTGGCGATGTCCTTGTTCGCGGCGATGGCCGCCATGGCCTCCTCGAAGCTCTTCTCCAGCTGCATGCGGAACTCTTCGTGCTGGCGAGCGCTGTCGCTGAGGGCATCCAGGGCGCCGAACTTCTTGCCAAGCCCCTCGGCCTCGGCATTCAGGCGCTGCAGCAGTACTTCCGCTTCCGCGCTGCCCTGGTCCTTGGTGGCCTTGGCCTTGGCCGCGCCGAGCTGCTCTTCGCCGCGCGCCTGGGCGCCGAGCTTCTCGGCCAGCACCTTGGCTTCGGCCAGGCCGTCCTTCTCCTTGGCCGCGGCCTGCGCCTCGAGCACCCGGGCGTCGGCCAGGCCGCGCTCTTCGTCGCCCCTGGCTTCGGCGATCAGTTGTTCGGCACGTACCCGCGCCGCTGCCAAGCCATCCTTTTCCTTCGCCGCGGCGGTGACTTCCAGCACCCGCGCATCGGCCAGGCCCGGCGCTGCGCGCTCGGCCTCGATGCCCTCGGCCAGACGCTTCTTCGCCTCGGCCTGCTTCGACGCCGCCTCCAGCTCGGCCTGCGCCATGGTGTTGATTTCCACCGCCTTGTGCTTGGAGCGGGCCTCGTCGGCTTCCGCCTGCTTGACCTGGCGTACCAGCTCCTGCTCGGCTTCCGCCTGGGCCTGCAGCAGTATCACCTGCTTGACCCGCTCGGCCTCGGAAACCTCGCGCACCTCCTTGATCCGCTCCTCCTCCTGGGCCACGGTCTTTTCCACCGCGACGCGCTCGCGAATCACATTGGCAATGTTCTTGCGCTGCTCTTCCAGCGCCTTTTCCTTCTCGATCTTCTGCAGCTCCACCTCACGCTCGCGGGCGACGATCTCCAGGTCCTTGGCGCGGGTGACCTTCTCCACCTCGATGACCACCGCGCGCTGGCGGTTCTGCTGCGCCACCTCGACCTCGCGCTGGTGGTTCTCGGTGCGCACGTCGATTTCCTGCTGCGCCTGGATCCGCGCCTGCTCGGCCTTCAGCCGCTCCTCTTCCTTGACCCGCGCGGTTTCCGCTTCCTCGCGGGCACGGATGGTCTCGATCTCGCGCTTCTGCCGGGCCTCGGCGTCAGCCTGCTGGCGCTCCAGGGCCAGGGCCGCCTCGCGGGTCTCGACGTTCTTCTTCTTGATCGCCAGCTCTTCGTTGCGCTCCAGTTCGTTGGTGATGACGTTCTGGGTGGCGGTCAGCTCGGTGATCTTGCGGATGCCCTCGGCATCAAGGATGTTGCTCGGGTCCAGCGAGTTCTTCGCGGTCTGCTCCAGGTAGTCGATGGCGACGTCTTCCAGGACGTAGCCGTTCAGGTCGTTGCCGATCACCTCGATGATGCGGTCACGGAAGTCCTGGCGATTCTCGAACAGCTGGACGAAGTCGAACTGCTTGCCGACGGTCTTCAGCGCCTCGGAGAACTTGGCATTGAACAGCTCGTTCACCGCCGAACGGTCGGAAGCACGGTCGACGCCGATGGCCTTGGCCACCTTGAGCACGTCGTCCTGGGTCTCGTTGACCCGCAGGTAGAAGGCAACGGTGATGTCCGCGCGCATGTTGTCGCGGCAGATCAGGCCGTCCTTGCCGCGCCGGTCGACCTCCAGGGTGATCAGCGAGATGCGCATGAACTCCTTCAGGTGGATCACCGGATAGACCAGCGCACCGGTGAAATGCACCTTGGGCGTCGACGACATGTCGTTGACGATCAGCGCGGTGCCTTGCGGGACCTTGATGTAGAAGGCCTTGAACAGGGCCAGCAGGCCCACGACCAGCAGAACAACCAGGCCCACTCCCAGCAGGAGGGGCATCAGCGACGTCATATCCATAGCAGCAGTTCTCCTTGATTCTCACCGAGCCCGGGTCAGATACCGCGGAACTCTTCCTCGGTAACGACCCGATAGGCGTGCTCCGCCTCCAGGTACTCCAGCAGCACGACGCGATCGCCGCGCTTGAAGCCTTTGTTTTCTTCCGCACGAACTTTCAGGATCAGCCCGGCGCCGCCGTCTTCCAGCAACGCCTCGCCATGTTGCAGGGTGACCCGCCCGCTGCGCACCACCGCGACCTGGCCCAGCACCGACTTGCTGCTGGTGCTTTCCAGCTTGCGGAACAGCGGCCGCAACGGCCGGCACAGCGTGGCCGCCAGCGGCGCCGCCAGGAACAGCGCGCCCACCGCCACCACGGCGCCCAACGGGTAGCGCAGCCAGCCGAGCGGCAATGCGCTGAGCAGCCACAGCTGGACGAAGTAGCAGAGGAACCAGGCGAAGAAGGACAGCAGGGTCAGCACCAGGGTGACCGGTACGCCGTTGAGTTTCAGCTTCGCCAGCAGCGCGGCGAGGCCTTCGGCCTGGCCGGCGCCATCGACGACCGACTCGGCGTCGAGATCGAGCACATCGATCTCGACCATGCCCAGGGCGACGATGCCCCAGTAGATGATCGCTAAGATCAGAAGAAAGCTGAACAGCACGGTCGGGAACGACAGCGCCGTCTGCAGGAAACCTTCCATTGTCGCTCTATCCCTGAAAAACGGGCCCGGACGCCTTCGCCGGGCCGCGGGCCTATCAGGCCTTGCCCTTTTCCTTCAGGCGCGCCAGCACGCCATCCACGCTGTTGCCCGAGGCCTTGATCCCAGCCGCGCGCAGCTTGGCGTCCAGCGCATCGTCCGGCGCCGCCGCGCTGGCCAGTTCGGCCGCGGCATCCATGGTCGCCGCGCGTTCGGCCTGGCGCTGCTTGATCCGCTCCAGGGAGTCCACCGCGGTCTGCAGCTTGCTCTTCGAGTTGCCGTAGCGCTGGGCAACGGCCATCTGCGCCTTCTGCACGCTCTCGGTGGCCTTGACCGTATCCACCTGTTGCTTGAGCTGGCGGATGTTGCCCTCGGCCTGGCTCACCGACTTGCGCAACTGGGCTACGCTGGCGGCGAATTCCGCGACCTGGGCACGCTCGCCCTCGAGCTGGTTCTCCAGGGTCGCGATCTTCTCCGCGACCTCCCGGGCCAGCTCCTCGTTGCCGGCCTCCAGTGCCTTGATCGCGTATTGCTCGTACTCGGCGACCTGGGCCGCGCCCTTCTCGACGCGCTCCTGGGCCAGGCGGTGGCGGGCCATGATCGAGGCCAGCGCTTCCCGCGACTTGCGCAGTTCGACGTCGGCGTCGCGGATCTCCTGGTCGAGGATGCGCAGCGCCTGGCTGTCGACGATCGCCTCGCCAACCTCGTTGGCTCCGCCGCGCAGGGCGCTCAGCAGCTTGCTCCATACCGTCATGATGGTGTCCTCCCTCAGGCCCGGGCTTTCAGGTAGCCGGCGTAGACTTCCGTGGCGCGGATCACGTTGCCGGCCAGGGTTTCGATTTCGTGCAGCACGCTGGCCAGCGACGAAGTCGTGCTCAACGCGCCGAACATGCTGTAGCAGCGCTCCTCGCCCGGCAGGTTGAGCAGGCCGATGCTCGACAGCGGGAACAGTTGCCGGCTGAGCAGGACCTCTTCGTTGAAGGCGGTCGCGTCGGTAACGTCGCTTTCCGGCCAGAGCAGCGCCTCGACGATGATCTGCTCGCCCTGGGGCGCGACGAACACCGGCAGGTCGCCGTATTCGCGCATGATCACGTAGAGACTCGCTTCCGCCCCCTCGATCAGCTCGATCTGGGCCTCGCCGCTGCTGAACAGCTCGGTGCCGCTCAGGGCCTCGGCCAGCGAGCGAGCGTTCCATACCCGGGCTTCCGTCATGTCTTCCTCCTTCTCCAAATGAGCCGCTCCGGCAGCCGGGCGACGCAGCATCCGCTCGATGCCGGCGAGCGCCGCGGCGTTCTCCGGCAAGATCCAGACTTCCTTCTTCACCAGGCCCTGCTCGCGCAGGCGCTGGCGAAAGACACGCTGATAATGGGCCGATGATTTCCGTTGCATGGACTCACACTACGAGATCACATGTAAGATTTCAACAGATCACATGTAATAAAAACCAACGCACGCGCATATCTACGCCGGGCCGGCCGGAGCATGGAAAAGAAACACGGGGAGGAAAGAGAGAAAGAAATGGCACGAGGGGCCTCCCTGGCTCGGTGTCTGGCGCGCTACATCCTGTATCGACTCCCGCATTAAACCCTCTATGCAAAAGGAATTGAAGGACCGCCGGGCATATCGGGAAAAAACGGGAAACGTCTCACCCTACCGCGGCACCCGCCCGCACCGCCGGCAAATGCTCTAGGCTATGCGCACACTGCAGCCTGACGGACACCGCATGGAACATTCGCCCAAACCGCTGGCCGGCCTGAAGGTGGTCGAGCTCGGCACCCTGATCGCCGGCCCTTTCGCCTCGCGGATCTGCGCCGAGTTCGGCGCCGAAGTGATCAAGATCGAGTCGCCCGACGGCGGCGATCCACTGCGCAAGTGGCGCAAGCTCTACGAAGGCACCTCGCTGTGGTGGTTCGTTCAGGCACGCAACAAGAAATCCCTGACCCTCAATCTCAAGCACGCCGAAGGCCAGGCGATCCTGAAACGCCTGCTCGGCGATGCCGACATCCTGATCGAGAACTTCCGCCCCGGCGTACTGGAAAAGCTCGGCCTGGGCTGGGATGTCCTCCACGCGCTGAACCCGCGCCTGGTGATGGTGCGCCTGTCGGGCTTCGGCCAGACCGGCCCCTACAAGGACCAGCCGGGCTTCGGCGCGGTCGGCGAGTCGATGGGCGGACTGCGCTACATTACCGGCTTCGAGGACCGCCCGCCGGTTCGCACCGGGATTTCCATCGGCGACTCGATCGCCGCCCTGTGGGGCGTGATCGGCGCGCTGATGGCGCTGCGACACCGCGAGGTCAACGGCGGCGAGGGACAGATGGTCGACGTCGCCCTCTACGAGGCGATCTTCGCCATGATGGAAAGCATGGTTCCGGAATTCGACGTGTTCGGTTTCATCCGCGAGCGCACCGGCAACATCATGCCGGGCATCACCCCCTCCTCCATCCACACCAGCGCCGATGGCCGCCACGTACAGATCGGCGCCAACGGCGACGCGATCTTCCGCCGCTTCATGCAGGCCATCGGCCGCGACGACCTGGCCAGCGACCCGCGACTGGCCAGCAACGACGGGCGCGATGCGCGCCGCGACGAACTCTATGGGGTTATCGACCGCTGGGTCGCCTCGCAGCCCCTGGAGGAAGTGCTGGCGGTGCTGGCGCGAGCCGAAGTCCCGGCCAGCCGAATCTACTCCGCCGAAGACATGTTCCGCGATCCGCAATTCCTTGCCCGCGAGATGTTCCTCTCGGCACGCTTGCCGGACGGCAAGCCATTCCGCATGCCTGGCATCGTGCCCAAGCTGTCCGCCACGCCAGGCTCGGCGGATTGGGTAGGCCCGGAACTGGGCGAGCATACCGATGCCCTGCTCGCCGAGCTGGGCTACGACAGCGAGGGCATCGCCGCCCTGCGCCGGGAAGGCGCCATCTGAACGGTACGCGGAGCCCTTCATCGGTGCTCCGCGGACAGGGCGGCCCCTCTCCCCTATCCAGCCAGGGAGAGGGGGTTATCCGCACGCTTCCACGAGCATGGCGCCATCCGGCAAGAGCCGCTGCACCGGCGCGCGCCTTCGGCCTGACCGCCCGATGCGCAACGCGCCCTCGAACGAGACGGTGCTAGCGCGACGAATACAGCAGCACGTGATCCCGCTCGCGGAAGGTCGCCAGCACGTCTTCCTCCATCCGCCCGACCAGCACCTGCAATTCCCGGCGAATGGTCTGCACGGCATCCTCGAGATAGCTTTCGTCGTTCAACTGCACCTTGGCGATGACCCGCTGCAACAGGGTTTCCCCCTGCGGATCGACCAGCGTGACCACCCGTCCGCCATCGGGCCGGGGCTGGCTGAGGGTGAAGGGATGGGGAGCGAAGGCATCGGCCAGTCGTTGCTTCAGGCTGTCCAAATCAGGTCTCCTGTTTCGACGAATAAGACTCGTCAAAGACCGAAAAAACGCGAATAGGGTTCGTCGATGCAAGCATTTACCGGACTAACGGCAGCATCTGGCGAAAGGCCACGTGCCGGCGCAAATAGCCATTCGAGCCGAACCAGGCCAACGCAACGATCAGCCCGCTATAAGGGAAGCACCGGGAAAAACTCCAACCATCCCACCCTCGCGCAACGCCTTCACCTGCTTGAAATTGCAGTATCCGGCGCGTCCGTCAGGCAGTAACAACGAGACTTCCCCCTGCGCATCGAACAGCGAGGATCTCATGACTGCCTTCGCATCCCCCCGCGGCGCCTGGCGCGCCTTCATCCTCGCGCTGGCATTCGCCGCCGGCACGGCACAGGGCTCGCTGCTGTTCGGCGCCGTCGGCCTGGCCAACGACCAGTACGCGCGTCCGGTCGCCGACACCGAGATCGCCAGCACCGCCGTGCTCGCCGATTGTCGTGGCTTCGTCGGGACCATCGCCAGGATCGTCCTGCTGGACGGCTCGATCCGCTGCAACGAGGCTTTCCCCTATGGCTTCGCCAGCCCGATCAGTACCAGCATCTACTATCCGGCGGACATCGCCGCGTCCGACGCCAAGCTTCCGGTCATCACTTTCGTCGGCGGCATACTTTCCAACGCCGGCAACTATCACGAACTGATGAAACTGTGGGCCAGCCACGACTTCATCGTGGTGATCTCCTCCGACTTCATCAATTCCTTCCCGCTGATGCACGCCCTCGGCATCCTTGAGGTCGCGAAACTGGACAGGGACCCGGCCTCGGCCCTGCATGGCCGGGCGGACTTTTCCCGGACGCTGGTCGCCGGGCACTCCGCCGGCGGCCAGGCCACACTGCAGAGCGCCAGCCTCTCTGCACAAGCCCTGCAACTCATCGAGCCACGGTTGAAGCTGGTCGGCGCCCTGCCGATCGAGCCAGGCCCCCTGGCCATCGGTTCCACGGTAAAGACCCCGACCCTGCTGCTGACCGGACTGGCCGATGTGGTCGTGCCGCCGCTCAGTTGGCCGATCCTCTGGCAGGGCCCGTTGATCCGCGACGTGCCCGCCTGGGGCGCCACGGCCACCACGGCGACCCACTTCAGCCCGCTGCGACAGATCGAGTACAACGAGTTCGCCGGCATCAGCGTCGCCTGGGTGCTGTACCAGGGAAAGAACGATGCCCAGGCCCGCGACTATTTCGTCGGGCGCTACTACAAGCTGGCCAGCGACATCCAGTTCAACGATCCACTGAGGCTGCTCCGCCCCTCGCGCAACAAACTCGCCGCTGCCCTTTGAGAAGACATGAAAAAGCCCGCCATCAAGGCGGGCTTCTTCCTTTCACGACAGGCTCAGAGCGGCTTGCCGCGATTGCCGTGCTGGCTGACGAAGGCCTGTACCTTGGCCAGCTCGTTCGGCAATACGGTGCAGCGCTCCTCGCGCTCGAACAGGTCGGCGAGGTGCGCAGGCAGCGCCGGCGCCTGGCCGATGCCGGCCTTCTCCACCGCTTCGGGGAACTTGACCGGATGCGCAGTGCCCAGGGTCACCATCGGCACGCTCAGGCTGCGCCGGCATTCGCGGGCGGCACGCACGCCAATGGCGGTGTGCGGGTCGAGCAACTCGCCACAGGAGCGGTATACCTCGGCGATGGTCTCGCAGGTCTGCTCGTCGCTGACCGCCAGGGAGTCGAACAGCTTGCGCGCCTCGGTCCAGCGCTGGTCTTCCACCGACAGCTTGCCGCTGGCCTTGAAGGCATCCAGCAGTTCGGCGACGGCCTTGCCGTTGCGGCCGTGCAGGTCGAACAGCAGGCGTTCGAAGTTGGACGAGACCATGATATCCATCGACGGCGACAGCGAGGGATGCAGGGTGTCCTTGTCGTAGCGATTACCGCTCATGAAGCGGTGCAGGATGTCGTTGCGGTTGGTCGCGACGATCAGTTGGCTGACCGGCAGACCCATGTTGCGCGCCAGGTAGCCGGCGAAGATGTCGCCGAAGTTGCCGGTCGGCACCGAGAACGCCACCGAGCGATGCGGCGCGCCGAGCTGCAGCGCGGCATGGAAGTAGTAGACGATCTGGGCCATGATCCGCGCCCAGTTGATCGAGTTCACCGCTACCAGGCGGGTACCCTTGAGGAAGCCCTGGTCGGCGAAGCTGGCCTTGACCATCTCCTGGCAGTCGTCGAAGTTGCCTTCGATGGCGATGTTGTGGATGTTGTCGCCGAGGATGGTGGTCATCTGCCGGCGCTGCACCTCGGACACGCGGTTGTGCGGGTGCATGATGAAGATGTCGACGTTGTCGCAACGGCGGCAGCCTTCGATGGCCGCGGAGCCGGTATCGCCGGAGGTGGCCCCCATGATCACCACGCGCTCGCCGCGCTTGGCCAGCACATGGTCGAGCAGGCGGCCGAGCAGTTGCAGGGCGAAGTCCTTGAAGGCCAGGGTCGGGCCGTGGAACAGCTCCAGCACCCATTCGTTGCCGTTCAACTGGCGCAGCGGCGCCACTGCGTCATGGGCGAAGACGCCATAGGTTTCCTCGAGGATCTTCTTGAAGTCGGCATCGGCGATGCTGCCGGCGACGAACGGGCGCATCACCCGGAAGGCCAGCTCGTGGTAGGGCAGGCCGACCCAGGAGGCGATCTCCTCGAGGGTGAAGCGTGGCAGGTTTTCCGGGACGTAGAGGCCGCCGTCGCTGGCCAGGCCGGCGAGGAGGACATCTTCGAAGTTCAGGGCGGGCGCTTGGCCGCGGGTGCTGATGTAACGCATGTTCAAAACCTTCGCTGTTGACGCGGGCCCGCGAGCGGCGCCCGGCGTTCGATCAATTCAGTTGTTCGACACGGATACGGACCACCGGCCCGGACACGCCTTCCAGCGCTTCCAGGGCGGCGATGGCATCGTTGATGCGTTGTTCGATGACCCGGTGGGTAACCAGGATCATCGGCACCAGGCCGTCCTGTTCCTCGGCCTCCTTCTGCATGATCGATTCGATGTTGATGCCGCGCTCGGACAGGATGGTGGCCACCTGGGCCAGTACGCCCGGGTGGTCCTTGGCCTGGATGCGCAGGTAGTAGGCGCTTTCGCAGGCTTCGATCGGCAGGATCGGGTGGTCGGACAGCGCGTCCGGCTGGAACGCCAGGTGCGGTACGCGGTTCTCCGGATCGGAGGTCATGGCGCGGACCACGTCGACGAGGTCGGCCACCACCGAGGAAGCGGTCGGCTCCATGCCGGCACCGGCGCCGTAGTAGAGGGTCGAGCCGACGGCGTCGCCGTTGACCATCACCGCGTTCATCACGCCGTTGACGTTGGCGATCAGGCGATCCGAGGGAATCAGGGTCGGGTGCACGCGCAGCTCGAAGCCGCTCTCGGTGCGACGCGCCACGCCCAGGTGCTTGATGCGATAGCCGAGGGCGTCGGCGTAGTTGACGTCGGCGCTGGTCAGCTTCGAGATGCCTTCGGTGTAGGCCTTGTCGAACTGCAGCGGAATGCCGAAGGCGATCGAGGCGAGGATGGTCAGCTTGTGGGCGGCGTCGATGCCTTCCACGTCGAAGGTCGGGTCGGCCTCGGCATAGCCCAGGGCCTGGGCCTCGGCGAGCACGTCGGGGAAGGTACGGCCCTTCTCGCGCATTTCGCTGAGGATGAAGTTGCCGGTACCGTTGATGATCCCGGCCAGCCAGTTGATGCGGTTGGCCGACAGCCCCTCGCGGATCGCCTTGATCACCGGGATGCCGCCGGCGACAGCGGCCTCGAAGGCGACGATCACGCCCTTCTCGCGAGCCTTGGCGAAGATCTCGTTGCCGTGCACGGCGATCAGCGCCTTGTTCGCGGTGACCACGTGCTTGCCGTTCTCGATGGCCTTGAGCACCAGCTCGTGGGCCAGGGTGTAGCCGCCGATCAACTCGACGACCACGTCGATCTCGGGATTGCACGCTACGTCGAAGATATCGGCGGTGATGGGGGTCGCACCGGTATCGCACTTCGGGTTCGGCCGGCGGGCGGCGATCTGCGCAACCTCGATACCGCGCCCGGCACGGCGGGCAATCTCCTCGGCGTTGCGTTCGAGTACATTGAAGGTACCGCCACCGACGGTCCCCAACCCACAGATGCCTACTTTGACCGGTTTCACGCTGGAACTCCCCATCTCACCTACGACGGCCGGACGCGCCGGCCTGCTATGGTTCCCCGAGCGAATCGAGGTTGACGCGACCACTGTACGGGCCACGACACATCCTGGCGATGGATTCCGCCAGCGGGCGGCGGAAATCGCCAATGATGAAAACAAAAGAGCCGCACATTACGAAGCGGCTCTTTATTAGTCAATTGTTCGGCAGACCCGGCGCTATTTGGCCTCCAGCGCCAGCTTGGCCAACTGCTTGGCCGGCTGGTAGCCGGGGAGCAACTGGCCATTGGCGAGGACGATCGCCGGCGTTCCCTGCACCCCAACCATCTGGCCCATCTGGAACTGCTTGTCTACCGGGTTCTTGCACTCGGAAGACTTGATCTCCTTGCCGTTCATCATGGCGTCCATCGCCTTGGTCGGCTCCTTCGCACACCAGACCGCCTGCAGTTGCTTGTCGCCCGCCGACTGCGGCCCCTGGCGCGGGAACGCCATGTAGCGCACCTCGATCCCCTGCTCGGTCAGGTCCGGCACCTCGGCATGCAGCTTCTGGCAGTACGGGCAGGTGGTATCGGTGAACACCGTGATGTGCGCCTTGGCCTGGCCCTTGGCCGGATACACCACCATCTCGCTGGCGGGCACGCCGTTGATCGCCTTGGCGATCGCCTGGCTCTCGGCCTTCTCGGTCAGGTTGACCGGCTTGCCGTCCTTCACCTGGTAGAGGTAGCCCTGCATGACGAACTGGCCGTCGGCGCTGGCGTAGAGCACCCGGCCGCCCTTCAGCTGCACCTGGTAGAGCCCCTGCAGCGGGCTGCTGGCGATGGAGTCGATGGGCAGGTCCGGTTGCAGGGCCTGCAGGGTCTTGCGGATGTTCTGATCGGCATTGTCTGCCAGGGCCAGGGTACTCATCAGGCCGAGGGCGGCAGCAGCCAGAAAACGGGTCACGCGCATGTGTCACTCCTGTCGTGCGATCGGCGAAGCCTACCATAGACCGCTATCCCGACGGGCCCGACGCTTGTCGCAGAACGCTACGAAAGCGCCTCTTTTCGGGTAGGTACGGATTTTTCGGACAAAGCGTCAGCCTCGCGGGTGGTGGCGTGCGTGCAGATCCTGGAGGCGGGCCCGGGCGATATGGGTATAGATCTGGGTGGTCGACAGGTCGCTGTGGCCGAGCAGCATCTGCACCACCCGCAGGTCGGCGCCATGGTTGAGCAGGTGGGTGGCGAAGGCGTGGCGCAGGGTGTGCGGCGAAATCGACGTGCCGATCGCCGCCACCTGCGCGTGATGCTTGATGCGATGCCAGAAGGTCTGGCGGGTCATCTGTTCGCCGCGCAGGCTGGGGAACAGCACGTCGCTGGGTCGCCCGCCAAGCAGGTCGCCGCGGGCCTCGCGCAGGTAGCGTTCGAGCCAGCCGATGGCTTCCTCGCCGAGCGGCACCAGGCGCTCCTTGCTGCCCTTGCCGAACACCTTGACCACGCCCTGGCGCAGGTTGACCTGCTCCAGGGTCAGGCCGACCAGTTCGCTGACCCGCAGGCCGCAGGCATACAGCACTTCGAGCATGGTGCGATCGCGCAGGCCCAGCGGGTCGTCGACTTCCGGCGCCGCCAGCAATGCCTCGACGTCCGCTTCGGAGAGGGATTTCGGCAACGGCTTGCCCAGTTGCGGCAGGTCCACCTGCAAGGTGGGATCCTCGGCGATCAGGCCGTCGCGCAGGCAATAGCGATAGAAGCCACGCAGGCCGGAGAGGAAGCGCGCGGTCGAGCGGGCCTTGTAGCCCTGTTCCAGGCGCCAGGCCAGGTGATCGAGGATGGCGTCGCGGCCGATGCCCTCCAGGCGCAACCCGCGGCCATCGAGCCAGGCGTTGAACTGCTGGAGGTCGTTGCGATAAGCCTCGCGGGTGTTGTCGGCAAGGCCTTTTTCCAGCCACAGGGCATCGAGGAAACGGTCGATCAGGGGATGTTCGAGGGTACTCATGGATGAAGGCTGCGAACCAAATGAAAGCGCGGCTAGTCTTTCATAGCCTGGGCGCTATCGCGAGCGTTGGCCGTCATCGCCACGTAATGGTTAGTCAGGCCGGTCGACAGGAGGTCGGCCGGCTTCCCGTGCCCGCGGGAAAAAGCGGAGCCATGTGGCTCGATGGTTCGCCCCGGCTCAGGACGAGCGGAGCGACGCTGACAAGGAATCCTCGATGGACCAGAACGCTATCCTGCTCGCCCTCGGCGGCATCGGTGCCGCCGCCCTGCTCAGTCAATGGCTGGCCTGGCGCCTGCGCCTGCCAGCCATTCTTTTCCTGCTGCTGTCCGGGATCGTCGCCGGCCCGCTACTCGGCTGGCTCGATCCGGACGAGATGTTCGGCCCCCTGCTGTTCCCACTGGTATCCCTGGCAGTGGCGCTGATCCTCTTCGAGGGCAGCCTGACCCTGCATTTCAGCGAATGGAAGGAAATCGGCACCGTGGTGCACCGAATGGTGACCATCGGCGCGCTCTCGACCTGGGGCGTGATCGCCCTGGCCGCCCACTACCTGCTCGACTTCAGCTGGGAAATGGCCCTGCTGTTCGGCACCCTGACCCTGGTCACCGGGCCCACGGTGATCGTTCCGATGCTGCGGGTGGTCCGGCCCAAGGCCGCGGTGGCGAACATCCTGCGCTGGGAAGGTATCGTCATCGATCCCATCGGCGCCCTGCTGGCGGTAGTGGTGTACAGCTTCATCATCTCCAGCGGCGAAGGCGATGGCTGGCTACACAGCCTGCAGACCTTCGGTGGAGTGATCCTCTGCGGCAGCCTGTTCGGCATCCTCGGCGGCTGGGCGCTGGGCATCGTCCTGCGCCGCCACTGGCTGCCGGACTACCTGCACAACCTGGCGACGCTGGCCGCGGTGCTGGGCGTATTCATCGCCTCGAACCGGGTGATGCACGAATCCGGGCTGCTCGCCGTCACCCTGATGGGCATGGGCCTGGCCAACATGAAGGGCGTCGACGTACGGCAGATCCTGCACTTCAAGGAAAACCTCAGCGTCCTGCTGATTTCCGGCCTGTTCATCCTCCTGGCCGCGCGCCTGGACATCAATGCCCTGCTCGGCCTGGGCCCGGCGGCGCTGCTGGTGCTGCTGCTGATCCAGTTCGTCGCCCGGCCGCTGAACGTGGCGCTGTCGACCTGGGGTTCGCCGCTGAGCTGGCGCGAGCGCGCCCTGCTCAGCTGGATCGCCCCGCGCGGGATCGTCGCCGCGGCGGTCTCGGCGATCTTCGCCATCCGCCTGAGCGCCGAAGGCCATGCCCAGGCGGCGCTGCTGGTGCCGCTGACCTTTCTGGTGATCATCGGCACGGTGGTCCTGCAAAGCGCCACCGCCCGCCCCCTGGCGCGCCTGCTGAAGGTCGCCGAGCCCTCGCCCAGCGGCTACCTGATCGTCGGCGCCAATCCGGTCGGGCGCGCCATCGGCAAGGCCCTGAAGAGCCTCGGCAGCCGCGTGCTGCTGACTGATTCGAGCTGGGAAAACATCCGCGCCGCCCGCATGGACAACCTGCCCACCTATTTCGGCAATCCCACCTCGCAGCACGCCGAAGCCCACCTCGACCTGGTCGGCATCGGGCATTTGCTGGGGGTTTCTCCAGCCGGCGAGCTGAATACCCTGGCGGCCATGCGCTTCCGCCACGAGTTCGGCCATCGCCAGCTGTTCGGCCTGCCGACCAGCCAGGAAGCCAAGCGTACCGACAAGCACCGCTCCAGCGACGAACACCGTGGCCGTCCGCTTGGCCAGCGACCGCTGACCTACGCGCAGTTCGCCAGCCTGCTGTCGCGCGGCGCCGAAATCCGCACCACCCTGCTCACCGACACCTTCGGCTGGAACGACTACCAGGCGCTGCACGGCGAGTCCGCGATCCTGCTGTTCGCCCGCGATCCGAACGGCAGGATGCACGTCGCCACGCCACAGTCCACGCTGGCGCCGGGCACCGGCTGGACGCTGCTGTCGCTGATCGACGCGGAACCGTCAGTCAGCAAGTCGCAGGCTACGGAAATCGCCGACTAGACTTCAACGAACCGACGAAGACCGTCGTCACCCTATCCAAGGTTGGGTGACAAACGAAGCCCACGAAGAGGATGATTGCATCTAGCCATCATCCTCTTTTTTCATCAGGCCATGACCATGTCCAATCAACAACATTCCCGCCTGGGCCAGATCCTGATCAACAAGGGGCTGATTAGCGCCGCCCAACTGGACGCCGCGATCCAGGCGCAGTTGAGCAACCACAAGCGCCTGGGCGAAACCCTGATCGAGCAGGGCCTGCTGAGCGAACGGCAACTGAAGAAGGCGCTGAAGAAGCAGACCAACCTGCGCCTGGCCGCGACCCTGGTCGCCGCCCTGCTCAGTCCGTTCCAGATGGCCAGCGCCGACATCCAGCGTATGCAGCCGCCAGCGGCCATGAGCCGCCAGGAACTGCCGAAGAACCTGCGTCCGCTGACCGACGTCGAGATGAGCAACGTCAACGCCCAGGGCCTCAACGAAAGCCTCGAGGGCCTGTTCCTGAAGGCCGAGGGCGGCGACGGACTGGCCGCGGTGAAGCAACTGGCGAAGCTGGTGATGCCGATGCTCGACAGCCTGGAGGCGGAAACCTCGATGAGCGACGTTCGCTACGAAACCGGCAAGACGCAAAGCACGCTCAACCCCGACGGCTCGGTCAACCTGCGCCTGCCGAGCAGTATCGGCGAGGTGCGCTTCGACAATATTCGCATTGCCGGCGCGCCGCGCGAGCAGACGTTCGGCAGCGTCAGCCTGCAACAGATCGACCTGTCCCAGGCCTCCCTGAAGATCAGCCTGCGGCCCTGATCCCAACCCAGGGCCGGATCGTCCGGGGATATGGAAAAGGCACCCGTGGGTGCCTTCTTTCCGCCTGTCTCAAGCCGCCTGGCTGGCCGGGAACCCCGGCAGGACCGGAACCGGCCGCTTTTCGTCGTCGATGGCAACGAAGCTGAACAGGCCGTGTATGGCCTTCTCGCGACCGTCGGCGTACATGCTTTCCAGGTACACCTCGACCTCCACCTTGAGGCTGGTGTTGCCGACCTTGACCACCCGTCCGACCAGTTCGACGATCGAGCCCGCCGGGATCGGGTGGTTGAAGTCGATGCGATCGGTGGAAACGGTCACCAGCGGCAGGCGGCAGAAACGGGTCGCGGTGATGAACGAGACCTCGTCCATCCAGGCCAGCGCAGTCCCGCCGAACAGGGTGTTGTGGTGATTGGTGGTGGGCGGGAATACCGCCTTGGTCACACGGGTTTCGGAAAGCTCGGTGCGACGCAGGATTTCTTGCTCTCTGGGGGTCATGCCACGAATACCGGATGGAGTGGCTGCCTGGGTGCCGCGGATGTTGTACTGGTTATGCGCTGCCGTGGGCAGTAGGAAGCGCCGCCGGAAAGGCGAACGCCAGACATGAAAAAAGCAGCCCTCGGGCTGCTTTTCTCGGAGAAGAACCGGATTAGACCAGTTTTTCCTTGATGCGCGCGGCCTTGCCGGACAGGGCGCGGAGGTAGTACAGCTTGGCCTTGCGCACGTCGCCGCGACGCTTGACGCTCAGGCTGTCGACGATCGGGCTGTAGGTCTGGAAGGTACGTTCCACGCCCACGCCGTTGGAGATCTTGCGCACGGTGAAGGCGCTGTTCAGGCCACGGTTGCGCTTGGCGATAACGACGCCTTCGAAGGCCTGCAGACGCTGACGGTCGCCTTCCTTCACCTTGACCTGGACGATCACGGTATCGCCGGGGGCGAACGCCGGGATCTCTTTGTTCATCTGTTCAGCTTCGATCTGCTGAATGATCTTGTTGGTCATGCTGTGCTCCTAAGACCGGCAATCGGCCAGCCATCGATACGTTAACTATCGTCCCGCTGACGGATATATTCCGCCAGCAGCTTCTGCTCTTCTCCAGAAAGCGAGCGGCTATCCAGAAGATCGGCGCGTCGTTCCCAGGTCCGCCCAAGGGCCTGCTGCAAACGCCAACGCCGGATGTGTTCATGGTTGCCACTGAGCAACACTTCAGGAACACGTTTGTCCGCGTACACCTCGGGTCGGGTGTAGTGCGGGCAGTCGAGCAGGCCATCCGTGAAGGAGTCCTCCTCGGCGGAATCTGCATGACCCAATGCACCGGGCAGCAACCGCGTCACTGCATCGACCAGCACCATGGCCGGCAACTCACCGCCGGACAGGACATAATCGCCGATCGACCATTCTTCATCGACGTGCTCTTCGATGAAGCGCTCGTCGATGCCTTCGTAGCGCCCGGCGATGAGGATCAACGCTTCCTCTTCGGCCAGTTCGCGTACGCCCGCCTGCGTCAGCTGGCGGCCTTGCGGCGAAAGGTAGATCACCTTCGCCTTCCTGCCCCCGGCGGCTTGCCTGGCATCCGCCAGCGCGCCCTCCAGAGGCTTGATCTTCATCACCATGCCAGGGCCACCGCCGAAGGGCCGGTCGTCCACCGTCTGGTGGCGGTCCTCGGTGTAGTCCCGTGGATTCCAGCAGGTCAGCGTGAGCAACCCCTGCTTTACCGCACGGCTGGTGATGCCATAGTCACTGATCGCGCGGAACATCTCCGGAAAGATGCTGACGACGCCCACCCACAAACGCTTGTCCATGGATGATCAGAAGTCCGCGTCCCAGTCCACCCGCATCTCGCCAGCGGCCAGGTCGATCGACAGCACGCACTGCCCGGTGTAGGGCAACAGGCGCTCGCGGTCGTCCAGGCTGCCCGCGCAGGGCTTGACCACCATGACATCGTTGGCACCGGTTTCCAGCAGATGGTCGATCACGCCGAGCAACTGCCCGCCCTGGTCGATCACCTTCAGGCCTTCCAGCTGGTGCCAGTAGTACTCACCTTCCTCGAGAGAGGGCAACTCGCTACGCGGGATGCAGATCTCGTAACCGGTGAAGGTGCGGGCCTCTTCGCGATCGTCGAGCCCCTTGAGCTTGGCGGCCAGGACCTTGCCATGCAGGCGCCCCCTGACCAGCTCGGCCTGCCGAATCTCGCCGTCGCGCCGGAGCGTCCAGCGGCGATAGTCCAGCAGGTTGTCCAACGGGTCGGTAAAGGAATACACCTTCACCTCACCGCGGATGCCGTACACCGAAACGATCTTGCCGATCACGACCAGGTCGTCGGCGGGTGTCGGCATTTCACTCATGACGGCTTAGGCGTTTGCCTTGGCAGCGTCCTTGAGCAGCTGAGCAACGCGCTCAGACGGCTGTGCACCCTGGCCGAGCCAGTAGGTAGCACGCTCCTGGTCGACGGACAGACGCACTTCGCCACCAGTCGCAACCGGGTTGAAGAAACCGATGCGCTCGACGAAGCGACCATCGCGCGCATTGCGGCTGTTGGTCACGGTCAGGTGGTAGAAGGGGCGCTTTTTGGAGCCGCCACGAGCAAGACGGATGGTTACCATGTGAACTTCGTTCCTGTAGTCGGTGCTTGCAAAATGAATGCACGCTGGGCCCACGGCCCGAAAGGCCGCATATTCTAAGGATTATCGGGGAATTTGCAAATCTCTTTTTCGGCCACCCATCGGCCGGCGCGGAGAGCGCGGGAAGCACACGGTCCGCCCGCCGGCCGACGGCGCGAAACCGTCGGCGTGGCCAGCGGCCGCGCGTCCGATCAAAGCTTGGGCATGCCCCCCGGGAACATACTGCCCATGCCTCGCATCATCTTGGCCATGCCGCCCTTGGCGGTGACCTTCTTCATCATCTTCTGCATCTGCTTGTGCTGCTTGATCAGCCGGCCGACGTCCTGCACCTGGGTACCGGAGCCAAGGGCGATGCGGCGCTTGCGCGAGCCGCTGATCATTTCCGGATCGCGCCGTTCGCCGGGCGTCATCGAGTTGATGATCGCCTCCATCTGCTTGAACTGTTTCTCCGCAGCACCCTGGGCATTGCCCATCTGCGCCAGGTTGACCCCGCCGAGCATCGGCAGCTTGTCCATGAGCCCGCCGAGGCCGCCCATGTTCTTCATCTGTTGCAACTGGTCGCGGAAGTCTTCCAGGTCGAAGCCCTTGCCCTTCTTGATCTTCTTCGCCAGCTTCTCGGCCTTGTCGCGGTCGAGGTTCTGCTCGGCCTGTTCGATCAGGCTGAGCACGTCGCCCATGCCGAGGATGCGCGAGGCCACGCGGTCGGGATGGAACGGATCGAGCGCTTCGCTCTTTTCGCCCATGCCGAGGAACTTGATCGGCTTGCCGGTGATCGCCCGCACCGAGAGCGCGGCACCACCACGCGCGTCGCCGTCGACCTTGGTCAGGACCACGCCGGTCAGCGGCAAGGCGTCATTGAAGGCCTTGGCGGTGTTGGCGGCGTCCTGGCCGGTCATGGCATCGACCACGAACAGGGTTTCCGCCGGCTTGATCGCCGCGTGCACCTGCTTGATCTCGTCCATCATGTCGGCATCGATGTGCAGGCGGCCTGCGGTATCGACGATCACCACGTCGATGAACTTCAGTCTCGCCTCGCGGATCGCCGCCTCGGCGATGGCCACCGGCTTCTGGCTGACGTCGGAAGGGAAGAAGGTTACGCCAACCTCGCCCGCCAGGGTTTCCAGCTGCTTGATCGCGGCGGGTCGGTAGACGTCGGCGGAAACCACCATCACCGACTTCTTCTTGCGTTCCTTAAGGAAGCGCGCCAGCTTGCCCGCGGTGGTGGTCTTGCCCGCGCCCTGCAGGCCGGCCATCAGGATCACCGCCGGCGGCGCGACGCTCAGCGCCAGGTCCTCGTTGGCCGCCCCCATCAGCTCCTCGAGCTCGGCGCGGACGATCTTCACGAACGCCTGTCCCGGGGTCAGGCTCTTCGAGACCTCGGTACCGACGGCGCGCTCCTTGACCTTGTTGACGAAGTCCTTGACCACCGGCAGGGCCACGTCGGCCTCGAGCAGGGCCATGCGCACTTCGCGCAGAGTGTCCTTGATGTTGTCCTCGGTCAGCTTGGCCTTGCCGGTGACATGGCGAAGCGTCTGCGAGAGGCGGTCTGTAAGGTTTTCGAACATGCGCGATCCTTCCACGGGGGTTGCGGCAAGCGGCGGATTATAACCAAGAGCGCGTCGCGGGACACGCGATGAAAGACGGAGTGTGTGTCCGGCGACGACCGGAGGCCAGCCTCAAGTCCTTGATTTGCCGATGCGTTCCGTCTTTGCCGAAGCGACCGCCGGACCATGAGGTCGCGGCGCCCGCGGCAGGCGGTCCGCCAACCCGGCCACAGGTACGAGAGAACTGTTCGCAACGGCTTTCTCGCGACGCTCGATCTATGCCAAACTCCCATCCTTTCGGGCCCGCGATTACAAGGACTTATGCATCCCCTGCTGCCCAGCCTCATCGCTGCTGTTCTCTATCTCGGCACCGCCGCCTACCAGGGTGCCTGTGTGTCCAAGCGCACCGCGCCGGGCAAACCCCTGCTGCTCCTGTTCGGACTCCTGGCACTGGTCGCCCACGCCTTCAGCCTCTACCAGCAATTGCTGACCCCGGCCGGCCTGGTGCTGGACTTCTTCAACGCCGCCAGCCTGATCGCCGCCGCGGTAATTCTCCTGACCCTGCTGGCGACCTTGCGGATACCGGTGGAGAACCTGCTCCTCCTTCTATTCCCGCTGGGTGCCCTCACCACCCTGCTGGCGGTACTCATCCCCCACGGCACCGTCGAGCCGATCAACGAACAGCCAGGCATTCTGGCCCACATCCTGCTCTCGATCCTGGCCTACGGCCTGCTCACCATCGCGGTGTTCCAGGCGCTCTTGCTGCTGCTCCAGGACTACCGCCTCAAGCACAAGCATCCGTCCGGGCTGATCCGCAACTTCCCGCCCCTGCAAACCATGGAAAGCCTGCTGTTCGGCTTCCTCTGGGGCGGCTGGTCGCTGCTTTCGCTGTCGCTGCTGTCCGGATGGCTGTTCGTCGACAACCTGTTCGCCCAGCACCTGGCGCACAAGACCATCCTGTCCTGCTTCGCCTGGGTGGTCTTCGCCGTGCTCCTCTGGGGTCGCCACCAGCTCGGCTGGCGGGGCCACAAGGCGATCCGCTGGACCCTGGCCGGTTTCTGCCTGTTGATGTTGGCGTACTTCGGCAGCAAGCTGGTGCGGGAATTCATCCTGCACATCTGATGGGCCTCCTTCATGGATGAGCTGCACCCCGGGTACCTGGTCGGCCTGCTGGTTCTCCTGGTCGCCTGCTCGGCGTTCTTCTCCTGCGTCGAGACCGCCCTGCTCAACCTCGACCGTTACCGCCTGCGCCTGCAGGCCAAGCAAGGCCTGCGCGGGGCCCGGCGCAGCAGTTGGCTGCTGCTGCACGACGACCGCCTGCGCGGCACCCTGTTGTTCGGCCGCACCCTGGTCAACGTCAGCGCCGCCGCCCTGGCCAGTTGGGCCGCGCTGCGCCACTGGGGCGTCATCGGCCTGGCCGTCGCCATCCCCGGCATGACCCTGCTCCTGCTGCTGTTCGGCGCCCTGCTGCCGCGCCGCTACGGCGCCCTTCGCTCGGAACGCGTCGCCCTGCCGCTCAGCCTGCCGCTCCTGATCCTGCAGCGCCTGTGCTGGCCCCTGCTGTGGCTGCTGACCCTGCTGAGCAACGCGCTGCTGCGCCTGCTCGGCGTCGCCGCGGCGGAACAGGACGACAGCGGACGCAGCCGCGACGAAGAGGCCCTGCATCCGGCCGACAATCCCCAGGCCAGCGAGGTCAACCGGCATGACATGCTGCTCGGCCTGCTGGACCTGGAGAAGGTCACGGTCAACGACCTGATGATCCCGCGCAACGAAATCGAAGGCATCGACCTCGACGACGAACTCGAGGTCATCGTCGAGCAGTTGCGCACCACCAGCCACACCCGCCTGCCGGTCTACCGCGACGACGTCAACCAGATCGAAGGGGTCGTGCACATGCGCCAGATCGCGCGCCTGCTGACCCAGGGCCGCCTGACCAAGGAGAATCTCCGCCAGGCCTGCATGGAGCCGTATTTCGTGCCGGAAAGCACGCCGCTGTCGACCCAGTTGGTGAACTTCCAGAAGGAGAAGCGCCGTATCGGCGTGGTGGTCGACGAATATGGCGAGGTGATCGGCATCGTCACGCTGGAGGACATCCTCGAAGAGATCGTCGGCGACTTCAACGACCTCGACAGCCTCGACAACCCGGATATCCAGGCCCAGGAGGACGGCAGCTTCGTCATCGACGGCAGCGCCAACCTGCGCGAGCTGAACAAGTCGCTTGGCTGGCAATTGCCCTGCGACGGCCCGAAGACCCTCAACGGCCTGGTCACCGAAGCCCTGGAGCAGATCCCCGATTGCGCGGTGTGCCTGCGCATCGGCCCCTACTGCCTGGAAATCCAGCAGTCGGCGGAAAACCGTGTGAAAAGCGTGCGCGCCTGGCATCCTCGCGCGCTGACCCCGCTGGTCGAAAGCGACGCCAGCGTCTGATCCGGGATTGCCGAACCGGCCCCGCGGCGCTCTATAATCGACCCCAGCTTATCCAGCCCTGCCGCCGGTTCCGCCGCTACCCGCAGCCCGAGCCCCGGCCAGTCACCCGCCAGTCCCGCCTGCCCGCCCGGCCCCGATGCCGACGGTACCAGCCGGCGCACGGCGCGCAGCCCCATCCTCCCTGCGCGACCGATCTCGTCCGCCCCACCCGGGCGCCGCGCCGCCGCATCGGCGCACTGGCCATAACCATCCGGCCGCACGGAAGCACTCCGTCGTGCCCCGACTGCCAGGGACCTTCCCACCATGACCGCCGCCACCCTCGCCGCCGACGCCGCTCCGGAACCGGCCAACTCGACCACCCGGGTCGCAGTCGCCAGCTTCATCGGCACCGCCATCGAGTTCTACGATTTCTACGTCTATGCCACTGCCGCCGCCCTGGTGATCGGTCCGGTATTCTTCCCGCAGACATCCGGCACCGCGCAGATGCTCAGCGCCTTCCTCACCTTCGGCATCGCCTTCCTCGCCCGTCCGCTGGGCTCGGCGCTGTTCGGCCACTTCGGCGACCGCATCGGGCGCAAGTCGACCCTGGTCGCCTCGCTGCTGCTGATGGGGGTGTCCACCACCCTGATCGGCGTCCTCCCCGGCTACGACAGCATCGGCTACTGGGCGCCGTTGCTGCTCTGCGTGCTGCGCTTCGGCCAGGGCCTCGGCCTCGGCGGCGAGTGGGGCGGCGCCGCGCTGCTGGCCACGGAGAACGCGCCGGCCGGCAAGCGCGCCTGGTTCGGCATGTTTCCCCAGCTCGGCCCGTCGATCGGCTTCCTCGCCGCCAACGGCCTGTTCCTGGCCCTGGCGATGCTGCTCAGCGAGGAGCAGTTCCGTGAGTGGGGCTGGCGGATCCCGTTCCTGCTCAGCGCGGCGCTGGTTGTGGTCGGCCTCTACGTACGCCTGAAGCTGGCGGAAACCCCGGTGTTCGCCAAGGCCATGGCCAAGCACGAGAGGGTCCGCCTGCCGATCGCCGAGCTGTTCGCCCAGCACTGGCGGCCGACCCTGCTCGGCGCCCTGGCGATGGTGGTGTGTTATGCGCTGTTCTATATCTCCACGGTGTTCTCGCTGAGCTACGGGGTGGCCAGCCTCGGCTTCAGCCGCGAGGAGTTCCTTGGTCTGCTGTGCCTCGCGGTGCTCTTCATGGCCGCCGCCACGCCGCTGTCGGCCTGGCTCAGCGACCGCTTCGGACGCAAGCCGGTACTGCTGCTCGGCAGCCTGGCGGCGATCGCCTCCGGCTTCGCCATGGAGCCGCTGCTCAGCCAGGGCTCGACGTTCAGCGTCGCCCTGTTCCTCTGCATCGAGCTGTTCCTGATGGGGGTCACCTTCGCCCCGATGGGCGCGCTGCTGCCGGAAATATTCCCCACCCACGTGCGCTACACCGGCGCGTCGGCGGCCTACAACCTGGGCGGCATTCTCGGCGCCTCGGTGGCGCCCTATATCGCCCAGAAGCTGGTCGGCATCGGCGGCCTGGGCTGGGTCGGCGGCTACGTCTCCGCAGCGGCGCTGCTCAGCCTGCTGGCGGTGCTGTGCCTGAAGGAAACCCGCGACAACGACCTCGGCGCAGTGTCCTGAGTCTCGCTCAGACTACCGCGACGCCGCCCTTCTCCCTCGCCGCCAACCAGTCGGCGAGGGCCCCGGCCCAGACCTGGTAGCCCAGCTGCGACGGATGAAAGCCGTCGATGGCCAGGTAGCCCGGAAGCAGGTCCAGCGAGATCGGGCAGTAGCCGGCGCCGGTCGCGCCAGCGAGATCGCACAGCGCCTCGTCGAGCAGCCGCCCGCGCCACCCCAGCAGGGCCCGCAGCAACCCGGGCAAGGCGGAAAAATGCTGCAGCGGCGGCACCGCGGTGCAGGTCACCTGCGCGCCGGCCGCCTGGAAGCCTTCGATCAGGGCCGCGCAGTCGGCACGCCAGCGTTCGAGGGAGCGCAGGCTGGTGGTGTCATTGACGCCGAAGACCAGGATCACCTGGTCGAAGAAACGTCCCGCCACCTGCGGTAGCAGGCGTTCGCGCGCCTCGCCGCTGGTGATGCCGTTCTCGCCCAGCGCCTGCCAGGCCACCGGGCGGCGCAGACGCTCGCCCAGCGCCGCGGCCAGGCGGCCGGCCAGGGCGTAGTCCAGGCAACTGGCGCCGACCCCGGCCACTGTCGACTCACCGAACAACAGCAAGCGCAGCGGCTCTTCGGCACCGGACCCACCGACCAGCCCTTCGCGAGGTCCCGCCGCGGGCGCCAGGCGCAAGGCTCGGCGGCGGGTGCGGATAGCCAGCGGCACCGCCAGCGGCAGCAACGGCAGAGCCGCCGCCCACCAGGCCAGCGTTGCCAGCCGGCGCATCTCAGAGTTCGACGCGAACCGCCTGGGCGGCCCGGGTCGCCTTGGCGCGGGCGGCGTCGATCGACTCGTCGCGCGCCAGGGCCACGCCCATCCGCCGCTGGCCATCCACTTCCGGCTTGCCGAACAGGCGTAGCGCCGTATCCGCCTCGCTCAGCGCGGCGCCGAGGTTGGCGAAAGCGACCTGCCGGGACTTGCCTTCCACCAGGATCACCGCCGAGGCCGACGGGCCGAGCTGGCGGATCACCGGGATCGGCAGGCCGAGGATCGCCCGCGCGTGCAGCGCGAACTCGGAAAGATCCTGGGAAATCAGGGTCACCAGGCCGGTATCGTGCGGACGCGGCGACACCTCGCTGAACCACACCTGGTCGCCCTTGACGAACAGTTCGACGCCGAACAGCCCGCGTCCGCCGAGGGCCTCGGTCACTGCCCGGGCGACCCGCTCGGACTCGGCCAGAGCCTGCGCGCTCATCGCCTGCGGCTGCCAGGACTCGTGGTAGTCGCCCTTGACCTGGCGGTGACCGATCGGCGCGCAGAAAGTGGTGCCGTCGACGTGGCGCACGGTGAGCAGGGTGATTTCGTAGTCGAAATCGATGAAGCCCTCGACGATCACCCGGCCCTTGCCGGCGCGCCCGCCTTCCTGGGCATAGTCCCAGGCCGCCTGCAGGTCGTCGGGGCCTTTCAGGACGCTCTGGCCCTTGCCCGACGAACTCATGATCGGCTTCACCACGCAGGGGTAGCCGACGCGCTCGACGCCACGGCGGTAGTCCTCGAAGGTATCGGCGAAGTGATAGGGCGAGGTCGGCAAGCCGAGCTCCTCGGCAGCCAGCCGGCGGATACCCTCGCGGTTCATGGTCAGTTGCGCGGCGCGGGCGGTGGGCACCACGGTGTAGCCTTCGGCCTCCAGCTCGACCAGGGTCGCGGTGGCGATGGCCTCGATCTCCGGCACGATGTAGTGCGGCTTCTCCTGCTCGATCACCGCGCGCAGGGCGGCGCCGTCGAGCATGCTGATCACGTGGCTGCGATGTGCCACCTGCATGGCCGGCGCGTTGCCATAGCGATCGACGGCGATCACTTCGCAACCCAGGCGTTGCAGCTCGATGGCGACTTCCTTGCCCAGCTCGCCGGAGCCACAGAGAAGGACGCGGGTCGCGCTCGGCGACAGGGGGGTACCGATACGGGTCATGGAAGAACCTCGGAAATGAAAGAAAACGGAATCCGCTTCAGGCGGAACCGCTGACCAGCCCTTGCGCCTTGGCGCGCTCGAAACAGCGACCGAGCACCTCGCGGCGCTCGTCGTTGCTCATCAGGCCCCAGCGGGTGATCTCGGCCGCCGTGCGCTGGCAGCCGATGCAGATGTCCTGCTCGTCCAGCGCGCAGACATGCACGCAGGGCGAAGCCACCGGTCGCTCGTTCACGCCGGGTCCTCGACGAGGTCGCAGGCGTAACGGCGGGCATTGTGCACATAGTGGGCGGCGCTGGCCTCGAGCATCTTCTTCTGCGGCTCGCTCAGCTCGCGCACTACCTTGCCCGGCGAGCCCATCACCAGCGAGCCGTCGGGAATCTCCTTGCCCTCGGGAATCAGCGCGTTGGCACCGATGATGCAGTACTTGCCGATCTTCGCCCCATTGAGGATCACCGCGTTGATCCCCACCAGGCTGTAGTCGCCCACGCTGCAACCATGCAGCATGGCGTTGTGGCCGACGGTGACGCCCTTGCCGAGGGTCAGCGGATAGCCCATGTCGGTGTGCATCACCGAGCCGTCCTGGACGTTGCTGTGCTCGCCGATATGGATCAGCTCGTTGTCGCCGCGCAGCACCGCGCCAAACCAGACGCTGGCGCCGGCATCCAGGCGAACCTTGCCGATCACCGCTGCGCTGGGCGCGATCCAGCTGTCGGGATGGGTTTCGACGCGGGCATCGCCCAGGCGGTATTTCATCGCGATCTCCTCATGGCCGGGGTCTGCGCCCCGTCGGTCAACTCAGTTTGATGAACGAAGCCGGCGGCGTGTGCAGGTCGATGGGGTCGTCGTACAGCAGGTTGACCAACTCCACCACCATGATGGCCGTCAGGCCCCAGATCTTGAACTCGCCGAAGCGATAGCTGGGCACGTACCAGCTGCGGCCGAAGTAGTCGATACGGTGGGTGACCTCGCGCGGGTCGTCGCGAAAGAAACTCAGCGGCACGTTGAACACCGCGGCGATCTCGCCGTCGTTGGGCTGGTACTCGACGAAGTCGGGAATGAAGGCGACATAGGGAGTGACCTCGATGCCATGCCGCGAGACCAGGGTGCTCAGCGGCCCGACCACTTCCACCAGGCCCGGCGGCAAGGCGATCTCCTCCTCCGCCTCGCGCAGGGCGGTGCGCACCAGGTCGGCATCTTCCGGGTCGCGCCGCCCGCCGGGGAAGGCGACCTCGCCGCCATGGGTGGACAAACCGGCGGCGCGCAGGGTCAGCACCAGCTCCGGATCGTCGCTGCGGGTGATGGGCACCAGCACGGCCGCTTGGGGGAAGCGCTGGTCGGTATCCAGTTGGCGGGGGCGGTGCGCCTCGATGCGTTGGCGCAGCTGGTCGAGCATGCAGTTCATACTGCCGGGGTTTCCGAGGTCTTGTCGTTTCCCCGAGATCATGGCACGAAAGCCCCGGCCAGCCCACCCCTCCCGCACGGGGCCTTGTCGCCTCCCGGCCAGCCGAGCAAGATAGGCCTTTCCCCGAAGAAGAACCTGGCATGAAATTCTGCAGCCTGTGCGGCGCCACGGTGGTCCAGCGCATCCCGGACGGCGACAACCGCCTGCGCTACGTCTGCGACGCCTGCCACACCGTGCACTACCAGAACCCGCGTATCGTCGCCGGCAGCCTGCCGGTGTGGGACGGCCAGGTCCTGCTCTGCCGTCGCGCCATTGCGCCGCGCCTGGGCTACTGGACGCTGCCGGCCGGCTTCATGGAGAACGGCGAGACCCTCGCCCAGGCGGCGGCCCGCGAGACAGAGGAAGAAGCCAACGCGCGGATCGGCGACCTGCAGCTCTATACCCTTTTCGACCTGCCGCACATCAGCCAGGTCTACCTGTTCTTCCGCGCCGAGCTGCTCGACCTGGATTTCTCCGCCGGCGATGAAAGCCTGGAGGTGCGGCTTTTCGACGAAGCGGAGATTCCCTGGTCGGAGCTGGCTTTTCCGACCATCGGCCGTACCTTAGAATGCTACTTCAGCGACCGCCGCGAAGGCTGCTTCCCGGTGCGCAACGAAGCCATTGCACCTATGCTGGCTTCCTATAAGAAAGACTGAACGCCAAACACTCGAACACCGCCGCCGTTGCGGCTCAAGGGAACATCGGGGATTTCACTTCCATGCGCTGGTTGCTTGCTTTGCTGTGCTTGACCTTCGCCAGTCTGACCCAGGCCAATGCCGCGCCGAGCCTGGAAGGCAAGGTGGACAAGGTCCTGGTGCTCAAGTCCGAGCGAAAACTGCTGCTCCTCAACAAAGGCAACGTCCTGAAAAGCTACCGTGTCTCGCTGGGCAAGCGCCCGACCGGCCCGAAGCTGGCCGAAGGCGACAACCGCACCCCGGAAGGCTTCTACTGGATCGACTGGCGCAAGACCAGCAACAACTACAACCTCTCCATGCACATTTCCTACCCCAACGCCCGCGACGTGGCCAAGGCCCGGGAAAAGGGCCTGCCGGCCGGTGGCATGATCATGATCCACGGCACCCCGCTGGATGACGAATACCCGGAGTGGTACTTCTCCACCCTGGACTGGACCAATGGCTGTATCGCCATGAACAACACCGACATGCGCGAAGTCTGGAGCGTGGTGAAAGACGGCACGCTGATCGAGATCCGCCCCTGACAGAACCAGGCTGATACCACTCGTCAGCCGTCAGCCACGCCAGGAACGCCGCCGCGAGATTTTCCGGCGGCGTTTTCTTTTATCCGTCAAACCCTTGCATCCCTTACTCAGGCCGAGTCAATCGACGGGACGGCTGGCTGACGCGTGCGCGACGCACAACTGGCATTGACGTGGTATTCAAGTGGTATTAGTTTTCCCAGCATTACCGGGCGACAACAACACAATCCGCATCGGAACCTCTCATGAAGACAGCCCACGACCTGCTCCTGGCCCTGCGTCCCGACGAGGCGCAACCCACCCCCCTCTATCTGCAGCTGGCGCGCAATCTCGAGAGCGCGATCCATGCCGGCCAGTGGAAAGCGGAGGAAGCGCTGCCCTCCGAACGCAACCTCAGCGAAACCCTGAACATTTCCCGCGTCACCGCGCGCAAGGCCCTCGAAGTACTCTTCGAGCAGGGGCTGATCCGCCGCAACCAGGGCTCCGGCACCTTCATTACGCCGCGTCTCGAACAACCGCTGTCGCGTCTCTCCAGCTTCAGCGAGATGCTCCGCCTGAAAGGCTTCACCCCCGGCTCCACCTGGCTGGAGCGCGGCATCGCCCTGCCCACCCACGACGAACTGATCCGCCTCGGCCTCTCGCCGACCGAAAAGGTCGCGCGCATGAAGCGCCTGCGCAAAGCCGACGGCACGGTGATGGCGATCGAGAACAGCACCCTGCCGGCACGCCTGCTGCCGGATCCGACAGCGGTCGGCGATTCCCTCTACGAATACCTGGACGGCATCGGTCGCCCGGTGGTCCGCGCCCTCCAGCACGTGCGCGCGATCAACGCGTCCGCGTCCGATGCCGCGTTGGTCGGCATCGCGCCGGGCACCGCGATGCTGCTGATGACCCGGATCGGCTACCTCGAGGACAACACCCCGATCGAGCTGACCGACACCTACTGCCGCAACGACTACTACGACTTCGTCGCCGAACTGCGACGCTGACCGACACGGAGCCGCCATGCTCGAAGGCAACATCCTCACCCCGCAAGGCTGGGTCCTCGGCCGCCTGCACATCCAGGACGGACGTATCCAGCGGATCGAAGGCGAGCCCTGCGATCCGGCCGGCAACGCCGATCCGTACCTGCTGCCAGGCTTCATCGACCTGCATGTGCACGGCGGCGGCGGCCGCGACATCATGGAAGGCGGCGACGCCTTCGCCACCATCGCCCGCACCCACCGGCGCTTCGGCACGACCTCGCTGCTGGCCACCACCATGACCGCTCCGCGCGAGGAGATCGCCGACATCCTCAGCCAGCTCGGCGATTACTGCCGCCGCTCGCTGGAGGGCGGTTCACGGATACTCGGCGTGCACCTGGAAGGCCCCTACATCAACTCCGGCAAGCTCGGCGCGCAGCCCAACTTCGCCCATGCCGCGGTGCTCGAGGAAGTCGAGGACTACCTGCGCCGCGCGCCGATCCGGGTGATCACCATCGCCCCCGAGATCGCCGGACACCGGCCGCTGATCCGCGCCCTCGCCGAGCGCGGCGTACGCCTGCAGATCGGCCATACCCTGGGCAGCTACGAGGATGGCGTGGCCGCACTGGAAGCCGGCGCCAGCAGCTTCACCCACCTCTACAACGCGATGACCGGCCTGCACCACCGCGAACCGGGTATCGTCGGCGCGGCCCTGGCCCACGCACGCTACGCCGAGCTGATCCCCGACCTGCTGCATGTCCATCCCGGCGCCATCAGGGTGGCCCTGCGTTCGATCCCGTGCCTGTACTGCGTGACCGACTCCACCGCCGCCGCCGGCATGCCCGACGGCCAGTACAAGCTCGGCAGCCACACGGTGACCAAGTGCCTGGGCGGCGTGCGCCTGCCCGACGGCACCCTGGCCGGCAGCACCCTGACCATGGACCAGGCGCTGCGCAACCTGGTGAAGATCGGCCTGCCCCTGGCCGAAGCCTCGCAACGCCTTTCGCAATTCCCCGCCGATTACCTCGGCCTCGCCGAGCGCGGCCGCCTGGCGCCCGCAGCCTGGGCCGATGTGGTGCGCCTGGATCGCTCCCTGGAACTCGACGCCGTGATGGTGGAAGGAGAACTCGAATGACTTCGCTGATGCTCGAGGAAGCGCTCTCCGCCGCCGCGGTGGCGAGCCGTCAACTGGCCGTGCTCGACGCTTGCCTGCCGGCGCTTGGCCAGCGCCTGCGGGAGGTCGATCCGAACCTGGCGCTGACCGTCGCGCGCGGCAGCTCCGACCATGCCGCCAGCTACTTCGCCTACCTGGCCATGCAGCACGCCGGCTTGCCGGTGGCCTCGCTGCCCATGTCGGTAGTGACCCTGAACCGCTCGCCACTGCGTGTCGCCGGGCAGGCCGTCTTCGCTTTCTCGCAGTCCGGGCAGAGCCCCGATCTCGTGGACAGCCTGCGCATCCTGCGCGAACGCGGCGCCCTGGGCATCGCCCTGGTGAATGCCGAGGATTCGCCGCTGGAAGCCGCCAGCGAATTCGTCGTGCCGCTCTGCGCCGGCGCCGAGCGCAGCGTCGCAGCGACCAAGAGCTTCATCGCCACGCTCAGCGCCAGCGCCCGCCTGCTCGCCCACTGGCAGCGCGACAATGCCCTGCTGGCCGCAGGCCAGGGCCTGGCGGCCGGGCTGGAGCAGGCCGCCAGGCTCGACTGGTCGCCGGCCATCGAGGTCCTGCGCGACTGCCAGCGGCTGATGGTGATCGGTCGCGGCGCCGGCTACGCCATCGCCCAGGAGGCCGCGCTGAAATTCAAGGAAACCTCGGCGATCCAGGCCGAGGCCTTCAGCAGCGCCGAGGTCCGCCATGGACCGATGGCGCTGGTCGAGGAGCGCTATCCGCTGCTGGTGTTCGCTCCCCGCGGCCCGGAGCAGGAAGGCCTGCTGGCGCTCGCCGAGGATATGCGCCAGCGCGGTGCGCAGGTATTGCTCGCCGCCCCGGACGACATCGCCGAACGCGACCTGCCGCTGCAGCGCGCCGCGCATCCGGCGCTCGATCCGATCCTGGCGATCCAGAGTTTCTACGTCATGGCCGCCGGCCTGGCCGAAGCCCGCGGCATGGACCCGGACCAGCCACGGCACCTGAGCAAAGTCACCCGAACCCACTGAGCCTGAGCGCGCGCCCATGAACAACAAGAATCTCGCCCTCAAAGCGCCCCTGAGCGGCCCCGTGATGCCGCTCAACCGAGTACCCGACCCGGTGTTTTCCAGCGGCACCCTGGGCGAAGGCATCGCCATCGACCCGCTCAACGACTGCCTGCACGCGCCCTGCGCCGGGCTGGTCAGCCACCTGGCGCGAACCCGCCACGCGCTCAGCCTGCGCGCCGACAACGGTGCCGAGCTGCTGCTGCACGTCGGCCTCGACACCGTACAGCTGCAAGGCGAAGGCTTCGAGGCGCTGGTCGAGGAAGGTGCGCGGGTGATCGAGGGCCAGCCGCTGCTGCGCTTCGACCTGGACCGCGTCGCCCGCGGCAGCCGCAGTCTGATCACGGTGATGATCCTGACCAACGGCGACGGCTTCCAGGTACGCCCGCTGACCACCAACCCGGTGGAGGTCGGCGCGCCGCTCCTGCAACTGAGTCCGGAGAAGGCCGAGCAACGTCCGGCCAATCCCGCGCCTGGCGAAGGCTCCGCGCAGCGCCAGGTCCGCGGGCGGGCGCGGGTCGCCCATCATGGCGGTCTGCACGCACGCCCGGCAGCGCTGCTACGGAAGACCGCGCAGGGCTTTTCCAGCCAGGCCGAACTGCACTTCGCCGGGCAGGTGGCCAGCGTCGACAGCCTGGTCGGCATCATGGGCCTGGGGGTCGCCGAACAGGACGAGGTAGAGGTGATCTGTCGCGGCGAAGACAGCGAGGCGGCCCTCGACGCCCTGCTCGCGGCCCTCGCCAGCGCCACCGCGGGGGCTCCGAAGGAGGCCCCGCGCGCCATCGCCCCGGGCGAGCCGGCGCGACCTGCGGCTGTCGCCGGTACCCTGGCCGGCGTCTGCGCTTCGCCCGGCCTGGCCAGCGGTCCCCTGGCGCGGCTCGGCGCCATCAGCCTGCCGGCGGATGACGGCCGGCATCGTCCCGAGGAACAGCACCTCGCCCTGGACCAGGCCCTGCAACGGGTGCGCGACGACGTACAGGGGAGCCTGCAGCAGGCCAGGCTCGGCGGCGACGAGAACGAAGCGGCGATCTTTTCCGCGCATCTCGCGCTGCTGGAAGACCCGGGTCTGCTGGACGCCGCCGACATGCTGATCGACCAGGGCGTCGGCGCCGCCCACGCCTGGCACCGGGCGATTCAGGCCCAGTGCGAGATTCTCCAGGCGCTGGGCAACCTGCTGCTGGCCGAGCGCGCCAACGACCTGCGCGACCTGGAAAAACGCGTGCTGCGGGTGCTGCTCGGCGACACCGCACCGTTGCGGGTGCCTGCTGGGGCCATCGTCGCCGCCCGGGAGATCACCCCCTCCGACCTCGCGCCGCTGGTGGATGCCGGCGCGGCTGGCCTGTGCATGGCCGAAGGCGGCGCCACCTCCCACGTGGCCATCCTCGCCCGTAGCAAGGGCCTGCCGTGCCTGGTGGCGCTCGGCGCCGGGCTGCTGGAGCTGGAGGAAGGCCGGCAGGTAGTACTGGACGCCGGCCAGGGCCGGCTGGAACTCAGCCCCGACGCTCGACGCCTGGAGCAGGTCGCCTTGCAAGTGGCGCAGCGCGAGGAACAACACCGCCGCCAACAGGCCGATGCGCAGCGCGAGGCGCTCACCCGCGACGGCCGGCGCATCGAGATCGGCGCCAACGTCGCCTCGCCGCGCGAGGCCGCCGAAGCCTTCGCCAACGGCGCCGACGGGGTCGGCCTGCTACGCACCGAGTTTCTCTTCCTCGAGCGCCGCGCCGCGCCCGACGAAGAGGAGCAGCGCAACGCCTACCAGGAGGTCCTGGACGCCATGGGCCAGCGCAAGGTGATCATCCGCACCATCGATGTCGGCGGCGACAAGCACCTCGACTACCTGCCGCTGCCGGTGGAAGAAAACCCAGCACTGGGCCTGCGCGGCATCCGCCTCGGCCAGGCGCGCCCGGAGCTGCTCGACCAGCAGTTGCGCGCGCTGCTGAGGGTCGAACCACTGGAACGCTGCCGGATACTGCTGCCGATGGTCAGCGAGGTCGACGAACTGCGCGCCATCCGTCGCCGCCTCGGCGAGCTGGCCACGCAGTTGGGGATCGAGCGCCTGCCCGAACTCGGGGTGATGATCGAAGTGCCCTCCGCCGCCCTGCTCGCCGATCAACTGGCCGAACACGCCGACTTCCTCTCCATCGGCACCAACGACCTGTCGCAGTACGCCCTGGCCATGGACCGTTGCCACGCCGGCCTGGCCGACCGCATCGACGCCCTGCACCCGGCGCTGCTGCGGCTGATCGCCCAGACCTGCGCCGGAGCAGCCCGCCACGGCCGCTGGGTCGGCGTCTGCGGTGCGCTGGCCTCGGACCCGCTGGCGACACCGGTACTGGTCGGCCTCGGGGTCGAGGAATTGTCCGTCGGGCCGAACCTGGTCGGCGAGATCAAGACCCGGGTGCGCCAGCTCGACGCCGCTGAATGCCGCCGCCACGCCCAGGCGCTACTGGACCTGGGCAGCGCCCGGGCGGTGCGCGACGCCTGCCTGCAACACTGGCCGCTGGCCTGACAAGAACAATCGGAGACCACCGCCATGCCCCCGTTCCTGATCGAAAGCCTGCAACGCCTGGGCCGCGCCCTGATGCTGCCGATCGCGATCCTGCCGATCGCCGGCCTGCTGCTGCGCCTGGGCGACGTCGACCTGCTCGACATTCCGCTGGTCCACGACGCCGGCAAGGCGATCTTCGCCAACCTGGCGCTGATCTTCGCCATCGGCATCGCCGTCGGTTTCGCTCGCGACAACAATGGCACCGCCGGCCTCGCCGGCGCCATCGGCTACCTGGTGATGATCTCGGTGCTCAAGGTGATCGATCCGGGCATCGACATGGGCGTGCTCTCCGGCATCATCAGCGGCCTGGTGGCTGGCGCCCTGTATAACCGCTTCAAGGACGTGAAGCTGCCGGAATACCTGGCGTTCTTCGGCGGCCGCCGCTTCGTGCCGATCGCCACCGGGATCAGCGCGGTCTGCCTGGGCCTGCTGTTCGGGGTGATCTGGCCACCGCTGCAACAGGGCATCAACGGCCTCGGCCAACTCATGCTGGAAAGCGGCAGCTTCGGCGCCTTCGCCTTCGGCGTGCTGAACCGCCTGCTGATCGTCACCGGGTTGCACCACATCCTCAACAACCTGGTGTGGTTCGTCTTCGGCAGCTTCACCGACCCGGAAACCGGGCGCGTCGTCACCGGCGACCTGGCGCGCTATTTCGCCGGCGACCCGAAGGGCGGCCAGTTCATGGCCGGGATGTTCCCGGTGATGATGTTCGGCCTGCCCGCCGCCTGCCTGGCGATGTACCGCAACGCCCGTCCGGAGCGGCGCAAGCTGATCGGCGGGCTGCTCCTGTCGATGGCCTTGACCGCCTTCCTCACCGGCGTCACCGAGCCGGTGGAGTTCGCCTTCATGTTCCTCGCGCCGCTGCTCTACCTGCTGCATGCGCTGCTCACCGGCCTGTCCATGGCCCTCACCGACCTGCTCGACATCCGCCTCGGCTTCACCTTCTCCGGTGGCGCCATCGACCTCGCCCTGGGCTGGGGCCGTTCCACCCACGGCTGGATGCTCTGGCCGCTGGGCCTGCTCTATGCCGGCATCTATTACCTGGTGTTCGACTTCTGCATCCGCCGCTTCAACCTGAAGACCCCGGGCCGCGAAGACGACGCGAGCAGCGAATCGGGCGACAACGCCGAAGCCGAGCGCGCCCCGGCATTCATCCGCGCCCTGGGTGGCGCAGCCAACCTCGAAGTGGTGGACGCCTGCACCACGCGCCTGCGTCTGCGCCTGGTCGACCGCGACAAGGCCTCGGACGCCCAGCTCAAGGCCCTCGGTGCGATGGCCGTGGTACGTCCGGGCAAGGCCGGCAGCCTGCAGGTGGTGGTCGGCCCACAGGCCGACAGCATCGCCGACGAGATCCGCCGCGCCCTGCCCTTCGATACGCAACCGGGCGAAGCCGTACCGCCGCTGGGCAGTCCGAACGCAGCCGAAGAGGTGGTGTCGATGCAGGCCACCGTCGACGCCGCCGAAGCCCAGGCCTGGCTCGGCGCCCTCGGCGGCGCCGGCAACCTGCGCGAGGTACGGGACGTCGCACTGACCCGCCTGCGGGTCAGCGTGGCGGACGAACGCAAGCTGGCCACCGAGCAACTGCGTCGTCTCGGCGGACAGGGCGTCAGCTCCCTCGCCGGCGGCATCTGCCATATCCTGGTGGGCCCCCGCGCCGCGGCCCTGAGCCAGGCCCTGCAACCGCTACTGCGGCGCTGACGGCAGGAGGGCTGGACCTCGGCCAATCGGCGGATAACCGCCAAGCGGTTATTCGCCCTACGCCACAGCTCCCCCGTTCGGGTTCGATAATCGCGAAGCGGTTGTTCGCGCCACGCCACAGCCCCGGGTCGGGCTCTCCCCGTGAGGCGGATAACGAAAAGGGCGGCAACTGGCCGCCCTTCTTGCTTGTCCGAGGAAAACTCAGAAGACCATGTCGGTCAGGCGCCAGACTTCGTAGGCCGGGGTCTCATAGGGATGCGCCGCCTTCAGCGCCTTGACGCTGGCGTGGATGAGCTCGTCGGCCACCACCAGCTCCACTTTCCACTCCGCCACGTGCTCGACCTGGCCGACCTGGCCCAGGTAGGGTTGGCTACCGTCCAGGGGCCGGAACTGGCCCTGGCCAAGGGACTGCCAGCAGCAACTGTCGTACGCCCCGATGCGCCCGCCACCCGCGGCGAACACCGCTTGCTTGACGACATCCAGATGGCTCTCAGGCACATAGAAACACAGCTTGTACATCGTTTTCTCCGCACGAATCGAATGCTGCACGAGGCGGTCGGTGGTTGTGCGACTGCCGACGCCAAATAATGGCACTTTGCCTTGACATGATGAATATTTGACGCTGCCTTTACGACAGATAAGCGCAACATTTGTTCGCTCGTCACAACACCTTCGTGCGGGCGTTCACAGATTTACGCTCAGCCGCGGAAACGCCGCCACCTGGCCTTCAGCCCGGAGGCGGAAGGCGCATGGCTGCCGTCGCAATACGGCAGGTCGGCGGAGCGCCCGCAGCGGCACAACAGCAACAGGCGCTCGCGGGTCGCGTGGAGCGTCAGGCCGTTGCGGCAGTCGGCGGGACAATCGGGAAGCGAAGCCGAAGCCCCGCAGGTACAGAGCCGCAAGGTGTCGCCGGGAGAGACCCGGCGAACCTCGGGAAGAAGGTCGGGCGACGAGTTGGAGTCCGCATCGCCCGCCATGCCGGATCAGTCCACCCAGACCCGGGCGTTGCGGAACATGCGCAGCCAGCCGCCGTCTTCCTGCCAGTCGTCCGGACGCCAGGAATTCTGCACGGCGCGGAACACCCGCTCGGGGTGCGGCATCATGATGGTGACCCGGCCGTCGCGGCTGCTCAGCCCGGTGATGCCGCGCGGCGACCCGTTGGGGTTGGCCGGGTAGGCTTCGGTGACCTTGCCGTGGTTGTCGACGAAACGCAGCGACACGCAGCCGGAAAGGTCGGCCTCGAGCAACGCTTCCTCCGACTCGAACTCCGCATGGCCTTCGCCATGGGCGATGGCGATCGGCAGGCGCGAACCGGCCATGCCCTGCAGGAAGATCGACGACGACTCCTGCACCTGGACCATCGCCACCCGCGCCTCGAACTGCTCGGAACGGTTGCGCACGAAGTGCGGCCAGAACTCGGTGCCGGGAATCAGCTCGTGCAGGTTGGACATCATCTGGCAGCCGTTGCAGACGCCGAGGGCGAAGCTGTCCTTGCGCGCGAAGAACGCCTGGAAGCCGTCGCGGGCGCGGGCGTTGAAGAGGATCGACTTGGCCCAGCCCTCGCCGGCGCCGAGCACGTCGCCGTAGGAGAAGCCACCGCAGGCCACCAGGCCCTTGAAGGCGTCCAGGTCGACCCGCCCGGCGAGGATGTCGCTCATGTGCACGTCGATCGCGGCGAAGCCGGCGCGGTCGAACGCCGCGGCCATCTCCACCTGGCCGTTGACGCCCTGCTCGCGGAGGATCGCCACTTTCGGCCGCACGCCCTTCTTGATGTAGGGCGCGGCGATGTCGTCGTTGACGTCGTAGCTGAGCTTGATCGACAGCCCGGGGTTGTCTTCGTCCAGCAGCGCGTCGAACTCCTGCTCGGCGCAGTCGGCGTTGTCGCGCAGACGCTGGATCTGGTAGCTGGTCTCGCTCCAGATGCGTTGCAGGATGCGGCGCTGGGCGCTGTAGACGGTCTCGCCGTTGTAGTTCAGGTTGATCTCGTAGCCGTTGACCGGCTGGCCGATCACCGCCACGCAGTCGTCGAGACCGGCGGCGCTGAACTGCGCGAGGACTTCCGGAGTGGCACCCTCGCGAACCTGGATCACCGCGCCCAGTTCCTCGCTGAACAACACGGCCGCCAGCTCTTCGCGGCTATCGGCCAGGGCATCGAGGTTCAGCTCGACGCCGCAGTGACCGGCGAAGGCCATCTCCAGCACGCTGGTGATCAGGCCGCCGTCGGAACGGTCGTGGTAGGCGAGGATATGGCCGTCGGCATTGAGCCCCTGGATCACCGCGAAGAAGGCTTTCAGGTCCTCGGCGTCGTCGACGTCCGGCACGGCGCGGCCGAGCTTGCCGTGGACCTGGGCCAGGATCGAGCCGCCGAGACGGTTCTTGCCGCGGCCGAGATCGATCAGGATCAGGTCGGTCTCGCCCTTGTCCAGGCGCAGTTGCGGGGTCAGGCTCTGGCGCACGTCGGCGACCGGGGCGAAGCCGGTGACGATCAGCGAGACCGGAGAAGTGACGCTCTTGTCCTCGCCATTGTCCTGCCAGCGGGTCTTCATGGACATCGAGTCCTTGCCCACCGGGATGGTGATGCCCAGTTCCGGGCACAGTTCCATGCCCACGGCCTTGACCGTGTCATACAGGCGCGCGTCCTCGCCGGGGTGGCCGGCGGCGGCCATCCAGTTGGCGGAAAGCTTGATGTCGGACAGCTTGCCGATACGCGCGGCAGCCAGGTTGGTGACCGTCTCGCCGATGGCCATGCGTCCGGAAGCCGGGGCGTCCAGCAGCGCCAGCGGGGTACGTTCGCCCATCGCCATGGCCTCGCCGGTGTAGACGTCGAAGCTGGTGGCGGTGACGGCGCAGTCGGCCACCGGCACCTGCCAGGGCCCGACCATCTGGTCGCGGGCCACCAGCCCGGTGATGGTGCGGTCGCCGATGGTGATCAGGAAGCTCTTGCTGGCCACGGCGGGATGGCGCAGGACGCGCTCGACGCTTTCCTGCAGCTCCAGCCCGGCGGCGTCGAAATCGTCGCCCAGCTCGGCCTCGCGGGTGACCGCGCGGTGCATGCGCGGCGCCTTGCCGAGCAGGACTTCCAGCGGCATGTCCACCGGCTTGTTGTCGAAATGGCTGTCGGCGACGGTCAGCTGGCGCTGCTCGATGGCCTCGCCGACCACCGCGAACGGGCAGCGCTCGCGCTCGCAGATGGCCTTGAAGGTCTCGAAGTCGGCGGCATCCACCGACAGCACGTAGCGCTCCTGCGACTCGTTGCACCAGATTTCCAGCGGGCTCATGCCCGGCTCGTCGTTGGGCACCGCGCGCAGCTCGAAGCGACCGCCGCGGCCGCCGTCGTTGATCAGTTCCGGCAGGGCGTTGGACAGGCCGCCGGCACCGACGTCATGGATGAAGCTGATCGGGTTGCGCTCGCCGAGCTGCCAGCAGCGGTCGATCACTTCCTGGCAACGTCGCTCCATTTCCGGGTTGTCGCGCTGCACCGAGGCGAAGTCGAGGTCGGCGGAGCTGGCGCCGGTGGCCATCGAAGAGGCGGCGCCGCCGCCCAGGCCGATCAGCATGGCCGGGCCGCCAAGGACGATGAGCTTGGCGCCGACGCTGATCTCGCCCTTCTGCACGTGTTCGTCGCGAATGTTGCCCATGCCGCCGGCGAGCATGATCGGCTTGTGGTAGCCGCGCACTTCCTCGCCGTGAGGGGTAGCGATCTTCTGCTCGAAGGTACGGAAGTAGCCGGTCAGCGCCGGACGGCCGAACTCGTTGTTGAACGCGGCGCCGCCCAGCGGGCCCTCGACCATGATGTCCAGCGCGGTGACGATGCGCTCGGGCTTGCCGTAGGGCACTTCCCAGGGCTGTTCGAAACCGGGGATCTGCAGGTTGGACACGGTGAAGCCGGTCAGGCCGGCCTTCGGCTTGGCGCCGCGGCCGGTGGCGCCCTCGTCGCGGATCTCGCCGCCGGAACCGGTGGAGGCACCGGGGAACGGCGCGATGGCGGTCGGGTGGTTGTGGGTCTCCACCTTCATCAGGATCTGCACCGGCTCGCGGCTGGCGGCGTATTCGCGGGTCTGCGGATCGGGGAAGAAACGCCCGGCGACATGGCCGACGATGACCGCGGCGTTGTCCTTGTATGCGGACAGCACGCCTTCGCGGTTCATCTCGTAGGTGTTCTTGATCATGCCGAACAGGCTCTTGTCCTGGGCCTGCCCGTCGATGTCCCAACTGGCATTGAAGATCTTGTGCCGGCAATGCTCGGAGTTGGCCTGGGCGAACATCATCAGCTCGACGTCGTGCGGGTTGCGCCCCAGTTCGCCGAAGCTCTTCAGCAGGTAGTCGATCTCGTCCTCGGCCAGGGCCAGGCCCAACTCGACGTTGGCCTTCTCCAGCGCGGCGCGACCGCCGCCAAGCACGTCGACGGCGGTGAGCGGGCGGGGCTGCGCATGGCTGAACAGCTCGGCGGCGCCTTCCAGGCGGTCCAGCACCAGTTGGGTCATGCGGTCATGCAGGCGGGCGGCGACCTGCTGGGCGTCGCTCTCGGACAGTTCGCCCTGCACATAGTAGGCAATGCCGCGCTCCAGCCGGTCGATCTTCGCCAGGCCGCAGTTGCGGGCGATGTCGGAGGCCTTGCTCGACCACGGCGAGATGGTGCCGAAGCGCGGCACCACCAGGAACAGCCGGCCGCTGGGCTCCTGCACCGGCACGCTCGGGCCGTATTTCAGCAGCCGCGCCAGCACCTGCTCCTCGTCGGCGGTGAGCGCGCCGGTGACGTCGGCGAAATGCGCGAACTCAGCGTACAGCCCGGTAACGGCAGGTACGTGCTGGGTCAGTTGCTCGAGCAGTTTGCCGTGGCGGAAAGCGGAAAGGGCGGGAGCGCCGCGCAGGATCAGCATTGTCGGAACAGCCTCTGGAGACGGGAAGGTGTGGGGGCCGGCCGAGCCGGCCCGCAGAGGCCGTGCATTCTACCGTAAAGCACCGTCCGGCGGCACCCGCGCCGATGGCTATCGCATAGCCCTCCATCGGATCCGCGGCGGCCCGCTTCGAAGCACTTCGAGAACGGCGCCGCAGCGCTCTGCGACGGGGCAAGCGAAACGGCGGACGAACGGTATCCCGGCGATAGCAGAGAAGGTCCCGGCTGTCGAGATATGGCGCCGTCTCGCCTTTGCGTATACTGCGCCGATGTTTGCCCTGACCGCGTACCGCTTACGTTGCGCCGCCTGGCTGTTGGCGACCGGCATCTTTCTGCTGCTTGCGGGCTGTAGCGAGGCGAAAGCCCCTACCGCCCTGGAGCGCGTGCAGAAGGAGGGCGTACTGCGCGTGATCACCCGCAACAGCCCGGCCACCTACTTCCAGGACCGCAACGGCGAAACCGGCTTCGAATACGAACTGGCCAAGCGCTTCGCCGAGCGTCTCGGCGTCGAGCTGAAGATCGAGACCGCCGACAACCTCGACGACCTCTATGCCCAGCTTTCCCGCGAGGGCGGCCCGGCGCTCGCCGCGGCCGGCCTGACCCCGGGACGCGAAGACGACGCCAGCGTGCGCTACTCGCACACCTACCTCGACGTCACCCCGCAGATCATCTACCGCAACGGCCAGCAGCGCCCGACCCGCCCGGAAGACCTGGTCGGCAAGCGCATCATGGTGCTCAAGGGCAGCAGCCACGCGGAGCAGCTCGCCGAGCTGAAGAAGCAGTATCCCGAACTGAAGTACGAAGAATCCGATGCTGTCGAAGTGGTCGACCTGTTGCGCATGGTCGACGTCGGCGACATCGACCTGACCCTGGTCGACTCCAACGAACTGGCGATGAACCAGGTGTACTTCCCCAACGTCCGCGTCGCCTTCGACTTCGGCGAAGCCCGCGGGCTGGCCTGGGCCTTGCCGGGGGGCGACGACGACAGCCTGATGAACGAGGTCAACGCGTTCCTCGACCAGGCCAAGAAGGAAGGCCTGCTGCAACGCCTGAAGGACCGTTACTACGGGCATGTCGACGTACTCGGCTACGTCGGCGCCTACACCTTCGCCCAGCACCTGCAGCAACGCCTGCCGCGCTACGAAAGCCACTTCAAGCAGAGCGGCAAGCAGCTGGATACCGACTGGCGCCTGCTCGCCGCCATCGGCTACCAGGAATCGCTGTGGCAGCCCGGCGCCACCTCCAAGACCGGCGTGCGCGGCCTGATGATGCTGACCAACCGGACCGCCCAGGCGATGGGCGTGTCCAACCGGCTCGACCCGAAGCAGAGCATCCAGGGCGGCAGCAAGTATTTCGTGCAGATCCGCAGCGAACTGCCCGAGAGCATCAAGGAACCGGACCGCAGCTGGTTCGCCCTGGCCGCCTACAACATCGGCGGCGCGCACCTGGAAGACGCGCGCAAGATGGCCGAGAAGGAAGGCCTCAACCCGAACAAGTGGCTGGACGTGAAGAAGATGCTGCCGCGCCTGGCGCAGAAGCAGTGGTACGCCAAGACCCGCTACGGCTATGCGCGCGGCGGCGAGACCGTGCACTTCGTACAGAACGTGCGGCGCTACTACGACATCCTCACCTGGGTGACCCAGCCGCAGATGGAAGGCAGCCAGATCGCCGAGAGCGGGTTGCACCTGCCCGGCGTGAACAAGACGCGCCCGGAAGAAGGCAGCGGCGACGAGAAACTCTAGCCGCCCCCTCCCCTCAGGATTCTCCGTCGCTTGCCAGCCAGGCGGCGTGCTCGCGCACATCGGTCGGCCAGCCGGCGATCCGCTCGGCGAAGCCCTCGCGATCCCCGGCGAACAGCGCCCGCGTCGCCTCCTCGAAGCCCGGCAGGTCGCCGGCCATCGCATTCATGAAATGGTAGGCGCGCTCCTGCGCCTGCCGCGCACGCCCGGACTGGCTGCGGCGCGCCTCCTCGACCAGCTTGCGCAGCGCCACCGAGGCGCCCCCGGGCTGCGCGGCGAGCCATTCCCAGTGGCGCGGCAGCAAGGTCACCTCGCGCGCCACCACGCCCAGCTTCGGCCGCCCGCGCCCGCGCGGCGCGGCCTCCTCCGCCGGTTGCCGCTCGCCTGCGCCGACCAGGCGTGCCAGCAGGTCCTCGCGGGAACCGCGGATATCGAAATCGACGGAGCGCCCAGTGGCATTGTCGAACACCAGCAGCGGCCCGGCAGCACCGCCGGCGACCGCTTGCTTCAAGGCCAGCGCGACCTCCGGCAGCGCCGCCGTCAGCAGCCGGCGCGTGCCGTCGAAGCAGGTGAAGGATTGGATGTATGGATCATTGGCCATGACAGGCTCCCATGGATGGAACGCCCGAATAATACCCGGATATAAATAGAGCGACAATATTATCCGGATAAAATAAATCCCATGAAAAAGGCCGCCCTATGGCGGCCTCTTCCGGCAGCGATGACCTACCAGCCGGCCGGCAGCAGGTTCATGGCGCTACAAATGGCGTAGGCGGCGCTGGCCAGGTAGATCGTCACGATCACCGCCTGGATCGCCGGATGGGCGATCCAGCCGCATTTCCAGGCCGGCTCGAAGTCGCCGTTCCTACGCGCCGAGCGCAGCATCAGGATCGGCATGATCGAGAGAATCACCCCGCTGAAGGCCCCGGCGAAGTACAACGCGTTGACGAAGCCGACCAGCCCGCTGTAGGCCAGGACGAACGGCGGCAGCGCGACGATCGCCAGCACCAGCAGGCGGGTCTTCGGCCGGTTCTCCGGACCGAGCTTGTGGAACTTGTCGAAGATGTTGGTCAGGAAGCTACCGCCCAGGCCCCAGTAGGACGTCAGCATGGCGCACAGGGCGAAGGTGTTGGCGGTGAAGAAGGCCCATTCGCCGAGCGCCTTGCCCCAGGCCAGGGTGGCGACTTCGGACTGGTTCTCCAGGCCGGTCAGGGCGATCACCGAGAGCGGCACGATGCTGAGCAGGACGAAGGTGGTCAGCATCCCGGTGATCACCGCCTTCGGCAGGCGCTCCGGGGCGTGGCTGAAACCACGGGCCATCTCCGGGACGATGTACTGGGCGGAGAAGCAGAACACCGCGATGTTGAATACCGGCACCATGTAGATCCAGTCGCCGTCGAGCAGACGGGCGAACTCGGTGTTGTCGTTGAGCAGGGTGGCCGCCACCAGGATCAGGATCATGCTGACCATGCCGATGCTGATGAACTTCTCGCCCTTGCCGATGGCGCTCAGCCCCAGGTACAGCACGCCGGCGGCCGGAATGAAGAACAGCACGCTGCCCAGGGCCGGGCTGATACCGAAGAAGGCGCTGAGGATCTTGCCGCTGCCGCTCATGTAGGCGATCAGCGCGCCGATGCTGTTGACCGCCACGGACAGGAAGATCGCCCAGGCGCCGAAGGAGCCGACATAGCGCTGGGCAAGGCCGCTCAACTGGTTGTGGGTGCGCGTGCGCAGGGCGGTTTCCGAGACGTAGAGCATGGAAATGGTGGTGAACAGGCCGGCCACCGCCAGCCAGAGCAGCAATGGCATGAAGCCGGCCTTGCGGCTGGCGTAGGCCATGGACAGCACGCCTGCGCCGATGTTGGTTCCGACGATCATCGCCACCGCCTCGAGGAACGTCAGGCGCTTGACCTCCAGTCCCGAGGAATCGACGGCTTCCGCCCCGGCGTGATCCTGATACTGCTGGACCCGGGTATCACTCATGACAACAACTCCCTGCATTTCGAATTGGCATTGTGCGGGAGGCGGCCAGGACCGCCGTACCGATGGCCTTCTTCGAGGACAATGCAGGGCCGGGAATCGCGGACGCCTCCGGACCGGCCGCGCTTTTCGGCTGCGCGGTCCGGCGGGGGTATCCGCAGGCGGGCTCGCTCTCACCTGAAGCCATTGCCTGCGGGCCGCTTGCTCAAGCGGCCGTGCAAAATATCACACAATTCGACGAAGGAAGCGCGCGGCGACTACGACTTTACGCCTATGCCGATCGTCCGAAATATCCGGATAAATAATTGATGCAGATGGCTTTTGAAGGAGAGGAAGGGGCTAGGACGTGCTTTAACGTTTCAGCCGGAGCGTTCGAAAAGAGAAACATCCGTCAGTCTTCGCGAGGCTTCTTCGCCGCTTCGCGCCGCGCGCGGAAGAACGCCGAGAGCGCCTGGCTGCATTCTTCCGCCAGCACGCCACCCTCGACCATGACCCTATGGTTGAGATGCTCCTGCTCGAAGAATCGCCCACGGCTTTCCACTGCGCCCGACTTGGGCTCGACCGTGCCGTACACCAGGCGCTGGATGCGTGCGTGCACCAGCAGTCCGGAACACATGCTGCAGGGTTCCAGGGTCACATACAGGGTGCTGCCTGGCAGCCGGTAGTTGCCCGCCTCCGCCGCTGCCATGCGGATCGCCAGCATTTCGGCGTGGGCACTGGGATCGTGGCTACTGATCGGCCGGTTGAAGCCCCGCCCGATGATCTCGCCCTCGCGCACCAGGACCGCGCCCACCGGCACTTCGCCGAGGGCCGCGGCCTTTTCCGCCTCTGCCAGGGCCTCGCGCATGAAATGCGGGTCCCGGCTGCGATCGATGATCGGACGCACGCCTTTTACCGTCGGGTAGCCCTTGCCGTTGCTGATCAGCTTAGTCACCCGCACCAGGCCTCGCCGACCGCGATGGTCCCCATCAGGCCGGTCTCCATATGGTCGATGACGTGGCAGTGGAACATCCACAGGCCCGGATTGTCCGCCACCAGCGCGACGCGGGCAGTCTCGTTCTTGCCCAGCAGGTAGGTGTCGGTGAAGTACGGGATGATGTCCCGGCGATCCGAATCCAGCACCTTGAAGGCCATCCCATGCAGGTGGATCGGGTGCTGGTACTGCGCCATGTTGCGCAGCTCGAAGATGTAGCTCTGGCCTTCCTTGAGCTTGGCCAGCGGCGGCGCGTTGTGCTTGTGCTCCTCGCCGCCTTCCCAGGCCTTGCCGTTGATCTGCCAGAACGACGGATAGGGATTCTTGCCGCTGGTATCGGACATGGCCCCGACCCACTCGAAACGGAAACCGATCTTCTCGGCATTGGCCAGGTCCGGTTCGCTCACCGGATTCGCCGGCAACGGCTTCGGCCAGTCGCCGGCAGGTGCCTCGGCGCTGGCCACGCTGCGGATCGTCGCCAGGCGTACCGGCCCGTCGCGCAGGGACAGCTCGGTGCCCGCTTCCGGCACCTTCAGCGCCAGCTCCAGGCGCATCCCGGGACCGATCCAGTACTGCCCCTCGAAGCCGCGTGGTTCCACCGGATGGCCATCGATGGCATAGATCCTCGCCTCGCCGTTGGGCAGGTTGAGACGGTAGGTGACGGTGTTGTCGACGTTCAGCAGGCGCACCCGGACAATCTGCCCGGCCGGCAGGTCGATGGTCGGCACATGCTTGCCGTTGATCGTCGAATAGCGCCCGCGGGTGCCTTCGCGCGCGGCCTGGCGCGGCACGCTGAAGGGGGTGAAGGCGCCCTGCTCGTCCACGTGCCAGGTCTTCAGGCAGAGAACCTTCTCGTGGCGGAACCCGGTGGGTTCGCGCTCCTCGATGATCAGCGGGCCGACCAGCCCGCGGCCGAGCTGCTCGCTGCTCATCAGGTGCGGGTGGTACCAGTAGCTGCCGGCGTCCTGGGTCTTGAACTGGTAGATGAAACTCTCGCCCGGCTGCACCGGCGGCTGGGAAATGTACGGCACGCCGTCCATCTCGATCGGCAGGCGGATGCCGTGCCAGTGGATGGTGGTCGGTTCGTCCAGCCTGTTGATGAAGCGCACCCGCAGCCACTCGCCCTGCTTCGCCCGCAACTCCACGCCGGGGCACTGGCCGCCATAGGCCAGCGCCGGACTGCTGAAGCCCGGGACGATCTCCAGGTCCAGCGGCGCGGCGATCAGTTCGTAGTCGTACTCCTGCGCCACCTGCGGACGCGCCAGCCAGAAGCGCGCGCCGCCGGCGCCGAGGCCGACCACCGCCAGCCCGGCGAGGCCGCCGAGCACTTGTCTACGGGTAAATGTCATGGAGCCTTCACCTTCGCGGTACTGCGGCTGGGAAATGATAGATTTTCTCATTTCCACGCCCACAAGGCGAGTTCTCGCTCGGAACAAATACACTCCCGCTGACCTGCAGCAAGCAAAAGAGCTCCCCAGCGCCAGCGGCGGATCGCTGGTCGCGGACTACGCTCAGGCTACCTTCACGATGCGCTTGCCGAAGTTCTCGCCATTCAACAGGCCGACCAGAGCCGCCGGCAGGCTTTCCAGTCCGTAGAGCACATCCTCGTATACCTTGATCTGCCCGGAGTCGACCCATGCCTTGAGATCGGAGAGCGCCCGCTCTCTGCTCTCGAGAAAGTCGCCAAGAAGGAATCCGCGCAACGTCAGGCGCTTGATGATGAGCAGCCCGGGGATCCCGGCAGGACCGGCGGCGGGTCGGTCCAGGTCGTATTGCGAAATCGCGCCGCAACAGGCGACCCGTCCATGCTCCGCCATGTTCGGCAGACAGGCATCGAGGATTGCACCGCCGGTGTTGTCGAAATACGCGTCGATCCCGTCCGGACAGGTCCGCCGCAAGTCATCGGCCAGCGTCCCCGTCTTGTAGTCGAGTGCCGCGTCGAAACCCAGTTCACGAACCAGCCAGGCGCATTTGCTGGCGCCTCCCGCAATGCCGACAGTACGGCAGCCCCTGATCCTGGCGATCTGCCCGACGATAGAGCCGACGGCACCGGCGGCGGCTGACACCGCCAGCGTTTCGCCCTGCACCGGTCTGGCGCATTCGAGAAGGCCGAAATAGGCCGTCAGGCCTGCTACGCCGTAGACGCTGAGCAGGTGCGTGAGGGGCTCCAGGCGCGGCAGCCTGATGAGCCCGGCCGCCGGCACGACCGCGAAAGTCTGCCAGCCGGTCTCGGCACAGACCAGGTCGCCGGGCTGGAACGACGCCGAGCACGATTCCACCACCTCGGCCAGTCCCAACCCCGCCATCACCTCCCCGGCCACGAGGCCGGGGCGATAGGTCGCGCCCTGCATCCAGGCCCGGCTGGCGGCGTCCAGCGGTATGTACAGGACACGAAGCAACAGCTCACCGTCGGCCGGAACCGGACAACGCACCTCCCGCCCCTGAAAATGCCGGACAGCGAGCGCAGTCCGGGGAAGCTCGCTCAGAACGATCTGACGGTTGATCATCGCTTCTCTCCCGCCGCGAGAGCGACACTGTCGCTGGCCTCACCGCCGAAAGCGGGAGGCATGTGAAACTGTCTGTCGTGCATGCTGTTCTCCGAGTCGATGGCAACCTGATGCAATCTCATTGTGAGAAAACATCTCCGGACTTAGAATGCAAAAAACTCCTATCTTCTATCGCGATCGTCCAGCATCAATGGATCCTCTCTCCGAAGTCCTTTCCCTGGTCAACAGCCAGGACTCCTCCTTCGGCGCCCTGAAGACCGGCGGCGATTGGGCACTCCGCTTTCCGGCACCGGAAGGTGTGAAGTTCAACGTGGTAGTCCGTGGCGCTTGCCTGCTGGCCACCGACGGCATGGAAGAGCCGATCCGACTGGAAGCGGGCGACTGCTTTCTGGTGTCCTGCCGCAGTCCGCTGCTGGTCGGCAGCGATCTATCCCTTCCCGCCGCCGACGCCACGCTGCTCTACCGAGATGCCCCTGACGGCGTCGCGCACTATGGGGAAAGCGAGGATTGTTTCCTGATCGGCGGTCGCTTCGCCTTTGGCGAAGAAGCCAACCTGCTGTTCGACGGGCTGCCTCCGGTGACCGTCGTGAAAAGCGATTCGGACCAGGCATCCGTACTGAGCTGGGCGCTGCACCGACTGGCCCATGAGTTTTCCTGCCCGTCACCCGGTAGCGCGCTGATCGCTCACCACCTGGGCCACATCATGCTGGCGCAGGTGCTGCGCCTCTATCTCGCCGGCAAGGGCAGCGACACGCCCAGTTGGCTGCTGGCGTTGTCCGATCCGCGCATAGGCGCGGCGATCCGGGCGATCCACGCCGAGCCGGCCAAAGTCTGGACGGTCGAGCGCCTGGCCGACGTAGCGGGTACCTCGCGCTCCACGCTGGCCCTGCGTTTCAAGCAAACCGCGGGACTGGCGCCGCTGGAATATGTATCGCACTGGCGTATGCAATTGGCGGCTCGCGCCCTGCGCGACAGCAAAGCGACGATTTCCTCGATCGCGCAAACCCTGGGCTACGGCTCGGACAGCGCCTTCAGCAACGCCTTCAAACGCATCATGAAATGCTCGCCCAGAGACTATCGCAGCCGGCAGGCCAGCAGGGCATAGCGCTCGGCGAACCGCCCATGCGGCAGGTTCCCCGAGCGGTCGAGCGCATGGTCAAACGACCGACGGAGCTTGCCACGGTATCTTTCCCGCCCGAAGGATGATCCCGATGGCCAGGACCACGCACGCGCCGAAGGCATAACGCAGGCCGAACGCTTCGGAGAGAAAGCCGATCAGCGGCGGGCCGATCAACGTGCCCAGGAATCCGATCGTCAGAACGGCTGCGATAGCCGAACTCGGCGCCATGCTCGAGGAGCGGGCGGCGGCCCCCGCCACCAGCGGAATGACGGTACAGATGCCGAGACCGACAAGGCAGAAGCCAATGATCGACGCCAGCAGGCTCGGATAGGCGATCGTCGTGACCATGCCGATCAAGGCGAGCCCCCCGCTCCACTGCAAGGTGCTGCGCGTACCGAAACGGTCGGCGACTCGGTTCAGCAGAAGCCGGCCGACAGTCATGGCGCCCATGAACACCATGAAGCCGACTCCGACCAGTTGCCGCTCGGCCGAGACCACGTCCTGGAAATAGACGACGCTCCAGTCATACATGATGCCTTCGCAGGCCATCGAGAAAAAAACGATCAGCCCGTAGTTGAAAAGCCTCCTGTCCGGCATCGTGAAGGCCCGCCCGACCCGCTCCGCGCCAGGCTGGTCGTGGAGAAAGCGCCAGCAGGCCAGGGCGGCCAGGAAGGCGATCACCGATATCACGCCGAAATGCGTGGACAAGGCAAAGTCCTGCCCGATCATCAACGCCCCGAACCCGGCGCCGACGAATCCCGCCAACCCCCATATACCGTGGAAAAACGGTAACTCGGTCTTTCCGATGAGCGCCTCCGACAGGCTTGCCTGGGTATTGTTCGACACATTGACCGCGCTATAGGAGAACCCCGATACGAACAACAGAGCAGCAAGCTGGTAGACGCTAGAAGCCAAGGGAACCAACGACAGCAGAACGGCGTTCGCGAGAATCGCCGTTACTCCAACGTTTCTGCTGCCGAGCTTCGCGATCATCCAGCCGGATACCGGCAACGAGAGCACCACCCCGGCCGACATGGCGAAAAGCGCACTGCCGAACACCCCGTCGGAAAGCTGGAGTCCGTCTTTTATCGTGGCCATCCGGGAGCTGAGGCTCCCGAAACACAATCCGAGCATGAAGAACATGCCGGAGATGGCAATACCTTTCCCTACGCTGCTGGAGGTCATTCGATCGATCCCGGTGCTTGTTTGATGGACAGAAAGCGCGGTATCCGCGACGTCTTCCGTGTGCTCGACTAGGACGCGAATGCGTCGATCCCGGTGAGCGTCGCCGAAAGCCTCCAGAGGCGGCGGGCCTGCTCCGGATCGATCGCATGCTCGCGTACGCCGGCCAGGGTGCGCGAGTCGTCCGGCGCGATGCCTGCGATGTCGCAATCCTCGCAGTAGAGCCCGCCCATCCCCGCCAGCAGCGGAGAGGTCGCAGCCCACAGCTGGGTGGCAGCCCCCTGCTGCGGGGTCTTGAGCGTGTCGGGGCTGGCCGGATTGCCGGCTTCGTCCATCCAGCCCAGGGCGATCATCTCCGCCCGTGGAACATGGCGTTGCAACGGTGTGGCGATGCTGCCCGGATGCAATGCGAAGGCATGCACACCCCTCTCGCGACCCAGCGCATCCAACTGGATGGCGAACAGGGCGTTGGCAGTCTTCGACTGCGCATAAGCCAGCCACTTGTCGTAGCCCCGTTCGAACTGCACGTCGTCCCAGCGGATCGCCGAGTAGTGGTGCCCGGCGGAGGACACGGCGACCAATCGCGCGTCATCCGCGAGCGACGGCCACAAGAGGCTCACCAGGGCGTAGTGGCCAAGGTGATTGGTCGCGAACTGCGCTTCCCAGCCCGGGCCTACGCGGGTCTCGGGACAGGCCATCACACCGGCGTTGTTGATGACGATATCGGCACGACGGCGCGAGGCGGAGAAGGCCTCGGCGAACCGACGCACGCTGGCCAACTCGGCCAGGTCGAGCGCCTGCACCTCGACTTCGTCGAGCCCGAGCAGCGCCTCCCTTGCCACATCCGGTCTGCGCGCCGTAACAATGACCCGCGCGCCCGCGTCGGCCAGCGCCTTCGTGGTTTCCAGGCCAAGACCGGAGTAGCCGCCGGTCACGATGGCGGTCTTTCCGGAGAGGTCTCGCCCCGCCATCACCTCGCTGGCCTGCGTTTTCGCTCCGAATCCCGAATTGATGGGGGTTTGCCTGATAGCCATGAGAACTCTCCTCGCATGCGGAAGCGGCCAGGCGGATAGCGCTGGCTCTTGGGACGAGGGTCATTATCGAAGTGGAAAACTGGATTCCGAATGCAGCGGAATCCAGTTTCCTATCGAGATCGTCCGATCCCGTAAGCAGCTGTTTCATCACCGCTGCAAGAAAAGCACGGGACGGCGCAGAATTTGCTGTACGTTGGCGAACTCGCCAACAGCAGCTGAAGCAGGAAAAATTGATATCAACCCCAGGGCCTACTAACTAGGCAGCTGTACTAAAACTGGGGGCAGGTCACTCCACCGAACACTTCCGGGAAGGCATGGAACACAATGACGGAAAGCACCGCCACTGCGCGCAAGCCATCAATATCAGAGCGATACTTTGGTGGATAACCGTTCGACATGAGCCTGACTTGTACTTGCTTGTTGAAGCCGCTCCCTCGCTTGCTCGGGAATAGGTAAAACCACAGAAGCTTCCGCCGCCGAGCGAAGAAAATCGATGGCTAACATCACAAATTCGCCGGCCTGCCAAGACGCATACATAGAAGACGGCGACCTGTCGGCCACCCTGCCCATGTGCGTCTCTACGACCAGTAGTCGCTCCGCCCAGTTCGTGGGTAACTTGCTGGCGACGCGGAAATGGCTCAGCCCTTGCTGAGCAGCCTGGCCACCAAACGGCGATACCCCGCCAGAAGCGAAAATCTGTCCTGGTAGAAATCGAGGATCATGGTTTGCCCATGAATGTCGATGGTATGCGGACCGCGTGCGTCCTGGAACGCCAGGTTTGCTACACGCTTCTCCGAATAATGCTCTGGATCGAGCACCTCGATTTCGTTTACGGCCAGACTGCTTCCATAACCATAGGAGTTGTTCTGACCGAACCGGTAAAGCTTTCCTCCCTCCTTGAAGATACGCCCGCCCATTCGTGCGGAGCCGGGATTCATCACCACAGGGTTACAGGGATGGGAAGTGTAGGGTCCTTCCAGGCTCTCGCCGACATAAAGATAAAGGTTGTCCGAACCTGATACCGCCTGGCCGCAGAACAGGTAGTACCTGCCCCCGTGTTCGAAAAGCGTGCCATCCAGAATCCGCTCACCCTCCATTCCCTGGAATAGCTTCTTGCTCTCCAGAGCGAAAGGAGGAGGCAGAAGACAGGGAGCGGAATGAGAGGCGACTTCCGGTATCAGATATTCGACACCAGACGCCTCGAACGAATAGGGATAGGAAAAATGATTCCCCTTCAAGATCACACGTGAAAAGTCAAGACTCTGGGCCTTCAATTCAATGATTTCACCCAGACCGTTGCTAGCATTCAAGGCTTCGAGACGTATCAGCTTACCGTCCGCACTAAAGAAAGGATCGGCGTAGAAAGTATACCCCTTCTCCACCTTCGGAATCTTTCCTGCTGAGACGGACAATTCTTGCAACGAAGGAATATCGTTGTAAGGAAGCGCAACGACATTCCATTTTTTTTCGAAAAACGCCCCGTACGATAGCCGGGCAAGCCCCCGGAAGATAGTCTTGCAGAAAAACTTGAAGACGGTGAAATTGCTGGGCAGACGGTAGTTTTTGCCCAGCTTTTCTAATACCACCTGCTCTCCCCGAGAGTAATTGACAAGCGCCTTGCGAAGCAGCACGACCGAATTCAGATAAAAGTTTCTTGAGGTTTTCTTGTAGGAGTGGTGATGAACCTTGGAGTACCCGCGCACCAAGACCTCGCCGGCGTCCAGTTTGTTGGAGAGCTTCTGGACTATGATCCCGACGCTGTCTGCATTTTCATAGATCTCATAAAAGCCCGCGGGCCGCCCCCTGTAGTACTCTGGATCGCCATGGTGGTAGGAAAGAATGTCCAGCCTCTGCAATCCTCCATCGATGCGGAGCAGAGACATGCCAAACTTGATGACCAGCTTTATTCCCTTATCCAGAATTCGGGCGCAGACATCTTCCGGGATGCGCTGCCAGGCCCCTTCGTAATCAGAATCGAAATGAATGACTTCTGAGCCACGAGAGTCTAACTGCACTCGACGAGTCATATCATTCTTCAGGGAAAGAATATTGAGAAAATAATACCCGCAATGCTTGATGACACTTTTCTTGGTCGCGCTATTACGACAACTGAGAACCAATTGAATATCAAGATACTCAGAAGAGTCTTCAATCGCCCGCTTTTGCCACTCACTCAATGAAAGATCATCAACAATCAACGCGGCCTTTATTTTCATCCCGAAACTCGCCTCTGAAACAATGAAACCCCAAAAATGCTGCGAAATTTCGACAGCCCCGAGAAACCGACACTTTTCACTGAAAAGCTGCCATGACAATTAGCAAAGCATCATTAAAGCGAAGCAGTATATCTCATGATCGACGGGCCGATTCAACCGTAAAACGGCCGTTAAACAGTTGCCGGACCACCAGCCAACGCTATACAGACATCATTTGGCGGAGCCATAAAAGACAACGGCCTTACGGCCGTTGTCTTTCGGATGAATCACCAGGGAAGAAGTGGCTTCACTCCCACTCGATAGTCGCCGGCGGCTTGCTCGACACGTCGTAGGTGACCCGGGAGATACCGGCAATCTCGTTGATGATGCGGTTCGAGACCTTCTCCAGCAGTTCGTAGGGCAGGTGCGCCCAGCGCGCGGTCATGAAGTCGATGGTCTCCACCGCGCGCAGGGCGACGACCCAGGCGTAGCGACGGCCGTCGCCGACCACGCCGACCGATTTCACTGGCTGGAACACCACGAACGCCTGGCTGGTCTTGTGGTACCAGTCGAAGGCGCGCAGTTCCTCGATGAAGATGTGGTCGGCCTGGCGCAGCAGGTCGGCGTACTCCTTCTTCACCTCGCCGAGGATGCGCACGCCCAGGCCCGGGCCGGGGAACGGGTGGCGGTAGACCATGTCGTAGGGCAGGCCCAGCTCCAGGCCGATCTTGCGCACTTCGTCCTTGAACAGTTCGCGCAGCGGCTCGACCAGTTCGAACTGCATGTCCTCCGGCAGGCCGCCGACGTTGTGGTGCGACTTGATCACGTGGGCCTTGCCGGTCTTGGCGCCGGCCGACTCGATCACGTCGGGGTAGATGGTGCCCTGGGCGAGGAACTTCACGTCCTGCAGCTTGGTGGCTTCTTCGTCGAAGACTTCGATGAAGGTGCGGCCGATGATCTTGCGCTTCTCTTCCGGGTCGGCGACGCCGGCCAGGCGGCCGAGGAACTTGTCCTCGGCGTTGGCGCGGATCACCTTCACGCCCATGTTCTCGGCGAACATGGCCATCACCTGGTCGCCTTCGTGCAGGCGCAGCAGGCCGTTGTCGACGAACACGCAGGTCAGTTGGTCGCCGATGGCCTTGTGCAACAGCGCGGCGACCACCGAGGAGTCCACGCCGCCGGAGAGGCCTAGCAGGACCTTGGAGGAACCGACCTGGGCGCGCACGGTGGCGATGGCGTCGTCGACGATGTTCGAGGGGGTCCACAGCGCGGCGCAACCGCAGATGTCGAGGACGAAGCGCGAGAGAATGCGCAGGCCCTGCTTGGTGTGGGTGACTTCCGGGTGGAATTGCACGCCGTAGTAGGCGCGGGCATCGTCGGCCATGGCGGCGATCGGGCAGCTCGGGGTGCTGGCCAGGATGTGGAAGCCGGCCGGCATCTCGGTGACCTTGTCGCCGTGGCTCATCCACACGTCGAGGCCGAGCACGCCGTCGTCGTCCACGTGGTCCTCGATGCCGTCCAGCAGGCGCGCCTTGCCGACCACGTCGACGCGGGCGTAGCCGAACTCGCGCAGGTCGGAGCCCTGCACCTTGCCGCCCATCTGCTCGGCCATGGTCTGCATGCCGTAGCAGATGCCGAACAGCGGCACCTTCAGGTCGAACACCGCCTGCGGCGCGCGCGGGCTGTCGGCTTCGTGTACCGACTCGGGGCCACCGGCGAGGATGATGCCGCGCGGCGCGAAGGCGATGATCGCCTCGTTGCTCATGTCGAAGGGATGGATTTCGCAATACACGCCGATCTCGCGCACGCGGCGAGCGATCAGTTGGGTGTACTGGGAGCCGAAATCGAGGATCAGGATACGGTGGGCGTGAATGTCTTGGGACATGGCCATCTCTCGCTACGGAATTCGAAAACGACACGGGGCTGAATCGAACAGCCCCGTGCAGCACTCATTTCAATCAGCCTCAACCAACCCGGTAGTTGGGGGCTTCCTTGGTGATCTGGACGTCGTGGACATGGGACTCGGCCATGCCCGCGCCGGTGATCCGGACGAACTGCGGCTGCGTGCGCATCTGCTGGATGTCGGCGCTGCCGGTGTAGCCCATGGCGGCGCGCAGGCCGCCCATCAGCTGGTGGACGATGGCGGACAGGGCACCCTTGTACGGCACGCGACCCTCGATGCCTTCCGGCACCAGCTTCTCGGCGCCGGCGGAGGCGTCCTGGAAGTAGCGGTCGGACGAGCCCTGGGAGCCGGACATGGCGCCCAGCGAACCCATGCCGCGGTAGGACTTGTAGGAACGGCCCTGGAACAGCTCGATCTCGCCCGGCGCTTCCTCGGTACCGGCGAACATCGAGCCCATCATCACACAGTAGGCGCCGGCGACCATGGCCTTGGCCAGGTCGCCGGAGAAGCGGATGCCGCCGTCGGCGATCAGCGGTACGCCGGTGCCTTCGAGGGCGGCGGCAACGTTGGCAATGGCGGAGATCTGCGGCACGCCGACACCGGCGACGATGCGGGTGGTGCAGATCGAGCCCGGGCCGATGCCGACCTTGACCGCGTCGGCGCCAGCCTCGGCGAGGGCCTTGGCGGCCTCGGCGGTGGCGATGTTGCCGCCGATCACCTGGACGTCCGGGAAGGTCTGCTTGACCCAGCGCACACGCTCGATCACGCCCTTGGAGTGGCCGTGGGCGGTGTCCACCACCACCACGTCGACCCCGGCGGCGACCAGCGCGGCAACGCGCTCGCCGGTATCGGCGCCGGTGCCGACGGCGGCGCCGACGCGCAGGCGGCCCTGCTCGTCCTTGGACGCCAGCGGGTAGGTCTTGGCCTTCTCGATGTCACGGAAGGTCACCAGGCCACGCAGGTAGAAGTTCTCGTCGACCACCAGCATCTTCTCGATGCGGTTCTCGTAGAGCTTGGCCTTCATCTCTTCCAGCGGGGTGCCTTCGCGGGCGGTGACCAGCTTGTCCTTCGGGGTCATGATCGCGGCGACGGTATCGCCGGCGTTCGGCTTCACCCGCAGGTCGCGACCGGTGACGATACCGACCAGCTCGCCCTGCTCCACCACCGGGAAACCGGAGAAGCCGTACTCGCGGGCCATCTGCAGCAGTTCGATGATCTTGGTCGAGGGGGTCACGGTGACCGGGTCGCGGACGATGGCCGTTTCGTGCTTCTTGACCTTGCGGACTTCCGCGGCCTGCTGCTCGATGCCCATGTTCTTGTGGATGATGCCGATGCCGCCTTCCTGGGCCATGGCGATGGCCAGGCGGGCTTCGGTCACGGTATCCATCGCGGCGGATACCAGCGGGATGTTCAGTTCGATGCCGCGGGTCAGGCGAGTTTTCAAACTCACGTCCTTGGGCAGGACTTCGGAATAACCGGGGATCAGAAGGACGTCGTCGAAAGTCAGGGCTTCTTGACTGATTCGCAGCATGGCGGGCGCTCCCAGACGGGAAAAATGGAAGCGCGACATTATACCCAGCCACGCGCTTCCGCTCAACGCAGTTGATCGCCGAAAACGGCGAATGGGCAAATATCTTGCAAGGCGCCCGCCAGGCCCCGTTCCGCCTGTCCTATCCCGCATTTGCAGGATGGCAGCGCGGCGGCGGATGGCCGGATACTGCGTACGTCACCCAGCGACCGCCCAGGCGGCGGACGCCGATTCCAAGAACTATAAAAGTGGGACGGGGGAGAGAATGAAAGGGAGCACTGACCCGCATTCGTCATCCGCAGCCTTGCTCGCGGCGTTCGGCGCCGCCGTGCTGGATATCAACCGGCTGGCGCGCGACAAGACCCTGGAGCGTTTCCATCGCACCGCGCTGGAACGTCTGCAGCAACTGGTGCCGTTCCAGCGTGCCTGGTGGGGCCGCGCGGCGCTGATCGACGGCGTGCCGGTGGAGCACAGCGCACACCTGTTCAACCTCGAAGAGCACTATGTCGAGGACTGGAAATCGATCAGCCACGACGACATCACCGTCGGCCTGGTACACGCCCGCCCGGGCACCGCCGTGGCCGTTGACATGCAGGCCACCGCCGGGCTGCGCTGGCTTGGCGCGCGTCACGACATCGGTGAGCTGCTCTGCGTGATCCACGTCGATCCGATCACCCGCCTCAGCGACCATGTCGCCCTCTATCGCACGCCTGGCGGCCCGCCCTTCGCGGACCAGGAGAAACTGCTCCTCGGGCAACTCTCGGCGCACCTGGCCGCGGCCGTCTCGGCCAACCAGATCCGTACCCTGGTGGCCCTGCGCGAATCCCTCGAACGCCAGGCTCTGGCCATGGCGGTATGCGATCGCTACGGCGTGCTGCATTGCGCCGAACGCGGCTTCGTCGACCTGCTGCTCGGCGCCTGGCCGGGCTGGACCGGCCCGCAGCTGCCGGAGGAAACCAGCCCGCAGGGCTATCGCGATGCGCGCCTGGTGATCGACTCGCGGCAGGTCGGCGACCTCTACCTGCTCACCGCGCGGCAACCGAGCGCGATCGAACAGTTGAGCAATCGCGAAGGCGACGTCGCCCTGCTGTTCAGCGAAGGCAAGACCTACAAGCAGATCGCCCGCGACCTCGGCCTGGCGCCGAACACCGTGCGCCATCACATACGCACCATCTATTCCAAGCTCGGCGTCAACGACAAGGCGAGCATCGCCCACCTGCTGCACCAGTTCCCGCCTGGCTGACAGCCCTCCACCCCTGCCATCACCGCTTCGACCGCCCCGTCAAGGGCGGCATGGGCGCCCTTTCGCCTGCGAAAAGGCGCAACCACCACCGGCGCGACGAACGCCGGGCACACAACGACCGGGGAGACCGACACATGACCCACCGCACCGCCTCGATGGCCGCACCGACCGCCAGCGCCCTCGCGCTGTTCGGCATCCAGCTCCTGCTGGGCGCCGAGGCCGGCGCCGCCGACCTCAACGCCCGCGACTTCTTCGGCGCCCCGGCGGGCACCACGCTCGGCGTACTCTACCTGCCGGCGACCCGCGCCCATGAGTTCCACGGGCCGGCCGATCGCAACGGCAAGGCCGAACTGAAGACCAACGCGGTGGCCTACCGCCAGGTGTTCTTCAGCGACATCTGCGGCACTCTCTGCACGCCGCAGTTCATCATTCCCTTCGTCGACATCGATGCGCGCCTGCCCGGCAGCGTCGGGCATACCGGCGAGACCGGTTTCGGCGATCCCCAGGTCGGCGGCACCCTGTTTTTCGTCAACGACCCGGAACGGCGCCGCTACAGCGGCCTGCTGACCCTGATCACCCTGCCGCTGGGCGAGTACCACGCGAAGAACCCCGATGTCTCGCCCGGCGCCAACCGCTGGGGCGCCACCTTCGTCTACAACTACACCCAGGGCATCGGCCGCGACTGGGTGCTGGAAGCCAACCTGGAAGCGCAGTTCTACGCGAAGAACGACGACTACTTCGGCAGCGACCTGGAACAGAAACCGCTCTATCGCCTGCAAGCCTTCGCCTCCTACGACTTCAGCCAGAGCACCTACGGCGCCCTCAAGCTGGTGCACGCCGATGGCGGCGAACTGAAGCTGCAGGGCCATACCCTCGACGACACCCACCAGCGCTACACCCAACTCGGCTTCGAGCTAGGCCACTGGCTAGACCGGCGCAACAGCCTGATGTTCGGTCTCTCGCGCAACGTCGCCACCGACAATGCTTTCCATGGCAGCCAGGCCCTGTTGCGCCTGGTCCATGTGTTCTGAGGAGGCGCAGCCATGAGCGCTTCCGACAAGACTCTCGCCAGCGCCTCTCCGGCGTCTGGCAACCTCGCGCTGCTCGCGGCAATCGTGGTGTTCGCCGCGATCACCCCGACCATCCTGATGACCGCCCCCGCCGTCGCCGCGCAACTGGCGACCCAGTGGCAACTGAGCCCGGCGCGGGTCGGCGACCTGTTTTCGGTGGAGCTGGGCGCCATGAGCCTGGCGACGCTGCCGGCCTTCCATTGGCTGAAACGCGTCGATTGGCGCCACGCGGCGCTGCTCGCCGGCCTGCTGTTCATCGCCGCCAACCTGGCCTCGGCGCTGGCCGGCAGCTACCCGCTGCTGCTCGCCCTGCGTTTCTGCAGCGCCCTCGCCGGCGGCTCGCTGATGATCCTCTGCCTGTCCAGCGCCGCCAGCACCGCCACCCCGAGCCGGGTCTACGGGCTCTGGGTGATGGGCCAACTGGTGGTCGGCGCCGTCGGCCTGGCACTGCTGCCGGCGCTGTTCGAACGCTTCGGCCTGGCCGCCTGCTACCTCTTGCTGGCCGGCCTGATGGGCCTCGCCCTACCGTTGTCGCGGGCCTTCCCCAGTGGCAGCCCGCCAGCGGAAGCCCGCGCCAGTACCGGCGCGGTTCACTCGCGACTGCGGGTCGGGCTGGGTATCCTCGCCGTGCTCACCTTCTATATCAGCCTCAGCGGCGTCTGGACCTTCATCGGCGCCATCGCCGAAGGCGCGGGGATCGGTGCCGGCGCCAGCGGCGAGGTACTCGCCGGCGCCACCCTGATGGGCATCGCGGGGGCGGCCTGCGCCTCCTTCATCGGCAACCGCCTGCCGCGCGACCTGATGCTGCTCGGCGGCTACCTGGCGATGGCCGCGGCGATCCTCCTGCTGATCGGCCAGCCGCCGCTGGCGCGCTTCGCCCTGGCCGCGCTGCTGTTCAAGTTCACCTGGACCTTCGCCCTGCCGTTCATCCTCGCCTGCCTCGCCGACCTGGACCGCTCCGGCCGCCTGATGAACGCCTCCAACCTGGTCATCGGCGGCGGGCTGGCCATCGGCCCGGCGCTGGCAGGACGACTCATCGAAGGCAGCGGCGGTTTCCTCCCGCTGCTGCCGATCGCCGCCGGCCTGGCCGCCCTCTCGCTGCTGCTGGCCCTGGCCTGCCGGCCACGCTGAAACCCTTTCCCGAACCACGGATACCCGCCATGACCCGACGTACCGCTTTCTTCTTCGACGAACTCTGCCTCTGGCACGCCGCCGGCCCGCACGCGCTGACCCTGCCGGTCGGCGGCTGGGTGCAACCGCCTGCCGCCGCCGGACACGCCGAATCACCGGAAACCAAGCGCCGGCTGAAAAGCCTGCTCGACGTGTCCGGCCTGACCGCCCGCCTGCAACTGCGCAGCGCACCGCCGGCGAGCGACGAGGACCTGCTGCGCGTGCATCCGGCGCACTATCTGGAACGCTTCAAGGCGTTGAGCGACGCCGGCGGCGGCAGCCTCGGCCAGGACGCGCCGATCGGCCCGGGCAGCTACGAGATCGCCCGGCTCTCCGCCGGCCTGGCCATCGCCGCGCTGGACGCGGTGCTCGCCGGCGAGGCGGACAACGCCTACTCGCTGTCGCGGCCGCCGGGTCACCACTGCCTGCCGGACCAGGCGATGGGCTTCTGTTTCTTCGCCAACATCGCCGTGGCCATCGAGGCGGCCAAGGCGCGCCACGGCGTCGAGCGGGTCGCGGTGCTGGACTGGGACGTGCACCACGGCAACGGCACCCAGGCGATCTACTACCGGCGCGACGACGTGTTGAGCATTTCCCTGCACCAGGACGGCTGCTTCCCGCCTGGCTACAGCGGCGCCGAAGACATCGGCGAGGATCGCGGTCGTGGCTTCAACCTCAACGTGCCGCTGCTTCCCGGCGGCGGTCACGACGCCTACATGCAGGCCATGCAACGCATCGTGTTGCCGGCGCTGGAGCGCTTCCGCCCGCAATTGATCGTGGTCGCCAGTGGCTTCGACGCCAACGCGGTGGACCCGCTGGCACGCATGCAACTGCACAGCGACAGCTTCCGGGCGATGACCGCGATGGTCCGCGACGCGGCCGAGCGGCATGCCGGCGGACGCCTGGTGGTGGTCCACGAAGGCGGCTACTCGGAAGCCTACGTGCCGTTCTGCGGCTTGGCTGTGATCGAAGAACTCAGCGGCGTGCGCAGCGCGGTGCGCGACCCGCTGCGCGACTTCATCGAGTTGCAGCAGCCCAACGCGGCGTTCCGCGACTTCCAGCGCCAGCGCCTCGAAGAGCTGGCCGCACAGTTCGGCCTGTGCCCGGCGCAGCCGCTTCAAGCGGCCAGGTAGCGCCCGACCAGCGCCAGGCCGCTGCACAGCACCAGCCAGGTGACCAGGCGGACGAAGGCTTCACGCGACAGACGCAGGGTCACCCGACGGCCGATCCACAGGCCCAGCGCCATGCCCGGCAGCAGGCAGGCGGCGAGCAGCCAGGGCTCGCGCGCGGCATACAGCCCGCCGAGCAGGAACAGCCCCAGGCGGACGAAGGTGCTACAACCGATCAGCGCGCTCTGGGTGGCGCGCATCTGCTCCTTGCTCGCCAGGCGTCCGTTCAGGTACAGCGAATAAAGGAAGCCGCCGCTGCCGAACAACGCGCCGAACAGCCCGCCGAAGACACCGAAGGGCAACGCCCAGGTCGCCCGCCAGCGCGGCTGGCCGCGTGGCTGGAGGAACAGCGCGTAGAGCGCATAGAGACTGACGAACACGCCGAGGGCCAGCATCAGCAGCTCCGCGCGTAGCGCCAGAAGTCCGTACGCCCCCAGCGCACAGCCCAGCAACATGCAGGGCAGCAGACGCTTGAGCTCAGTGATGGCGATCTGCCGCCGCGCCGGCAGCCAGTTGCCGAACGACGCGCTGAAATCCAGCAGGACCAGCAGCGGAATGATCTGCGACAGCGGCAGCACCCCGGCCAGCAACGGGCCGGCGACCAGCGCGGTGCCGAAGCCGGCGATGCCGAACACCACATAGGCGAGGACGATGGCCAGTTCGACCAGCAGCCATTGCCATAGGCTGAACGGCAGGGCGGCGAACAGGACTGACGGATCGAGCGAGGACATGGCGACTCCCGGAACGACGACCTGCGCACTCTAGCGAGCGCAACGGCGCGCCAGCCAATACAATCCGAGCCCTGTAGCCATCTCGAAAAGGCATGGGGAATCTTCCGATGATCTCTTTGCGGCAACTCCATTACTTCGTCGAAATCGTCGAGTCCGGCGGCTTCAGCCGTGCCGCCGAACGCCTGTTCGTCGCCCAGTCGGCGCTCAGCCGGCAGGTGCGCGAACTGGAGGACAGCATCGGCACCCCACTGCTCCGCCGCGGTCCGCGCCGGGTCGAGCTGACGCCGGCCGGTCGCGCCTTCCTGCCACGCGCGCAGCGCCTGCTCGGCGACCTGGAGGCCGCCCGGCGCCTGGCTCGCGAGGTCGGCGAAGGCGGCCATGGCCTGCTGCGCCTGGGGCACTCCAGCTCGGTGCCGCTGGTGGGCGGCCTGCAAGCGGCGCTGCGCGGCTACCTCGCGGTGCAGAGCGGCGTCCGCCTGGAACTGACCCAGCAATCCTCCGAGCAGCAACTCGCCGATCTCGCCGAAGGACGCCTGGACCTTGGCCTGCTGCGCCTGCCGGTGCTGCGCCAGCATCCCCGGCTGCACCTCCGCGCCCTGTACCGCGAGCCGTTGCTCCTGGCTCTCGCCGCCGACCATCCGCTGGCCCGCCGTGAAGCCCCCGTGGCCCTGGCCGCCCTGGCCGGAGAAACCTTCGTCTCCATTCCCCACCTGCAACGCGGCGGCCTCAGCTATCGCGCCGCCGAACTCTGCCTCGGCGCCGGTTTCTACCCACGCCCGGCGCGCGCGCTGTCGCGCAAGACCAGCCAGTTGCAACTGATCGAGGCCGGCTTCGGCGTCGCCCTGGTGCCCGCCTCGATGCGCGCCATCGCACCGCCCGCCGTGCGCTTCATGTCTCTGGCCGAGGCCGAGGCATACAGCGAGGTGGCGCTGGCCTGGCGACGCGACGATAGCCCCCTGGTGGAAGGCTTCGTCGAATATTTCCTGGAGAATCTGCCGAACGAAGCCAAGGATTGATCGCACATCCCGGTGCGCCGCCTTATCATGCCGCCCATGCGTAACGATCCCTTCCAACGGCTCGGCCTCGATCGCGAGGTGCTGACCGTCAGCCAACTGAACCAGCGCGCCCGCCTGCTGCTGGAAGACGTGTTCCCGCAGGTCTGGGTCGAGGGCGAGCTGTCCAACCTCGCCCGGCCGGCCTCCGGCCATGTCTACTTCACCCTCAAGGACAGCAACGCGCAGATCCGCTGCGCGCTGTTCCGGCAGAACGCCCTGCGCGTACGCCAGGCCTTGCGCGACGGGCTGGCGGTAAAGGTGCGCGGGAAGATCTCGCTGTTCGAGGGACGCGGCGACTACCAGTTGATCGCCGATACCGTCGAGCCGGCCGGCGACGGCGCCCTGCGCCTGGCCTTCGAGGCATTGAAGGAAAAACTCGCCGGCGAAGGCCTGTTCGCCAGCGAACGCAAGCGTCCGCTGCCCGCCCATCCGCGCCGCATCGGTATCGTCAGTTCGCCCAGCGGGGCGGTGATCCGCGACATCATCAGCGTGTTTCGCCGCCGCGCACCGCAGGTCGAGCTGACCCTGGTGCCCACCGCAGTGCAGGGCCGCGAGGCCGTCGCACAGATCGTCCGCGCGCTGCAACTGGCCGACCGGCAAGGCTTCGACGCGCTGATCCTGGCCCGTGGCGGCGGTTCCCTGGAAGACCTCTGGTGCTTCAACGAAGAAGCGGTGGCGCGCGCCGTGGCGGCCTGCGCCACGCCAATCGTCAGCGCGGTCGGCCACGAGACCGACGTATCGATCAGCGACTTCGTCGCCGACGTGCGCGCGCCGACGCCTTCGGCCGCCGCCGAACTGCTGGCGCCCAACGCCGGCGACCTGCAGCAGCGTCTCGACGGCCTGCGCCGGCGCCTGGTGCTGCGCATGCGCGACCAGTTGCTGCGCGAACGCCTGCGCCTGGAAGGCGTCGCCCGCCGCCTGCGCCATCCCGGCGAACGCCTGCGCCAGCAGGCGCAGCGCCTGGACGACCTGGACATGCGCCTGCGCCGTGCCTTCGAGCGCCAGCTGGCGGTCCGCCACGAACGCCTGGTCCGCCTGGAGACACGTCTCGCCGCACAGCATCCGGGCCGCACCCTGGCGCTGCTCCGGCAGAAGCTCGACAGCCTCGCCGCGCGCCTGCCGCGCGCCGCCCGTGAGGTACTGAAGGATCGTCGTCAGCGCCTCGAAGGACTGGCGCAGACGCTCAACGTGGTCAGCCCGCTGGCGACCCTGGGCCGCGGCTACAGCATCCTCCTCGACGAGCGTGGCCGGGCGATCCGCGATGCCGGCCAGACCCAGCCGGGACAGCGCCTGAAGGCGCGCCTGGCGGAAGGCGAACTGGAGGTGCGGGTCGAGGACAACCACCGGACGCCGGTGACCCTGTCGCTGCTGGACTGAGCCGCGATGATCCGCCTCAGCCAGCGCGCCCTGGCCTACCTCAACGAGGTGATCCACCACGGTTCTCTTCGCCGCGCCGCCCAGCACCTGAACATCGACCCCTCGGCCATCAGCCGGCAGCTCGCCAGCCTGGAGGAACATCTCGGCGTGCGCCTCCTGCAACGCACCCCGCAAGGCGTGGCGCCTACCGAGGCCGGCGAGCTGCTGGTGGCGCACTACCGCCAGCAACGGGCCAACGAAGAGGGCGTGCTGTCGCGTCTGTCGGCCCTGCAGGGGCTGCGCCAGGGCAAGGTGCGCCTGGCGGTCGGCGAGGGCTTCATCGCCGACCTGATCTCCCAGCCATTGCAGAGTTTCATCCTGCGCTACCCCGGCATCGAGCTGGAGGTCCGCATGGCCGGGGCCAACGAAGGCGTGGCGCTGGTCAAGGAAGACGCCGTCGACCTGGCCCTGGTCTACGCCCCGGTCGAGGACGGCGAACTGGACGTGCACGTCGACACCCGCCAGCCCCTCGACCTGATCATCCCCGCCAACCATGCCCTCGCCGGACACCGCGGCGCGGTGCCGATGCGCGCGCTGCGCAACGAGTCGCTGGCGTTGATCCACAACAGCACCGGCATGGGCCAACTGGCGGTGATCGCCGCCCAACTGGAGCGCATCGAGCTAAGGCCGAAGCTGCGCACCAACTCGGTGGCGGTGCTGACCAATTTCGTCAAGTCCGGCATCGGCGTGGCCTTCATGCCGGAGTTGACGGTCAGCCACGAGATCGAGGCCGGGCATATCCGTTGCCTGCCGCTGGCCCACCCGGCGCTGCGCGACGCCCGCGCGCGGATCGTCAGCCACAAGGGCCGCGAGCTGACCGTGGCGGCGATCGCCTGCCTGGAACACCTGCGCCGCGGCATGCGCTTCTTCAGTGGCGACGCGCCCGGGCTCTCGCAGCGCTGAGGCGTTGTCTTTTTCGCATCACGTCCGGACTTGAATAGTCAACGAGACAACGGCTAGCGTTGCTTCGCTTTCGTGCGAGCACCCGGCCCCGCGCCCCGACAAGAAGTGCCGCCGATCCCCCGACCGTTCGGACTGCCATAAGGAAA